>CAZPJP010000011.1:0-41783 GCA_964586915.1 uncultured Anaerolineales bacterium
CGTTCGTGGAAGGGAGGCAGCGATGAAGATCCGACACGTTGGAGGTGTGCGGATAGGAATGAATTGGGCGTCACGCTCAATCTAGATGACGCATAGCGCAACGATTCGTTTGACTGAGCAGATCAAGGGAGTAGAGACAGTGACTAACACAATCGTGATCTGGGGCGCGGGGCGGATCGGCCGCGGCTTTGTGGCCGACCTCTTCGCCGACGCCGGGTACCGGATTGTCTTTGTGGATCAGGCTGAAGCGCTGGTGGCCAGCCTGCGCGAGCTCGGGCAGTACACCGTCGTGCGGACAGATGGTCGCGAGCGCCAAGACCGGATCGTCAGCGACTTCGAGGCCCTCGCAACAACGCAGGAAGCTGAGGTGGCTGCCGCCGTCTCGGCTGCCGACCCGGCAGCGGTGGCGGTGTTCCCCAAGGACTTCCCAGCCGTCGCGCAGCAGTTAGCGTCCGGCCTGTGCCTGCGGCAGAGGGAACGCCCGGAGGCCACGCTGGACATCATCCTTTGTGCCAACCTGGCCCACGCCGGTCCCGCCTTTCGCGAACCTTTGTGGGCCGCGCTGCCACCCGACGTGCAAGCCTGGGCAGAAACGCACGTCGGCATCGTCGAGAGCCTCGTCATCCGCATGGTTGCCGATCCACCTCCTAAGGAGGTAGCGCGTGACCCCCTGCTTGTCTGGACCAACGGCTACGCCGAGTTTCCGGTGGAGCGTCATGCCTTCAAGGGCGGCCTCCCTCCTGTGCCCGGCCTCCGTCCGGTGGACGACATGCGCGCCGAGGAGATGCGCAAACTCTACACTTACAACACCTTTCACGCCGCGCTGGCCTACTTCGGCGCGCTGCACGGGTGTGAGACGGTCGTGGACTGTTTTACGGACCCCACCGTCCTCGCCGAGGCCGAGGGCGCACTGGATGAGTCACGCCGGGCGCTGCAGGCCGAACACGGCTGGGGTGACAATGAGATGTCACAGTGGATCGCGGGTGTGCTGGCGCAGACAAACAACCCCGCTCTGGGCGATACCGTTGCCCGCTACGGCGCAGATCCGCGCCGCAAGCTCAGGCGCCGGGACCGGCTGGTCGGACCGCTGCTGCTGGCGCGTCGGCACGGGATCACTACGCCACACCTAACACGCGCGGTGGCGGCAGCATTGCTCTATCCAAACCCCAACGACGAAGTGGCGCCAGTGGTGCGGGCGCAGATCGAGGAGCTCGGATTATCCGCCGCCGTGCGCAGTTTGTGCAGCCTGACCGATCGCGAGGCCGACGTCATCGCTGCGATTGAGCAAGCCTACGCGCAGCTGAGACGGGACTCTGCCTGGACCGAGCGAGCACAGGAGGCTGGAGCGCTGGCCTTCCAATACGAGCAGACTTATCACGGCTGCGGCCAATGCACGCTGGCTGCGATCCTGGACACGCTAGGGAAGTTCGACGCTTGTGCTGTCGACGCCGTCTTTGAAGCCGCGACGGGCTTCGCCGGAGGGGTGGGATTAGCCGGAGACGGCACGTGCGGTGCGTTTATCGGCGCCACCATGGCCTTCGGGATGCTCTACCCGCGACGCCGCGAGGCCTTCGACGGCGACCGGGAAAACAAGTACCGCACCTACGCCATGGTGCAGCGGCTGCGCGAGCGGTATCTGGTCGCTTACGGTGGCATCACCTGCCACGATGTCCACCGCGCGGTCCTGGGCCGTCCCTTCGATCTACGCGACCCTGCCGAGCGCGAGGCCTTTGAGGCGGCTGGCGCCCACGCCGACAAGTGCACGGGCGTGGTGAAGCGGGCGGCAGAATGGGCGATGGAGATCATCGGGGAGGAACGGCGCCAAGATCAGGCTCAGGCCTAAGATTATCGCGCGTCGGGACCCCTATGGTGCCATCACGCGAACGCGATCAAGGTAAATCACGCCTTGTGCCCCTGGTTGTCCATTAACGTAGATTCCGTAATAAGTAATGGCGCCCAAGTCTATACGATTATTCCGCTCTTGTAGCTCGGATCGCCAGCGCTCGAATCCACAATAATCGTTGGGGCTATATCGCTGAATGGAATACGAAAATGCAATCACTTGGCTGTCAGCGAGCTGACGTGACGGCGCTGTCAAGCGCAATATGCAGACTGTGGAACCACCTGGGGAATTGATATTGTGCGCCGCCCTGAGGCCAGCTTCGTCTTCAAATTGGTCTGCGCTCGCTACGATGAGATCGGGCTGCGGCTCGGCGGTCGGGCTCGGAGTATCGGTTGGCGTCGGAGTCGGGCATAGAATTGCTCGCGTGCCTGGTGCAGGAGGGCAGCGTCCAGTCCAGGCTCGGGCGTCATGGCCTTAAGCGCCACCGCGATGCCCAGCCGAGTATCCCATGCCCGATAGACGGCGCCCATACCGCCGTGGCCCAGCATGCCGGTAATGCGATAGCGATCCTGCAGCGTCTGTCCCGGGGTGAGCGCCATTTTTGGGTCTCCTTTGCCAATGGAGAGGGACGGGTGGCACCTGTTGACCACAGTAGCGACTTTAGGCCAACCAGCTCCTTTATCCTTGGATCACCTGCTTGATCCGGTCGACGATGATCTGCTCCTGACCGGGTACGAGGGTCTGGGGATTTACGAAAACGCCACGCTCTCCCGCCTCAGCCAGCGCGATGCTAGGCTTACCCGTGCTCAGTCGTGTCAGAATCTCATCTCGCGTGATGCCCAGGGCATCCTCATCGAAGGTGATCTCCGCGCGTGGCATAGGTTGCCCGGCCTCGCTGGGGAAGCTGCGTCGGGCGGAGATATAGGGATGATCCGAGAAGGCGGCGATCACTGCCTGCACCTGCTCCTCGTAGGTCCGCATCAGCTGGTCGTGGTCCAGATCGAGGTAGAGCCGCACTGCGGTCATAAGCCCCACGAGCTCCTCCTTGCCCACCTTCATCGGTCTGCCGATGAAGGGGCGGGGGCAGGCATTGAAGGCACACGCCTCGATGAGGTCCTTGCGGCCCAGAATCAGACCACTGCTCTGCGGTCCGCGCAGTCCCTTGCCACCGCTGAAGAGCACCAGGTCGGCGCCCATCTCGGTGAAGCGCCACAGACTCTCGACGGGCGGAATCTGCGCGGCGGCATCGACGACCAGCGGGATGCCCGCTTGATGGGCGATCTCAATCCCCTGCTCCAGGGGCACCTGTCCTGGCATGAAGTTAGGATTGTGAAAATAGAAAACAGCAGCCGTGCTTTCGTTGATGGCCCGTTCCATCTCGTGAGGGGTCGCCCCCTCCTCAGTCCCAATCTCGATAAGCCGACCTCCGGCTTGCCGGATGGCGAACGCATAGCCGACACGTCCCCGCTTATGAATCACAATCTCGTTCTGCATCCCCTCGGTGTAGGGGAGCCGCTCGCGCTTCTCGAGATCGAGGCCAGTGATACAGGCCGCCGTGCTCAGCGCCAGGCCGGCTGCAGCGCCACAGGAGACATAGGCCGCCTCGTTCTTGGTCCACGCCGCCAACCGCTCCCCAACCTTCTGTTGCAGCTCATCCATATCGACAAAGTGCTGTGCGGCCTCGGCCATCGCAGCCAGGACCTCCGGCGGCATCAGCGAGCCCCCTAACCGGGTTAGCGTCGCCGCGCCGTTGATCACCTTCGTGACACCAAGCTCATCGTAGATGTCCATCATCACCGCTTTCTTGGGGCCTGGGGCCCATTGGTCCGTAGACTCTTTGAGCTCTCAAAAAGAGCTCAAAGGTCTCGCCGTTAAGTCTGAAGATCCGGGATACGCCAGTAAGACTCCGGCGCGTGCTGCCATTCCGGCATGCTCAGGCCCGTCGGATCGTAGACGATCTCGCCGGCTCTCACGGTCATCGCGCACTCCAGCTTCTCGTGGCCGGTCATTCTAGCGCCGCCGCAGTCGGTGAAGCCGAAGGTGCCTTCCAGATGCTTGAACACGGCGAGGTCAGCTTCCGAACCGACACTCAGCGTCCCCAGGTCCGGACGATCAATCTCGCGAGCCGGCGCCACGGTGGAGCGCATGATAACCTCCGAAAGCGGCATCCCCATACTCAGATACTTCGACATCGTGGTCAGCATACTGACGACGGGCCCGTTGATATTGCCCATGTGGAGATCAGTGCTCAACGAGTCCGGTGGGAATCCCTGTTGCAGGGCTGGAATTGCGTTGCGAAACCAGAAGCTCCCAGCGCCATGGCCCAGATCGAAGATGACGCCCCTTGCACGCGCCTCGAAGAGATGATCGTAGACCTCCCTGTCCTCGTCGATCACGGGGAACTGCTGGGCAAAGACGTGGGTGTGGATATCGCCAGGGCGCAGCTTGTTGAGAATCAGGTCGGGATAGGAACGCTCGGGTGGACGTGGCCAAAAGTCGACCATCACCGGCCTACCGCACAGCTCACCGGCTTCGACGGCCCGCTCCACCGACGCCCAGGGGGGATGGGCCGCATCCCAAGGATGCCGTGTCCAGTAGTGGGCAGCCTTGATCCCAACGATCACGTCCGGGTACGCCTCGGCAAGCGCAGCCGCGACCTGAGGCTGCATCGCGTCAAGCTCCTGCTCCGAGGCGGTGTCCACCATGCCACCAGCGGCGATATTCAGGAAGGCAAGAATGCGGACCTGGGCACTATCGATGTAGTGCGCCTTGAAGTCCGGGAAGTCGATCCAGCCGACGGTCCCGGCATCGACCGTCGTCGTCACGCCGGAGGCAAGCAAGTGTGCGTCGGCGTTCACGCCTCCGACGTAGGCCGCGTCGCTCGGCACAAAGGGGTAGACGTGCGTGTGGATATCGAGGATGCCCGGTGTGATTTTGTGAGCGGAGACGTCCACGACGGTCGCCGCCGCACTTACCGGGATCTCTGGGGCAACACGAGCAATGGTCTTCCCGCTGATGCCCACGTCCATAGGCCCATCAACGCCGTTCGCCGGATCGATGACGTGGCCGCCTTTCAGCAGCAGGTCAAGCGGCGGTTGTTGGTTTTCCGAGTTAGTTGTCACAAGCACCTCTCTGTTGCGATGCGATGCGGAACGTATATGGGGCGAGCCCGTACGCCGCTCTCCCCCAACCCTCTTCTAGAAAGGGAGGGAGCGGCGGCGTGGGCCGGCACAAGCGTTGCCCCTTCCCCCGCGGAGAAGGGCGTTTACGTCCGAATACTTACGCTTTCTGGAGCGCCTTTTGATAGAGCGCCGTCCCGTAGAACTCGTAGGACGCGGCTTTGTCCGGCACGTCGACCAGATGCACGGTGAACCGAGCCGGCACCCCGTTGTCGGGGAGGTACTCGGCGAAGAAGTCCCGGTAGGCTTCGGCGTAGGCCTTGCGCAAGCGGTCCTGCTCGGCAGCGTAACCCACAGGATCCACAAGCGGGTTCGGCGTCTTGGGCTGGCAGCCAAAGGCGTGGATCTCGATGAAGTCCACGTCCTTCAAAGAGTCGCAGATACCGGCCTCCTGCAACCAGAGCTCCCAGCTCTTGAAGACGAGCGGGATCTCCTCCTTGGGCTCCATCGTCACCAGCTCATCGAGTCCCAGCACGCCCTTGGCGGAGTAACCGCCGGTCAAACCGGCGAAGGAGATCTTGAGATCCCCATCGGGCAGCTCCTCCGTGACCAGTGCGGACAGCACCGGTTTCTCACCGTGATAATAATAGGTCAACTTGCCGCGCTTCTTAACATTGAACGCCATAGTGATGTCCTCCGTTCACTTATCCATCCAGACTATCTGTGTTCTTGGGACCGACGCCTTCCAGCTCATCAGCAACATCGCCAAGCCCCAACGTCTCCAATCTGGCCCGCGTGGGCCAACCGCTCTCAAGGTCCCAACCACTCAACTCATAGTAGGCATCCAGGAGCGTCAGGAACTTCACCCGATCCAGCATCACACCGTCGTCCTTGCCAGGATACATAAAGCCATCGAGCGTAGATTCATCGATCGCGCGGTCGCGCCCGAAGTTGCGCACATCGATCGCGCGGAGTTGCGTCCAGATGCGCTCCCCAGCGCGGTCGAGCTCCGCCTCGCTGATATCATAGCCCGTACATGCAGACAGGAGCCTGGACATCAACGCTGTATCGGCGACACCGTCCGCCGTCGAACTGCTGAAGACACGCGTGTGCTCATAATCACACAGAATCAGGGAGTCGACGACCATCCCCCGGTGGCTGTGCCAGATAGCCGGTATCGCCTTCGCCTCCGGCGGATCGTAGCTGAATGCCGGATCGCAGACGTCCGGGTTGCCGTAGACCTTAGCACAGGCAGCGCGCATCTTCTCCACCGAGAACGGACCACGGTTGGGCCCACTCTCGGGCAGATAATGCTGCACGTGTTCGGTCCATTGATGCGTCGAGTCATTAGCCGGATCCCGGGTGTCCACACACCACTGCAGGATAGGAGGGAGCCACCAGGGCCAGTAGACGGTACCGCCAGGGCCCCAGTGCCCACCCCAATGCTCCGTCTGCCCGCATTGGCGAGGATAAATGCGCTCCAGCAACGGGACGCCTGCCCCGTCGAAGAGCCTCTCTGCGGCGTAGCAGGTGCCTTCGGCGAGTGCATCACCGATGTCGCCCTCGCGGAATGCGATCTTGTGCAGCAGCATATGGATGAACTCAGCGTCGTAGGGCGCCGCGTCGCGCATATACTCGATCGGCTTGGCAGGCACAGGTATCTCAATACCGTCGATCTCGTCGATCAGGTCATGTTGCTTGCACATCTGCAGCCAGGGGATCGTGCCAAAGGAGATCTCCCATCCGTTCAGCCCGTAGTCGCTGGTCATCGCCCTAGCGACGGCATCAACGTTGGGAGAGGCGCCAATGTAACCCCAGCAGTGGCGTGCCACGGCGGGCACGCTCGAACCATCGGTCGACTGCGCGTTTTCCACGATCGGATAGGAACAGGGGGTGGTACAGAAGCCGCACTTACGCCAACGGAACGTAACCCCTGCTTCCCGCGCGCGCTCGGCCATACGCTCGCGAAACCGCTCACGCCAGTCTGGCATACCCGGTCTAGGCCCCTCGCGACTCGCGTGCATGCATAGATCTAGAAACGCCTGTGGCCTCGCGATCCTGACGCCCTGCGCTCCTCGCACAGCAATGGCCTTCAGATTCTTGGCGCCCATCACACCGCCGAAGCCGCCCTGCCCGGCAGCGTTGCCAGTCTCGGTCTGAATTACGGCAATTCGCGAGAGGTGTTCACCAGCCTGCCCACAGGAGATGACCCGCGCCTTCGAGCCGTGGCGCATGCGCAACGCCCGGGTCGTAGCGTAGTTGCCCTTCCCCCAAAGGGAAGCAGCGTCGCGTATCTCGACGTGTCCATCGTCAATCCAGATATAGACGGGCTTATCGGCCTTACCCCGGACGATGATGCCGTCGTACCCCGCGTACTTCAGTTCCGCGCCCCAGTGACCGCCCATCCCCGAGCGGGAGAAGACCGGTGGATGTTGCTGCGGCGCGATGCCCAGGACCTCCACGCGTCCCGCGCCCGACGCCAGCGTACCGGTCAGCGGACCCACCATGATGAAGAGCATATTCTCCGGGTCAAAGGGCCCGACGCCGGGGCGAAGCTCCTCCCACGCGATGCGCGCCGCGACCCCCAGGCCCCCGATGAAGGCGGGAACGTAGCGCATGGTATCGGTCGTGGAGACCTCACCAGCGGAGAGATCGACGCGCAGGATCCTGCCGGTCCAGCCGTAGGGCCCTTGGCCCGTGCTGTTCGTGTCAAAGGGTGTTGAGTTCATCTCACGTCCGCCTTTCCTCGGCGGAGATGAGCGTGAGCGCGGCACCCGGACAGATCTTGACGCAAATCGGGCCCTCCGGTCGATCGTAGCATAGATCGCACTTGAGGTAAATCTGCCTATGTGCCGAGCGCCGGGACGCGATCACCGCGCGCTCGGGCATCAATGGACACGCACGCGCACACGCCCCGCAGCCGCGACACTTCTGGGGGTCGATGCCACGAGCGCCAGTTGCTTGATCGATGAAGATCGCAGGGTCGTCCCAGAGGGATGCACACGCATAGTAGCACGCTGGCCAATCGCACTGCTTGCACACCGTGATCGTGGGCGGCCCGGGGATAAAGTCATCAAAGTCGATGCGGATCCGCGATAGAGCAGGACCGCATTCGTCCTCGTGATAGAGCGAGCACGCGACCTCGCACTCACGGCAGGCCAAGCAGCGGTCTCCGTCGGCTACGATGACGCCGGAGCGGGATAACTTGCGGATCGGTGTAGTCGTGTCGGTCAATGCTGCCCCCTGTAGGGATCTTGATCTTCACCAGCCCGTGTCGTCTGGGAAAACGTTCTCGTACTTGATGCTGGAGCGCGGCTCGGCCATCATGTCAGCGACGGTGTCGCGCCAGGTTTTGTAATGCGCGGTCTCCTTGTGTTTGGCAGGATCGTCAGGGGTGCGATAGACCTCGACCAGCACAAGCTTTCGGTGCTGAGTCATCCATACTGTCCGGCAAGGCTATGCTATCGGTGATACGCGTGCTGCGCAATCGATGTTCAGCGCAATAACTGGCCCAGTAGCAAAGCGCCGAACATTGTGGGTCAGACTACCCAGCTCACTTGGACGTCTCACCAGCCAGACGGAGGACCGCCAAACGCGTACGCTCTGCTAAGCGAAAGCGGAGTGCCTCTAGCCGGTCTAGGTACGGCTCAACAGCTTCGATGAGTCCCGCCCGCTTCGCATCAATCAGCAGTCCCAACGTACCGGTCAGCGATAGATCCAACATGTGAGCCACTCGGCGCGCCAATGCGTCATCGAGGACGACTACGTTCTCCGGGCACTCTAGAGCCAGGATCAGAACCTCTGCCTCCCCAGGTCCCAGTTCCGTGATCAGCGGCAGAGCAGCAGTACTGACGGGTTCACGGAGTGTGATCCAATCCAGCTCAGCCACATCAGGCAAGCTTACGCCCAACTCCTGGCCAACCGCTACCTCCTCCGCGACCGCAGGAGGTATGATCACATCCTCAGACAACGCGGGGAGAATGTGAAGCAGTTCCAACTGGTGAAGGTATTGCAGCACCGACGTATCACAGATGATCTTAACCAAGGCGTGTTTCCCGTTGAAGCTCCTCTTCCGTCAGGTCGAAGGTGTCGACCCCGTAGTCCGTGAGCTTGGTCAGGAAGACAACACGGGGTACGCCGGCTAGCCGGGCGGCTGCCCCCGAAGAGAGACGCCCCAGCTCAAAGAGCTTAACCGCAGCGGCCATCCGTACCGTTTCGGCAGCCTCTGCATTAGACAACTTCAGAGCAAGGAGCGTCTCCTCAGGCACTTCAATCACAACTGTGCTCATACTCAACCTAACCCTTCCATTCCATCATTCAATTGCGCTTGAGCAAGTCCTTATCAGCAAAACGCGTAGGTACATGCGGCTATCGACAAACTCTAGGCTAAGTGTAACACAATACAAGCTTTTGAGCGTCAATCCCACCCCGACTCGTCGGGATAGACGTTCTCGTACTTGATGCTGGAGCGCGGCTCGGCCATCATGTCAGCGACGGTGTCGCGCCAGGTTTTGTAATGCGCGGTCTCCTTGTGTTTGGCAGGATCGTCAGGGGTGCGATAGACCTCGACGAGCACGAAGCGGGTGGGGTCGTCGAGCTGCTGGACGACGTCGAAGCGCGCGATGCCCGGCTCCTGTACGCTGTTTGTTGCGTTCTCCACGGTAGCGGCCTTGAAGGCCTCTACATCATCGGGCTTGACATGGACGAAAACGTGAACGATGAACATCGTCAGCTCCTCTCTGTAATTGCTGGTGCACAGTCCGGCTAGAAAAAGCTCGCTGGCAGACCAAGCGCCTAAGATGGCCGCAGTCCACGGCCATCTTTCCTAATTGTACCAGCGGCGGATCAAGTACTCCGGCTCGAAACCCAACAGCGTCCGTGCCTTGTCGATGCTGACCAGGGTCTCGGTCCCCTCCAGCGGTCGCTTGAGCGGAACGTCGGGGTAGAAGAGCTCGACCAGCTTTTGCGTCGGGACCCCGGCGGAGTTATGGCTATCGTTCACCCAGAGCGGATGGCTGCCGTCGTACTCCGCCAGAAGCCCCAGCTCGATCGCTTGCGCCGAGTCGCGGGCGTCGATGCTGGCCCAGAAGTTACTGTACCCGAACATGATACCGGCATACGGGAGATCGCGCAGCTCGCGCCAGTGCCCGCGTTTCTCAAAGGCCCGGCGCGCCCGCAGCTCGTCGTGCTGCTCGACGATCTGCTGCGCGATGGCATGCTGCTCCTCGTCGGGCTTGGAGAGAAGATCCTGATAGCCCTCCATCGTCCGCGTGCGCCACCCTTTGATCCGTTCGGCGTTCTCCTCAGTGACCTCGTAGACGCCGGGGAGGCGCAAGAAGACACTGGAGACCTCCTCTCGGCGCCAGAAATAGTAACCGATCTCCTCCATGATCTGCTTGGAAAAAGAATAGGGATCGGTGGTATAGCTCGGATGCGCCTCATCCATTGGGAAGTACTGGAGTTTGAAGCGCTTGATGCCGAAGTTGTACCCCAGGGCATTGATCGAGCTGGCGCTCACGATGCGCCGGATGCCGGCATTCGCCGCAGCTCGATAGACGTTGAACGTGCCCATGTCGTTAGCGAGGAAGATCTCCTCGCCGGTGCCCTGCGCCGGATTCGGGATGGCAGCCAAATGGACGATACCATCCATGCCTTTGACGACCTCTGTCACGCAGTCAAAGTCAACGATATCACACTGCCGATAGGTCCCGCCCTCGATCTCAACGTCCGGGCTACGCCCGATGACGGTGACATCGTGGCCGTGCGCCACCAGCCGTTTGACGGCCTCCCGTCCCACCGCACCGGTCCCCCCTGTAACCAATACCCGCATAGAATACCTCCCTCGTTAGCTGCTTACTGTAATGTCTCGCCACACTATCACGGATCGAACGCGGTCGTTACACCGCCGAGGACCTAGAAGTAGTCGGGCGGCCACACAAACGGCATGCCCTTGGGAAAGAGCACGTTGAGGAGCGGTAGCGCATGGTCGCTCATACTCACATCGGTCTCGGTCAGGACGTCGCTGACACTGCGATACCCCATAATCATCTGCATCAGCTTGTCCTGAGAGAGCGAGAGATGCACGGGTTCGGCCTCCCCGGAGACGATCCGGACCTTTCCGCCACTGAACGTCAGCATCGTGCTCCCCAGGTCGGTCTCGATGGTCAGCGACCCCAACATGCCGGCAACCTGCGGATTGGCCAGACGGCTCTCGAACAGCGGGATCAGCTTCTCGAAGAGCGGCTGCTGGTTCAGGATTCGCATCATGCCGTCGGAATGCCGAGGGTACTCGATGGACCAGCTCGTTCCGAACCGCTGCGCGTACTCGGCGAAGGCGTGATCCGGCGGGGCGTAGAACGTGATGGTTTCGCAGCGCTTCGCGACGGCCTGCTGTGCGAAGCCATAAAGTAGGGTGCCATAGAGCTCGCCGCTTTGAGCGCCTAGCTCCGCCACCTTCACAGCCGTTTTGTCTCGGTCCCAGACAGCGTAGCCCAGCAGCTCGCCCGTCGCACCCTCCCACAGTACGGTCTCAGCCGGCGTACCCCAAGAGCTCCCCCTTTCGAAAGTCTCGAAATCAGCGGGGTCCCGGACAATGGTGCCGGTCCGGCTCGCGTTCTCGTCGTTGTAGAGCGCCAGGACCGCAGGCATATCGTCCGACTCGATGGGATGCGATGTATAAGTACGCGCGTCGGCCATCGCAACCTCCGCATCGCGGGTCTTAATGGTGAAGCGGTACTTTGGCAGGCAGGGAGCGTAGCCGAACTTCGTGTAGAAGTCCGGAATCCCGAAGAGCATCGAGACGTCGTATCCCTCGTCGGTCATATAGGTCACGGTGTCCTCGTAGAGATGACGCATATATCCCTGCCTACGATGTTCCCGTTCAGTATAGACACCGCCAATGCCCGCCATTCGCACCTCAGCATGCCCAATGCGCATGGGATAATCGATCACCCACAGGTGAGCAACCTGCGTCTCCTCGTCGATCCAGAGCTCACGCTTGTGCCGACGGCCCTCGTCGATGGTCCTAATCTGCATAGACATAACTCCTGTGTCATAGGAATCTTCCGAACGACCTGCACCCGCTCGAAAGGCTAAAGCCGCTTACGCCATGTTGATCCGCGATCGGAACTCGGGGAGGCCACTGATACCCGAACTCATCCGGAAGAGCGACCCCGCCAAGGGGCCCTCTTGCTCGCGACTCCCAGTGCTAGCCGTCGTCACGTATAGATCAGCATAGTCCTCGCCGCCGAAGGTCGGGCACGATACCTTGGGAACCGGGAACTCGATACGCTGCAGCTCCTCGCCCTGGGGGTTGTACTGCACGACGCAATACCCATCCCAACGCGCCGACCAGACGTTGCCCTCAGCATCGACGGTCATCCCATCCGGGTGCCCCTCACCTTCCTCCTCGGGCACATCGACGAAGACCCGTTGGTTGCTCACCACACCGGTTGCCTCATCGTAGTCAAAGAGATAGATCTTTTGCTTGCGAGTGTCGGTGTAATAGAGGCCACGACGGTCCTGTGTAAAGCCCAAGCCGTTGGAGAGGCCGACATCGTCGAGGATCATCGTCAGGGTACCATCAGTATCCAGACGGTAGAGGTGGGCGGGACGATCGGGCGTGGGCATCGTACCGCAGAAAACACGTCCCGCCGGGTCGGCGATCACATCGTTAAAGCGGGTATTCCGCTCGGCGGGGATCTCCTCGATAACCAGCTCAAGGTCGCGGTAAACTCCCATACCCTCACGCCAGACAGCGATCATGCCCCTGGCCATAAAGAGCAGCAGCGAGCCATCTTCCTGAATCGTGAAGCCTCCAACGGGCGGGCCTTCGAAGGCCAGCTCGTGCTCGTCCGTCGCCGGATCGTACCGGTAGAGCCGACCATTGGGGATATCCACCCAGTAGACGACCTTCTCCTCAGGATGCCACAGGGGATTCTCCCCCGTGTGGCAGTCAACATCTGCGACAACTTCCGGTTTCATCGTGTATCTCCTTTCGTAGAGAACCCATATGAGTTTGTCTCGCGGGGTTTTGTTGCATACCCAATCTAACCGCCGCGCCGTAGCGAATCTGGGTACGCGCCTCAGCCCACAAACTAGACCGATCCGGCGCACAGAATGATCGCCCCGGCACGTATATACTCTTCCCCCAAAGTGTATCACGGTGAGAGCCAAGAAGGAAGGACGTCGCAACGTCTTAACCCTCAACGGGCTTGTTGACCTGGTCGCAGAGAAGAGCTTCAGGATCGGATCAAAACTGACGCTTCAAGAGCCCCTTCGGGACATTCTCAGAGTCCAAGTTGCCGCGCTAACTTACGCGGCGATGGGTTGTCGAGAACGGTGCCGTCAGGCAGCACAACGGTGGGCACGACCCAAGCCTTACCGCGCAGCTCCAGGAGCTCGTCCATCGCACCGGGGTCCCTATCGATGTCGCGATAGACATAGTCAACGTCCTGCCGGTCGAGATAGGCGCGCATCCGCACGACAGCGGGACACCAGCGGGCACCAAAGACGACGATTGCTGATTCTTGATCGGACATCAGACCTCCGCTCAAAACATGATATACCAAGTCCGCGAGAGCTGCTGCAGCTCGCCCAACGTGCAGATCATCCTCATCACATCCCCTACGCGTCAGGCCGGGGCTCCTGCGGTCGCAGGCGCAGCTGCATCGCCGCGGTAAAGATCTGCGAACGGGCGAAGAGCATACACAGTAAGGCAGCGAGGCCACCGGCTGCGAAGAGCATCGCGATGACCACGAATTGATAGATCGCCGCGTAGACCGGGTCCGTTCCCGACAGCACCATACCGGTCATCAAGCCGGGAATCCAAACGATGCCCAGCGAGCGCAGCGAGTTTATGCGCGGGATGAGGCTCGCCTCTGTCGCCGCCTGTACATAGCGCCGAACCGTCACCTTCGGCTCCGCCCCGAGCGCTAGGGCCGCCTCAATCTCCCCGACATGAGAGAGCACCTCGGAACGAAACCGATCCAGGGCAAGGGCAGCCGTGTTCATCGAATTAGCAATCACCATACTGCCCACAGGGATCAGGGCGCTGGTCTCCCACGCAATCACGCCCAGCACCGTCATCAACACAATGGTCAGCCCGGCGCCCAGACCGATGGCCTTCAACGAAATCCAGAAGACGCCAGGGATGTCCTCGACCCGGTTGGCAGCCATAAAGCCAGCTGCCACGATCATCGCGATCAAGGCCGGGATGCTCACCCACGTCGGTTGCCTTAGCAGGAGCAACAAGATCGAGCCGACCGCCACGACTTGAGTGATCCCCCGGGCCAACGCAATCAACGTCTCCTCCTCCAGATAGATCTGGCGCCGGTGGGCGATGAGGATCACGAGGAGGACCATCAAGGTGGTGACAATTGCCTGGGCCGAACCAAGCAGCAGTTGGTTATCGAAGAGCTGGTTCAGCATCAATGACCTCCTCTGTCTTGCCAAAGGTGACCAGACGGCCATCTTTGATCAGCATAGCTTCCTCTGCCATCCGTCGCGCCTGCGCGGCGTCGTGGGTAACGATCAAGCAGGTCAGAGCCTGAGCCTCGATGATCTCGAGAGTCAGCGACTCGACCTTCCGCTCAGATTCGGCGTCCAGCGCCGATGTCGGCTCGTCGAGCAGCAGGACCTGCGGACGGTTGGCCAACGTTCGCGCCAGCGAGACACGCTGGGCCTCCCCCACCGAGAGCGTGTTGACGCTGCGCTGAGCGTAGCCGGGCAGATCCACGCGCGTCAGCAGCTCATTAACGTCATCCTGGGAGAGCATCTCACCCCGCTGCTCGGGGCCGAACTGAATATTCTCCGCGACGCTACCCGGGAAGAGATATGGGGCCTGCATCATCATTCCCACGCGCCGCCGGAGCTCCGGCGGCGGTAGGTCGCGCGTATCCTCGCCATTGAGGAGCACGCGCCCTTTGGTGGGCTCCGAGAGACGGTTGAGCAGCCGCAGAAAGGAGGTCTTGCCAGCGCCGCTGGGGCCCACTACCGCGACGACCTGTCCCTCCATGATCTCAACGCTCACGTCGTCCACAAGCATCGTACCGTTCCGGATCCAGCTCAGATGTTCGGTGATGAGGAGCGCGTCACACACGGCGCTGGCGACCTCCTATGCTCTTTGAGTTAAGCATGGTCGAGTGGCAGGACATAGCAGGGCACCGGGAAGAGCGTCCTCAGTCCCTTGGGCAGCTGGGATTCGTCTTGAATTGGGGGCCCGCCCAGAACCAGGCGTGCGGCCTCGACCGCCGACAGCTCCACGTAGGCCTCACTGTGGTTTCCCGGCTGGACCGTCACCTTCCCGTCCTCGACGATCAGGGTGGTGACTGTCGTCTGATCGTGCTCCCTAACACCGATGGCGACCGCGAAATCGCGCAGCGGCGCAGCCCGCTTATTCAGATAGTCCTGCGCGCTGATCAAGAGCTGCGCCAGGTCATTGATCCGATACATGCCACTATAACCCGAACCCCAATAGGACACGCAAGGCATCAGCCGCCCGATCCGAGCCCGGTCCCATATCGACAACGTCCACGTGGCCTTATCGCCGAAATTCCAGTCCAGCATCGCGCGGATCATCCCGGCCTCATTATCCGAGGCCGAGACTAACTCCAGGATACGAATATGGCTGCGGGACTGCCCACCCAGGATTGCATACCCATCCTCAGCAACCCAGAAGCGCAGATCCATCTTCTGGATCTGATCTTTGAGGTGGGGGCGGATAGCGTGGCAAGCTGGGACCGACTGCAACCGTTGCATCGTGTCGAGGACCTCCTCTGACAAGACTTCCTCGACCTCGACGGGCTCAACATCATTCCACGCCAGCGACCTGGGCGTGAAAGTCAACTCGTAGGTCGGCGAGGCGATCTCCCAACCGAAGGTGCTATAGCGCTGGCGGTCGCCACCCAGCCACGAGACTGGGTATCCAATGCGCCGCATCTCCGCCACGATATGCTCAAGAAGCTGAGTCATATAACCCTTGCCGCGGGAGCTGGGGGACGTCGATACCGCGCCAATGCCGCCCACGGAGAGACGCACACCAGCCGTCACCGTCTCGATGGGGTAGAGTCCCACGTGCGAGACGATCTCGCCCTCCTCCTCAATGACGTAGGCCCACTCCAGCGCCTCGCGCGTGGGCTGGTAGAGATGGGGATAGGCCCGCTGAAAGAAGGCCTTGGAGTGCCCGAAGGCCCGCTCCACATAGCGCATAAAGTCCTCGAACTCCTCAACACGAACGTGGCGAATCTCAGTCGCCATTGGCATCTCCTTCCGTCTACACTACAGAACTGAGCTCACTCTGCTCTTGAGCACGACTCGCAGGGTCGCGATTTCCCACGGCCGAAGTGTAAGGCGAACGCACTCGCCCTCGACCACCAGCGCCTCAGGCTGGCGCTCCAAGAGATTCACCTTCGCTGCCGAGGTCACGGGGAAGGGCAGGATGATTGTCGCCTCGCCTCCCTGTCCCCGGTACTCATGCAGGCGGAGGATCAGGTCGTCGCCTCGCTCAGCCAGCTTAACCGCGCTGATCCGCACGTTGTCAGCCTCGACGCGCGGCATCTGTGGCGGCGTTACGTCGCCAACCACCGCCATCAGACCGGCGTTATAGGCGTCGGCGTCAGTGACCACAGTGCTCTCGTCAAAGGGGCGCTTGTAGGCGGTCAGAGCCAGATGGAAGACGTGATCGCCCGCGTCCCGCATCCCGTCCCAGTCGGCCATTGTATAAAACTGGGGCTCGTGCAAGTAAGTAGGCAGGACCGGACTGCGCAGGAGGGAGACCAGGATCAAGTTGCCCTGTGGGCACTCAGCGTCCGGGCGCTGACTCTCCGAGTCCTCGCACGCCGCCAGATGCTCGATCCGGTAGGAGGGCAGCCCCCAGTTCAGAAGGGCTACACTCGCCTCGGCGCCCTCGATCCCAGCCCAATTGATGGCGGGCCAATCGCCGTTTGCGCCAGCCCATCCAAAGGTGGGCTCGTAAGGTACACGCGCCAGCGCCCCATACGGGATCTCATAGAGAGGCTCTCCAGTGAAGGGCACGGGCATCGCCAGCCGCAGCCGGTGGTTGAAGGCCTCCCAGTGAGCCCGGACCTCAACATCGACGCGATCAATGCCCTTGACCAGGGTGACCAGAATGGTTGCGTTCAACGCCTCACCGGCGAAGCCAACACTCCACGGCGATCTGCTCTCGAATGTGAGCCGCGCGTAGGCCGGCGCGAGCTCCCTGCTGACGAGGCGCGTGTGCGGGCCCAACGGCGCGCGGGTCTGATCGGGATGGAGGGTGGCCCAAGGGGAGCCCTCGTCGTGCTCGAGGATCAACTCAGCCGGCCGGTAGGTGGATGATGCGGCCACAACCCGATCGAGCGCCTTGTCGAAGATACGGGTGATGCCGTTCTGGTCGGCCTCCACCCGGAAGCGCTGGTTCTCGATGGCGACCGGCCCGGAGGGATCCTTCGTGACCTCGCTATCGAGCTCTGCGCGGCCCGCGATCAGACGGTAGTGTCGTGCGCCGAAGGCCGGGACGTCGCGCGCCACGAACCTGAGTATAGATGATCCGTTAGCACCAGAGCGAACGTCCAACATCGGAACCGGCCTGCCCGTCTCGTCGACCAGCATGATCGGACGTGGTCGGTGAACAGTGACAGCACAGGCCTGCGTGGATGCCTGGCCGGTGAGGTTCAGTACTGTGATCGCATCGGACTGAGGCGTCGCGAGCGTCGACAAAAGATGCTGTCGCAGGGCCGCGATCTCGTCGTCGATCTCTCGCCAGCGCTCCTGAAGCTCGACATAGGCGGGATCGACGTGGGTTGCCGTGATCGCGTCGTGGAACATCGTGAAGAAGAGACGACGCCATACCCCAACGAGCGTCTCCCGTGGGTAGGACGCGCCCTGCCACGCAGCCATCACTGCTAAGGTCTCGATGCCCAGCAGCGCATACTCCTGTCGGCGGCAGGTCTGCTTGGTCTTGATGCGCGTGACCCAGCACCCGGCGTTGTTAGGATTGAGCTCGACCCGTGGATGGAGGTCGGCGGGCTCGGGCGACTCGATCCCCTCAATCCAGGTCTCCAGGTAGGGCGCTGCCTCTTCCTCCAGGGCGAAACGGACATCATAGCGATCGCGCTGCGCGTCAGCCCAGCTAATGATGTCGGGATTGGGCAAGAGCTCCTCCGGCGCGATTGACACGAGGGCAACACCGAAGGACTCCAACGCCTCCGCATCGATCGGTCCCGGCAGCGCTGCACGCTCAACCAGATCGATGCCTCGCCCACCGCACGCCTCGCACAGAGTCTCGTTAACCTCGCCGGTGCCACCGCATCGAGGGCAGGGTGCATACTTTGTATTGCCCCCGCCATAGGCAGCAACGGGAAGCGTCGCGTGGAGAATGACGCTACCATCCAGTCCCCGCCAATAGAGGCCCTGCGCCTGTGTATAGGTCATGCCCGTAGCCCATAAGATCTCACAGCCTCTCAGGATCTGAGGAAGCTGTGCTGAGTTCCCAAAGGCATCGTTGCGCACCCCAAGGCGCGGCGTGCGCCCAAAGATCTCTTCGATCCAGAGCAGGCCGAGCACGTAGTTGCGCACCAGACTCTCGCCCAGGATCATATTGCTGTCAACAATCGTCTCGCCAGCACCGGTGATCGCAAATCGCCCGTCCCGGGCCAACTGTACCAACTCCTCGAGGGCCTCGGGATGCCGTTCCAGGAACTTCCGCACGACAATCGTGCTCTCCGCCTCAAACTTATACTCGGGGTGCTCCCGAGCCAGCGCCAGGTTGTCGAGCATATAATAGGCCTCGAGATCAGCGTAAGAGGCATAGGTCTGACCCTGAAAGGTGAACCGGCGATCCCAACACCGCCGCCAGGTCTGGTCGAAGTGATTGTTGGTGTAGATCAACAGAGTCGGAGGGATCGGGTGCGCCACGTAGTTACCTCATTCCGCCGACACGCCATCTACGGCGAGCACTCTGTAGGTCCACCAGAGCAGAGCCGCGCTCCCCACCGTGATCACGACCAGGAGTCCCTCGGCGGCCACAATCCCCCACCGCTGTCCAGCATAGAAGGCAGCAAAATCCGCAAGGGCATGCCAGAGAATCGCGGCGGCGAGGGGCCAGATGTGGCGCTTGTGAAAACTCAGGAGGACGAGGGTAGCCATACTCGTGTGCAGGATCAAGGCCATCACCCGTTCCATAACGGCCAGAGGTGGCAGATAGAAAGGCGTTTTCCAGAACTCCTCGACCTGCGCCAGCGCGCCCTCCGGCAACTCCAGCGCCGTGGGATCCTCGGCGTTGGTGATCACGATGACGTTGAGCAACGTGACGGCCACGAGGACGCCTGTGAGAATCGCCTCGACGCCGCCGTGGCCCAGTCCGAAGAGCACGCCCTCGCGCCAGCTTCGCGCCTCAGCCAGCCAGAACCGATAGACCAGGTAGCGGGCCACCTCCTCGAAGACACCGGCGGATAGCCCTAGCACGATGGCCTGAATCACCAAGGGCTGCGCCTCCAACTGCAGGGCCGATCCAATCACCGAGTTTGCCGGCACGTGCAAAATCTGCGAGCCAACAAAGGTGGCAGCCCCGACTAGGCTTAGGCGCAGTGGAAGAGACCAGCGCTTTCCCAGCCAAATTACGACGACAATGGGAATCGCAATCATCAGGAGGATTTCCAGGATGAACAGGATCAAGAGCGGTACAGACATGGTCATGGACATTCGTCGCTCCGTTCTAAGAATGAGGCATCGACGATTCCGCGCCGAACGGTGGCCGGACGTCCAGCGGCCGTGAAGACCAGCTCCGTCTCCAGGAAGACCGACTCGTCTATCTTCTCTCGAATCGGCGCTGTATGGTCCGTGCGGACGACCTGAACGTCGACGTGGTGCGCACCGGCCTTCTCAGCCAGTTGGCGCAGGCGCGATGGTACCGCGTCTTTAGCATAGGCCACGCAGGCCAGGACCGTGTCGAAGTCTCTGACGGTCTCGGCAAGGCCTAGATCACCCGGCAGGTGAACCCGATACAACGCCCCGAACTCGATCGGCCGGATCAGGACCCTGGCCCGCTGCACGACACTACCCACGACCGCCCCAACCGCATTCGCCACATCCGCGTGGTCGGGGAGGCACAAATCGGTGTTGAGATCCTGAGCAGCCTTGGGCATATAGGCACCTACCGGCGCACCGACAGCGACCACGGGTTGGCGCAACGTAAGACGACAGGCCAGATCCGTATCTTTGACGAGGTTCAGCGCCCGCTCCAAGAGGCCAGCAGCCACCGGCTCCTGCGCCCAGTCAGCCTCAGCCCCCCACTTTGGGGAAGCCACCTCATCGCTCAGCACCTTGGTCACGAGCTCTGTGGACACGCGATGGGAGACCGCCTCAACGACGGCCTCGCAAAAGGCCTCAGCTGAAAGCCCGAGCTGAGCTGCAAGCAGTTCGGCGCCCAACCGGGCCGCCTCAGCGTCCCAAGCGTCGAAGCGACCCAGGACGTGCAGGGCATCGGTGGGGGTAAATCCCGACCGCGTCACGAGCTGCTGACCCGTCAGCCGCTCCACACGCTCCATCAGGAACGTATGGTAGATGGGATCCTGCGCCAACGAGACCAGTGAGCGAGGGCCGAGAGCCAGCTGGTCCACAAGCGCCTGGTCGGTCGCCGGCAGATCAGCCGCGGGCGAACGGCGGGGAGTCAGAAACTGGGCCACAAAGGGCAGCAGCGGGCGCTTCTTGATATACTGCTGACGGCGGAGCTCGTCAAGCATGTCAGGATGCGCGTGGACGAGACGACAGAGAGGCAGAACGCGCTGCGGGCCCACACGGATCGGGCGCCGGTCCCCGGGCAGACGTGGCTGGGATCCGTTGGTGCTCAACCGGACGTGGCTATCGCCGCCAAGCCCTACGGTGTGCACATCGGCGGCCTCAACCATCGTGCGCCAACGTCCCACCTGAGCGCCCTCAGGGTTCAACCGGGGGCGCCCGTCGCGGAGCAGCGCGATATCCGTCGTCGTTCCGCCGACATCCACGACCCAGACGTCCTTATCTCCGGCAACGTGCGAGGCCCCCACTACGCTGGCAGCCGGCCCCGAGAGGATGGTCTCGATGGGACGTTGAAGCGCCCATTCGGATCTGACCAGCGACCCATCACCTTTCACAATCATCAATGGCGCCTGAATACCAGACCGATCCAGCATCGACCGCACGGTGACAATCAGATCCTGCAGCATCGGGATCAACCGCGCGTTCAGTGCAACCGTCGTCGCCCGCCGGATGGCGTTGAGCTTGGTGGTGAGCTCGTGCCCGCAGGTGATGGGCAGAGCACCGCCGTGCTCATCGCCCGTAAGCTCCTCCACCAACGCCTTGATGCGGAGCTCGTGAGCCGGATTACGCACGCTGAAGTAGCCAGAGATCGCAAAGGCCGCCACTTTGTCGCGCCGTGCCCGAATGGCCTCGCGGGCCGCAGCTTCGTCAAGCGGCGCCTGCTCCTCGCCGTCGATGGTATGTCCCCCGGCTAAGTAGACAACATCCTGGGTGACTAGCTCCTCCTCGAAGGCCCGCTGGCGGATCAACGTCTCGTCGTAGCCAATCAGCAGCAGGCAGACCGGGCTGCCCTGCCCCTCCACGATCGCGTTGGTCGCCAGGGTCGTGGAGAGTCCCACGAGCCCAACATCGCCGGGACGTAGATGAGGGTCCTCTCCACTCTCTAGGCGCGCTTCGCCCCCCTGGCGCTCACAGGCGGCGAAGACATTCTCGATGGCCGCCCCTATGCCAATCGCCAGATCGCGGTGCGTCGTCAAAGCCTTGGTCGCAGCGAGGATCTTTCCAGACGCCTGATCCACCAGGACGGCGTCAGTATAGGTGCCGCCGGTGTCGATGCCAAGTGCGATGTCCATACCTGTATGTACCATGAGCGTGATTGTTGCCGGTCCCCTCTAGGATGCGGTTAACAGTGATACGTGGTCGCTTACTGTCGATACCGCGGCTTTCCGCGCGGTGAGCTTTGTTCCGTGGCGGCCGGCGCGCACCGCAAGCTCGCGCGCCGGACGCCAGGGCGCTATTCGGAGACCACGGTCTCGATTCTTTGCTCCAGCCGCGCGGCCTCTTCCTCCGACAGCGCGCCGATACGGAAGTCGGCGTGGAAGCGCTCTCCAGGCGGCAGGTAGACGACGTTGCCCTTGGCCTTCTCGGCGTGGTACCCCTCTGGCTCGCAGGTTCCCGCCTCGACCAACGCGATGGCGTCCTGATCTGCCGTCCGGGAGATCCAGCGCGTCCCGAAGGGGAGCTGATCCGGGCGGTGGCCGATGTAGTCAGCGTACCCCTCCGGATGCACCTGCATCGAGTGCGCCCAACCGTCTTGGCCGGCGAGATAATCAATGAAGAAGACCGCCTCCGGATCAAAGGCCATTCCCGGCGCGAGGACGTGGTGCTCCTCAGGATGCTCGCCCAGCGCCTCGATGAACTCGACGTAGCCGGGGCCGGGCGTGATGTGTGAGGGGATGCTCGACCGCACCCGAACGTGTTCCGGCGTCGGCTTCGCCGAATAGACGAGCCGACCGTTGTCGACCGGGCGAAAGTTCACGTGGGCCAGGTAGAGCAGCTCCTGCTCGGAGCGCTTCAGGTTTGTGACGGTCATCGCAACCTTGAAGACCGTCGATCCGGCGTAGAGCTTGACCCTCGGCTCGGCCAGATAATTGTGCGCGAAGGCAACGGTATGGCGGTAGCGACCGCCAAGGCCAATGTAGGCACCATCCTCGTCCTCGCCGATCATCACGTAAGCCGCGCCATAGGGCGCGTTCGGCAGCTCGCCGTGGAGCGGATGCGCATCCTCGGGGCCGGGCGAACCGACACCCGTGATGCCGCAGTGTTGGAGAAAGCCGCCAAAGGTCTCCAGGAAGACCCGCGTGGGATAGGGCTGATCGAACATCGACTTCATCGTAAGGGTGCGGTCGTTGAACGCAGAGGACCAGATCTGCTGCCCCTGGAATGGCAGGAGCACCAGCTCGCCGACGTCGCTGCTCAAGCGCAGCCCGGCAACGCCACTGTCGAAACGAAACGTACCGGCGGACAGGATCGAGCCGGCCGACTCCGATGTATGCTCAACGAGAACCCGCTCTTTTGCTGCGAACATCGCCGGTGTAAGGTGCACAACGTTCTCTATCTTCTCCATGTGAGATCGCTCCTTTAAGGATCAACTTTGATGTCAGATGGGCCAAAAACTTCCAGACAGACGCTGGAGGCAAGAGCAGGACGCCGCTTCTACGCTCGGACGCCCTGGCGCACGTGCCTGCGCTAAGCAGTGCTCAAGGCTGACCAGCCGATCGCTGACTCATTCAGCTCCAAAGACGATCGTGCGACCGCTCCTGATCCCACTCATCGGTCGGCTCAAAGTAGCCGGGGAAATCCGGATCGATGTGCTCGCGCACCATCTCCTCGTTGAGGTCACCGAACCCAAGGCCCGGCGTCTCCGGCACCTCGATATATCCGTCCTGAATCAGGGGGATCGGCAAGCCGGTGATGAGTTCGTTCCACTTTGGGTAATCGACCGAGTGGTTCTCCAGGACCAAGAAATTCTCCGTCGCCGCGGCACAGTGGACGCTCGCCAGGGCCGCGATTGGAGAGCCGGCCATATGCATCGCCATCGCCACCCCATGCTCCTGAGCGGCATCGCCAATCCTCTTGGTCTCGAGAATACCGCCAGAGCTCGCGAGGTCGGGATGGATGATCGAGACGGCTCGGGCCTCAAGCAGCGGCATAAAGTTCTCTTTTAAGTAGATGTCCTCACCGGTGCAGATGGGCGTGTTGACCGAGTTTGAAAGTTTCACGTACTGATCCACGAACTGCCACGGAAGCATATCCTCATACCAAGCCAGGGTAAACTGATCCAGGGCCTGCCCGAGGCGGATGCAGGATTCAAGCCCGATGTGCCCAAAATGGTCGATGGCCAGCGGGACCTCGTAGCCAATCACGCTGCGGACGTCGTCTACATACTTACAGAGGTGATCGATGCCCTTCTCGGTGATCTGAATGCCGGTGAAGGGATGCATGATGTTGTAGCTGCGGAGGGTGTCTGGGAAGCCAATGATCGTGTCGGGAACGCCGCGGAGCGTGCCGATGCCGAGATCCATCTTGAGGAACTTGAACCCTTGCTCCATCCGCTCCTTGAGGCGTTTACCCATCTTCTTGCCGTCGGACTCGGCGTGTGTATCGCTGTAGGTCAGGATCTTGTCGCGGAATTTGCCCCCCGCCAGCATGTAAGCCGGAACACCGTACGCGCGTCCCGCCAAATCCATCAGGGCCATCTCGATGGCGCAGACGCCACCGGCCTGCCGCGCGTGATGGCCAAACTGCTTGATCTTGCGGAAGACCTTATCGACATTGCAGGGGTTCTCGCCCAGGATACGGCTCTTGAGCATCAGCGCGTAAGTCGCGCTTGCGCCGTCGCGGACCTCGCCATAGCCGGATATGCCCTGGTTCGTATCGATGCGAATCAGCGGAACCCGCATCGGGATGCCTTTGAGATGCACCACTCGCAGATCGGTGATCTCGAGATCCGAAGGGCGGGAATTCTGGCTGACGTACTCCACACTCATCTCAGACATGATCGTGTGTTTTCCTCCGATGTGACTATGGGTTAGCAGGCTGAAAGGTTGAAAGGTTCCACCGGACTGCCTAGGTCAGGACCGGGATGGTGGCGTTGGCGTAGGGCATAATGCCAACACGCGCTGTGGGGGGCAACGGAGTGATAACGGCGTCGATGGCCTCTGCCAGCGTCGCAGGGGTGAGAAGTAGACGCCGCACCAGCTCCGGCGCCATTTCAGAGACCACCCAGATACCCGTCAGCCGGATGGCATCGCGGCCAAAGATGTAGGCCTTGTGCGGGCCTATTCGAAAGGGCTCCCGAACAAACTGCGACATCACCGCCTGGTGGGACTCGAAGCCCCGTGCCATATAGCGCTCCCAACCGGCGCTGCCAGATCCGTCCTCGCAGGCCGCGACGAGGATAATCGCGCCGCCCTCTTTAGTAACGCGATTGGCGCAGGAGACGGCTTTATGCGATTGATACAGGTTAATATCTTTGGGATACCCGCCGGGACAGGTGATCATCACGTCAAAGAGCTCGGCGACGGGCACCTCGTAGATGCGGCGGACCAGTGGGATCGCCGCGTGGATCACCGCCTGAGGATCGCCGGCGAAGGCGCCGACAATCTCTTTGTCATCATTCATCACGACATTGAGGGCAAAATGGATCTCCACGAGGCGCCCGATCTCCTCGATGTCCTGTCGCAGCGGGTTTTGCTCGTAGATCGCCAGGGCCGCGCGCGGATCGCGCAAGAGGCTGTGGTTGATCGTAGCCGTCGACCGTCCGGCGACGCCAATGGCAGCGGTCTTGACACCTCCGGAGAAGCCCGCGAAGTGATGCGGCTCGACATTCCCGACGACGACCCGCAGATCGGCCTCCATAAACCGACGGTTCATCGTGATCGGCGTCCCGCGCGTGGTCTCGCACAGCGAGACGAGATCATCGGCGTCGCAATCGTGGGAGATCACGGGATATCGTTCCAGGATCTCAGGCGGCACGACCCTCTCGAACGAATCTGGATGCATCGGGATGTGCGTGCCGGTCGCGATGATCAGCGTGATGGCTTCCGGCGGCAAGCCGAGGCGCTCCAGCGCCCGAAGCAACGGCGGCAGCAGCACATCGTGAGGGACCGGTCGCGTCTTGTCATTGATGGCCACCGCTGCTGAGCGGACACCGGCGTAGTCGGCTAGCGTGACGCCACCCACCGGCTGTGCGAGGGCGGCGGTCACGGAGGCGACAGGATCCTCGGCGGCCGCCGTCTCCGTCGGCAACACTTGCTCGACGTGCGCAGCCGTGTCCAAGTTCAGCGACAGCATCCCCCGTCCATACGGTAGTTGATAGCTTGGCATCATAGGTCTCGGCCTAGTCTAACCGGGTTTCTGGAGGTGGCAATCGGCTTGGCCGCAGGGCTGCCGACGCACCCCCAGCATCGCCGAGGGAACGATAGATCCTATTTTCGCAGCAACCAGGCGATGACGTTGAGAATGATGGTCAGAATGAGGCTGATCAACAGCGAGCTTACAATAGGGACAGCACAGCTAATACCCCGGTCCGGGTCCTCGTAATAGAGATCGCCGGGGAGCCGCCCTAGTCGATTCAGGAAAGGGAGTTTGCCCAAAAGGAAGAGCAGCACCCCCAGTGTCACAATCGTCAACCCAATCACAATCAGCCAGCGAGCTAGCGAATCCAAGGGAAACATCATCACACCTCGTCCTGTTAGGTGATGGAGTCTCATGATATGCGACCCAGAAGCTTAGGCAACACCTCAGAGTCGACTATAATGAGGGATGTATGTTGACAGGCGCGCGTGTTGACGGCACTATCGACCCATCGATGAGGAGGGCACTATGACCCAGTTCAAGCCCGGGGACCATCCACACCGACGCTACAACGCCCTCACGGGCGAGTGGATCACGGTTTCACCCCACCGCACGAAACGGCCCTGGAAGGGACAGGTGGAGAAGCCACCCCAGGACGTTCGTCCCGAGTACGACCCGACCTGCTACCTCTGCCCAGGGAATGAGCGCGCTGGCGGCGCACGAAACCCCGACTATACGTCGACTTTCGTCTTCACGAACGACTTCGCCGCCCTGCTGCCAGAAACGCCCTCGGTCGAGGTCAACCCGCACCCCCTACTGCGCGCTGAGACGGAGCAGGGCACCTGTCGGGTGATCTGCTTCTCCCCGCGCCACGATCTGACGCTGGCGGAGATGTCCACACCGGAGATACGCAGCGTTATCGACGTGTGGGCGGAACAGATCGAGGATCTCGGAGAACGGTACCGCTGGGTGCAGGTCTTTGAGAACAAAGGCAAGATGATGGGCTGCTCAAATCCCCATCCTCACGGTCAGGTCTGGGCCGGCGATAGGCTGCCCAACGAGCCCACCAAGGAGGATGTCCAGCAGCGGCGCTACTTCGAGGCGTATGGACGTCCGATGCTGCTGGACTACGCGGCGCTGGAGCTCGAAAAGGGCGTCCGTGTTCTGGTCGAGAACGAGCATTGGCTTGTTGTGGTCCCGTATTGGGCCCTCTGGCCCTTCGAGACACTGGTCTTGCCGCGACGCCACGTGTTGCGCCTCCCCGAGCTGGTGGGGAAAGAGCGCGATGCCCTAGCGGCGATTCTGCAGAACCTGTTGATCAAGTACGACAATCTCTTCGAGACCTCCTTCCCCTACTCGATGGGCTGGCACGGCGCCCCCACGGGAGACGGTGACGCCGCTCAATGGCAGCTGCACGCCCACTACTACCCACCTCTCTTGCGTTCGGCAACGGTCAAGAAGTTCATGGTCGGGTACGAGATGCTGGCAGAGGCTCAGCGCGACCTGACGGCGGAGCAGGCAGCCCGGCGGTTGCGAGACCAGCCGGAAGTCCACTACAAACGAGGTCCGTCCGACGCGAAGGGTTAACATGAGCGAGAAGATACTGGTTGTCGAGGATGAGCTAGTGCTCCGCGAGACCCTGGCCTACAACCTGACGAAGCAAGGCTATGAGGTCATAACAGCCGCGGACGGCAGCCGCGCCGTGGAGCTCGCTCGGCAGGAGAAACCTGACCTGATCCTGCTGGACATTATGCTTCCGGGCATCGATGGCTTTGAAGTCTGCCGCATCCTGAGGCAGGATTACAATGCCCCCATCATTATGCTCACGGCCCGCGACGAGGAGGTCGACAAGATTGTGGGCCTCGAGGTCGGCGCCGATGATTACCTCACCAAACCCTTCAGCATGCGCGAACTGCTGGCCCGGGTGAAGGCCCAACTACGACGCGTCCGCCTGCTGCGGGAGGCGTTCGCCGACGAGGTCGAGGAAGAGGCCGCCCAAGAACTCCGCGCGGGTGACCTCGTGATCGATCTAGATCGCCGAGAGGTCAGCCTCGACGGAGAGCCTCTCGCACTCAAGCCTATGGAGTACGAGCTGCTCACCTATCTTGCCCAGAACGAGGGGCGAGTACTGTCAAGAGATCAGCTGCTGGAGCAGGTTTGGGGCTGGGACTACACCGGGGGCAGCCGCACAGTCGATGTCCACGTCCGGTGGCTTCGCGAGAAGATCGAGGAGGATCCATCCGATCCTACGCGAATCATCACTGTGCGGGGCATCGGGTACCGCTTCGAGGGATAGCATGTTCTCGTCCGTCTGGTGGCGGTTCACAGCGCCTTACATCCTCATCCTGCTAGCAGTGACGCTGGGGCTGACGCTCTATCTTTCGGCCGAAGTGCGTGGTGCACGGCTGGAGGACCGACGCGGGCAACTGCTGGACGAGGCTCGTCTGATGGCCGACAGCCTCCACGCGTCCCTTGCCGCAGCGGACGAGGTCGACGCCGCGCAACTTGACCGCCAGGCCGACACGTGGTCGCGCCTCATCAACCAGCGGGTGACCTTGATTGGCGCGGACGGGACAGTGCTGGGGGAGTCGCACGCCGACTACCGAGAGATGGAGAACCACCTTTATCGACCTGAGATCCAGCAAGCGCTCTCAGAAGGCACAGGATCGGCAACGCGCTACAGCCGGACGCTGCAAGAGGAGGTTATGTACGCCGCGCTCGCCTTGCGCGAAGGCAACCGGCTCCTCGGGTTCATCAGAGTTGCCCTACCCCTCGAGGAGATCGAAGCTGATGTGGGGCGCCTGAACCGGACCTTGATTGCCACCGGCGCGCTGGCCGGGCTCAGCGCCATTCTGCTGACCACCTACGTCGCATCCCGGACCGTTGGCCCGATCCGGCGACTGACAGAGGCCGCCGAACGCATGGCCGCCGGCGATCTGAGCGGACGCCTGCTTCCAACAACTCGCGACGAGATTGGTCAACTCACGCGGTCCTTCAACCATATGGCCGAAGAGTTGCAGGAAAAAGTGAGCACCCTGGCCCTAGAGCAAGCCCGACTCTCGACCGTTCTCGAGCATATGGCTGACGGCGTGATTATCACCAACGAAGCCGGAGTGATCGTATTGATCAACACGGCAGCCGCCCGCATCTTGAGATATGACGAGGAACGCGCGGTTGGAAGGCGTTTCGCCCAAGTGGCCTACAGCCACCAGTTAATCGATCTTTGGAATCGCTGCTACGAGACCCAAGAAGAGCAGAATGAGACAGTGGAAACCGCGCTCTATGGCAACTTCCTCCACGCCGTGATTACGCCGCTTCGGGAATCAGATCCCCCACGATATCTCGTGATGCTCCAGGACCTTACCCATGTCCGGCGCCTGGAGACGGTCCGTCGGGACTTCATCAGCAACATCTCGCACGAGCTGCGCACGCCCCTGGCGTCTCTGTCGCTGCTGATTGAGACGCTGCGGGACGGCGCCATCGAGGACCCTAGAGCAGCGCAACGCTTCCTCACGCATATGGAGACCGAGATGTCCGCGCTGACGCAGATGGTTGAAGAGTTGCTGGAGCTCTCGCGGATTGAGTCGGGACGCGTGCCGGTGAACGTCAAGCCAACGCGGGTGCATACATTGGTCCATAAGCCCGTCGAGCGGCTCCTTCCCCAAGCCCAACGCAAGAACGTGGAGCTCAACATCAGCATCCCGGAGGATCTCCCAAAGGTGATGGCTGATCCACAACGCATCCATCAGGTGGTGACCAACCTCGTGCACAACGCCATCAAGTTCACGCCGTCCGGCGGTGTGATCTCCATTATCGCGCAGCGCTCGTCTTCTGCGCCGCGCTGGTCTTCCGCGCCGCGCTCGTCGCCAGCGCAGTCTCAGGGCCTCGCTCGCGCTAAGAGCGACCTACAGGAGGGC
This sequence comes from uncultured Anaerolineales bacterium, assembly GCA_964586915.1. Taxonomy (GTDB): domain Bacteria; phylum Chloroflexota; class Anaerolineae; order B4-G1; family SLSP01; genus PWVB01. The sequence continues at coordinate 29,754 of CAZPJP010000011.1, forward strand.
GCGGACGAGGGCAAAGTCCTGATCTCTATATCCGACACAGGCTCCGGGATTCCAGAAGAGGACCTGCCGCGGATCTTTGAACGCTTCTTCAAGACGGACCGTGCGAGAGCACAGGAGGGAACTGGGCTAGGGTTGGCCATTGCGAAGCACATCGTGCAGGGACACGGCGGTCAGATATGGGTCAAGAGCATCGAAGGTGCCGGTAGCACCTTCACCTTCTCGCTGCCGGTAGCCTCTTCTTCCGCAGAAGACTTAGGCTAGACGCCCAGTCCCTTAAGTCCGTCAGGCAGCCGTAGGTGCCCCCACAGAAGCGTGGGTCACCACCTCAGCATAGTGGTCCATGAGGTCATCCAGGATGACTTCCCAGGTCTGAGTTTCGGCATAAGCCCGCGCCGCCGCTCCCATCCGACGCAAGGTGTCGCGATCTGCAGCGGCGCGCCGGACGCAGGCCAGAAAGTCCGCAGGATCTTCAGGATCGCTCAGATAGCCATCGCGACCGTGATGGATATGATCGACCGGTCCCCCGGCACCGACCGCAACCACAGGCAGCCCCGAAGCCATTGCCTCCAAGACCACCATGCCAAAGGTCTCGGTAGCTGAGGGAAAGACAAATAGATCCGCAGACGCATACGCCTCAGACAAATCCTGGCCCTCCAGGTAGCCGGTGAAGACTGTAGGCGTTCCACTGAACTGTTCCTCCAAATCCTCCCGCACCGGTCCATCACCTACGATAGCCAGAGACACGTTCGGGAGGACATCGCCCAGCGGACGAAGCCACTCGATGCGTTTCTCCCGGGCTAGCCGGCCCACGTAGAGCAACACTGTGCGTTCCGGGTGACCATCGGTTAAGCGCTTCCGCCACGCCGAACTTCGATGGCGCAGGTGGAACCGCTCGATATCCACCCCGTGGCCCCACACCGCCAGCCGTTCGAAGTCGTGGGCCTCCAATACCTTCTTCGTGTAATTCGACGGACAGAGGTTCAGGTCAACCTTGCTGTGCAACCACCGGAAGTAGGCCCAGATCTGCGGCTCAAGCAGACGAAGGCCATAGTGCTGCGCGTAGGCCGGCAGGTCAGTCTGATAAGAAGCAATGACAGGCAGTTTTAGAAGGCGAGCGTGTCGAATACCGGCGAGACCCAAAACAGCCGGGCTCACCAAGTGTATGAGATCCGCCTTGAACGCGGCAAGCTCATCGGAGACGTTGAAGACTGGCGGGACGAGTTTCAGATCGCGGTAGAGTGGAAAACTCATGCTGGGGAGTCCGACGATCCGAGTGTCCGCATACGAGGATGGGGCTCCTTCAGGCGCAAACATCAGGCTTGGGTGCCCACGCTTTGCCAGGTGCTTGAGCAGATAGCAGAGCGTCTGAGCGACGCCATCCCATTTCGGCAGAAACGTCTCCGTAAATATGGCTATTCGCATAGCTCCATTCGGAACAACTCCAAGTTCAGAGACCATCAGTACCAGGCCAACGGCTCAAGCTGCTGTCTGCTGTGTTGATGCCAGACCGAGGATGCGACCGGATCGACAACCACAGGCTCATCGGTCATGCCAGATCATGCCTAATTGGGCCCCATCAGGCGTAATCGAGCACGATTATGACAGTATCTCACATAGATGCAAATCGATCAGGCGGGTCACTCGTGGCGCTCTACAGATGAGCAGCGCCCCCCATGCCCGTCAGAGTGCGTACCGGCTATCCCCGGCGCAAAAGGTCTGACTGCGCACCTTGAGCGTGACGCGCACGCCGCCGCTCGCGCCACGTCTGCTGTGTCTCGGGAGATGCACCGACGCGGACAAGCCGGGCGTATGCGAAGAAACGTCTCGGTGAAAATCGCGATTCGTATAGAGCCTTTCTCAACTTCTGATTGGTAAGGAGAGTTACACAAGCAATCGTCTCCTATCACTGTTAACCGCGCTTTAGACTCCGGTAATATGCAGTAAAGGCCAGGACCCCTATGCGATTCTCCCGCATTGCAGATTGCGACACCTCTTTAACACCATGTTAACAGTACGGTAAACGGGCGTTAAAGCAAAATTGCTAAGCTGGCAACAGAACCTAGACCACAACTGCAAGCCAAGGGATCCCCGCGACCCCTTGAACACCCGGGGGGCAACGTCCGAACATGCGGACACCAAGACTGAATCTCATCCTATTCGTCCTCTACGCGACCGCGACGTTTGGCCTGTTGATCGCGGCGTTGGTCTCGCCAGCGATCCGCACGGTCGCCTATGCGCCACTCAGGGACCTGATCCTTCCCCCACCCAAGCCGATTGTGCTCTCGGTACTCTACTCCACGGAGAAAGCAGAGTGGATCGAGGAAGCCGTCCAACGCTTCGAGGAGCGCCGCTTCCGCGTAGAGGGTCATCCAATCACCGTCGAGCTGTCCGCCTCGGGATCGCGGGAGATGTATCTCGCGGTCCTCGATCAAGAGGTAGAGCCCGACATCATCAGCCCCGCCAGCATGCTGCAGATCTCGATCCTGCAGGAGCTCTCAGCCTCTAAGTTCGGCGCACCCATCGTCACACCCGCGGATACCGCGACGTGCCGTCCGGTGCTCCGCTCCCCGGTCGTTCTCGTGGCCTGGAGGGACCGCGCCGACGTCTTGTGGGGCGATGATCCCGACGGTCAGATGTGGCTGGAAATGCAGGAGGCCCTGACAAGCCCCAACGGCTGGGAAGCCTACGGGCACCCCGAGTGGGGCTACATCAAGTTCGGTCACACCAATCCGCTCACCTCAAACAGCGGGTTCCAGACGATCCTGCTGATGACCTACAACTACTTCGATAGAACGAGCGGCCTGACGGCCTCAGATATCCTGGCGAACGAAGCGTACCAGGCCTGGTTCATCGCCTTTGAGAACACCGTGACAAAGTTCGGCGACAGCACCGGGACGTATATGAATGAGATCATCTCCTACGGCCCCAGCCTCTACGACTTCGTGACGGTGTACGAAGCGACCGCCATCGGCCAGTTGGAGAACGCTGTGGGCAAGTACGGAGAGCTGCGCATTCTCTACCCGCCTGCCACATCGTTGAGCGACCATCCCTTCTGCGTACTCCAAGCGGCGTGGGTAACGCCCGAGAAATCGAAGGCCGCGCAGCTCTTCCTGGACTACCTGACTGAGGAGGAGATGCAGACATTGGCCCTTCTCGACTATGGCTTCCGACCCGTGCACCCCGGCGTCGCCGTGGACCAGCCGGGCAGTCCATTTCTTGGATACGTCGACAATGGCGTTCAACTGGCCATCCCGCCGGAGGTGGAGGTGCCACGCGGCAACGTCCTGAACACGCTACTGGAATTCTGGGCGAGGAATATCCAACGCTAGCCGGAAGCGGCGGCCATGGTCGGAAGCGATGGCCATCACCGGGTGCGGAGCGCCAGGTTCAATTGACGGGTGAGGAGAGACTATGTCTATGGGACAACGTTTACGCTGGTTCGGATCGCTCATCACACTCGCGGCGCTCATCTTGAGCGGCTGCCAAAGCGGTGGTTTCCTTCCGAGTAGGAAGGTCGTCGTCACGATGGTCTACGGCTCCGAGAAGGAAGCGTGGCTGGAGCCGTTGATCGAAGAGTACAACCGCCAGCGCAACAAGACGACGGACGGTGCGGTCGTCGAGATCGAGGCCACACCGATGGGCTCGATTGAGTCGGGCGATGCCATCGTCGAGGGACGTATTCAGCCGACGGTCTGGAGCCCGGCCTCCTCCGCCTACGTGCCGGTGACGGAGGCTCAGTGGCGCCAGGCCCACGCTGAAGCACTCATCGCCGGGACGCCCAAAGACCTCGTCCTCAGTCCCGTCGTCATCGCAATGTGGCGTCCGATGGCCGAAGCGTTGGGCTGGCCCGACAAAGCGCTGGGCTGGTCGGATATCGCCGAGTTGGCGGTCTCTGACGAGGGATGGGCGGCCTACGGCTATCCGGAGTGGGGCACATTCAAGTTTGGCCACACGGCGCCAAACCGGAGCAACAGCGGGATTATCTCCGTCATCGCCGAGGCCTACGCCGGGGCCGGGAAGCAGCGGGACCTGACGATGGAGGACCTTCAGAATGAGGACGTGATCGAGTTCATGACCGCGGTCGAGAGCGCCATCATCCACTACGGGTCGAGCACCGGATTCTTCGCCGGCCGGATGTTCGAGCGTGGCCCATCTTATCTGAGCGCGGCTGTGATGTATGAGAACCTGGTGGCCGAGCAGGAGTCCAAGCGCCTGAGCGGCGAGAGCGCGCAACTGCCGGTGGTGGCAATATACCCTCGCGAGGGCACCTTCTGGAGCAATCATCCCTATATCGTGCTCAACGCACCCTGGGTCACGCCGGAACAGACAGAGGCCGCGGAGATGTTCCAGGCCTTCTTGCTCGACCGGCCGCAGCAACTGCGATCGGTCGAGTATGGGTTCCGGCCTGCCGATCCCGGCGTACCGCTGACGTCGCCGCTGGATCGACGACACGGGGTCGACCCGCAGCAGCCGCAGACGGTGCTGGAGGTACCGGAAGCGCCGGTAGTGGAGGGGATATTGGATCTCTGGCGGAGACGGGCCAAGAAGCCTGTCGACCTCGTCGTAGTGATGGACATCTCCGGAAGTATGCGCGGCGAAAAGATCACCGCGGCCCGCAGCAGCCTTATGGAGTTCATCAACCTGTTGGACAATCGCGACCGCCTGGAGATCATCCTCTTCAACAATGAACTGATCATGGTCACGCCCTTGTCGAGTCTTGGAGAGAAACGTGACGATGTCCTCCGGCGCGTTGCCGGCGTCACTGAAGGCGGTGACACACGGCTCTATGACGCGATTCAGATGGCCTATGACGATCTGATCGAGCAGGGCGATCGCCGGCACATCCGGGCGATCGTCGCGCTGACCGACGGGAATGACACCGCGTCGTCCATCCGGCTAGAGGCGTTGATGGGCAGCGTCGGCGATCTCAGCGAGGGTGGGAATGCGACGAAGGTCTTCACCATCGCCTTCGGCGACAACGCCGACCGTCCCATTTTGAGGCGGATCTCCGAGGCGACGGGGGCCAAGCAATACGATAGCGACCCGGAGACTATCCGTGAGGTCTATGCGGAGATCGCAACATTCTTCTGAGACTGGTGACTAATAGAGGACGAGGGAATAGAGGTCAAGGATGAGATCACCGCTTTTGACGGCGCTCTTTCACCCGCTGAACATTATGATGGCGGTGTTAATGGTCTTCGCGGGCCTGCTCTCGGCGTGGTGGCTCTTTCCGGTTGGATTGGTGTTCTGGCTGGTGATGGTTATCGCTTTGTCTCGAGATCGGGCCCTGCGGCTCAACCATGAGATGCAGTCAAGAGCGCCCCTGGCGCAGCGATTCCAGCGCTACTTCGACCGCATCCAACGGGCCCAAGTCAGCGTCTTCAACACACTCTCGGCCTCGCCGGCACGAACGCGGCAAGCCCTACAGCCGATCCAGGTCGAGGTGGATCGCGTGGCACAGCAGGCCCACGCCCTCTGTCAACGCATGACGACGCTGGAGAATTACCGCCTTGTCACACAGTCACAGTCGAAGCTCACCGACGATCTGGCGCACATCGACCAACTGATCGAGGCAACCGATGATGCAACGCTGCGACAGGAGTATCTTGAGTCCCGGACAGCGCTCGAGGCGCGATTGAGCAAGCTTGAGGGCGTCGCAACGCAGCTTTACAGAGTCGACGCGCAGTTGCTGAACCTCGCCAATGAGCTGGATGGTGTCGTGACAGAGGTCGTCCGGCTGCAGGCGATCAGCCCGGCGGATGCGGACGTCTATGTCTCTAAGATCGTGAACCGACTACAGGGGGAGGCCGAGCAGCTGCGGACCTTCGAGCGACGGGCCATTCGCGTATGAGCGATCAGATCCTGATCGTAGAGGACGATCTGGTGCTGAACGAGACGCTAGCCTACCGGCTGAGCGCCGAAGGCTACGATGTTCTGGCGACCACCGATGGTTACGGCGCCGTGGAGACAGCGCTCGCCGTCCGCCCCGACCTCATTCTTCTCGATGTCATGCTGCCGGACATCGATGGCTTCGAGGTCTGCCGGCTGCTCCGGCAGGAGATGACGACGCCGATTCTGATTCTGACGGCACGCATTGACGAGGTCGACCGGGTGGTTGGCCTGGAGATCGGCGCCGACGACTACATCACCAAGCCCTTTAGCATGCGAGAGCTGCTGGCCCGCATCAAGGCCCAACTGCGACGCGTGAGGATGCTGCGGCACGAAGCGGAGACGGAGCTACCGCTACCGATCCCTGAGCCGCTGCGATTTGAGAATCTATCCATTGACCTTAATCGCTGTGAGGTGACGTACCAAGGAGAGATCCTGCAGCTCAAGCCGAAGGAATACGAGCTTCTGGCGTGCCTGGCGCAGCGTCGCGGCCAGGTCCTCTCCAGAGAGCAGCTTCTTGCGGCGGTATGGGAATGGGACCCGGCGGACCTTGACCGAGCCGGGCAGAGCGGTGGCAGCTTGAGTCGAACCGTGGACGTGCACGTGCGTTGGCTGCGCGAAAAGATCGAGGAGGATCCCGGCAATCCTCAGCGGCTTGTCACGGTCAGGGGTATGGGATATCGCTTCGACGGCTAGGCAACAGTAGCTACTGATCGGTCAACGACGAGGCGCCTGATGGTGAGCGCCTCGTCTGCTTCACAGGGCGCGTCTAGCCGAACCGGCCCGTGATGTAATCCTCAGTGATCCGGTTCTTGGGATTTGAGAACATCTTGATGGTGAGTCCATACTCGATCAACACACCCGATCGATCCACCTCGTCCAGCGAGAGAAACGCGGTGTAGTCAGAAACGCGTCCTGCCTGCTGCATATTGTGGGTTACGACGATGATCGTATAGTCCCTCGCCAACTGGCGCATGAGATCTTCGATCTTCAGCGTAGCTAGCGGGTCCAGCGCCGACGCAGGCTCGTCCATCAGGATGATGTCCGGCCTGGTTGCGATCGTCCTCGCGATGCAGAGCCGCTGTTGTTGACCGCCAGACAGGGAGAGGCCACTCTGATCGAGCTTGTCCTTCACCTCCTCCCAGAGCGCGGCCTGGGTCAGAGACTGGTAGACCAGATCATCCATACTCCCCCTGTATCCATTGATCCGCGCACCCCAAGCCACATTCTCGTAGATGCTCTTGGGGAAAGGATTTGGCTTTTGAAAAACCATGCCAACTCGACGTCGGAGCTCTACCGGGTCTACATCCGGTTGGTAGATATCGATTCCGTTGAAGAGCACCCGTCCCTCAGTACGAGCCGAGCGGAAAAGCTCATTCATCCGATTGAAGGCACGCAGCATTGTGCTCTTCCCACATCCGGAGGGCCCGATAATGGCTGTCACCTTGCGCTTCTCGATCTTGAGATCCACGTCCTTCAGGGCTAGGAAATCGCCGTAGTAGACGTGCAGCCCATGAGCCTGGATCGCGTACTTACCATTCGTCGACTTCACCGTTTGGTTGTTCATGTCCACTTTCTTAAAGACGCTTGCTGAAACGATTACGAAGCAGAACTGCCGTTGCGTTGAGGCTCAGGAGCAAGAAGAGCAGCACAATGATCGCTGCCGCTGCAATGTTGCGATAGACGTCCTGCGGTCGCGTTGTCCACTGGAAGATCTGGATTGGTAACGTAGTGAACTTCGAAAACGGCCCTGTAGGATCAAAGGTAATGTAGGTCGACGCACCCACGACCACGAGAGGCGCGGTCTCCCCGATCGCTCTGGAGATGGCCAGGATCGTGCCGGTCAGAATGCCCGACATCGCGTTGGGCAGGACGTGGTGCCACACTGTCTGCCAGCGGGTGCCACCCAGCCCGAATGCAGCTTCACGCAGAGAGTTTGGGACGGCCTTGATCGCCTCCTGTGCATTGATGATGATCAGCGGCAGGATCAAAAGGCTCAACGTCATGCCTGCAGAGGCAATCGTCCTCCCATTGGCTGTGGCGGGGTCCGTAACACCCATAAAGGCCCCACTGGTGAATCGCTCCAGTGCTCGCACGAAGATCGCCAGGCCGAGCATACCGTAGATAATCGACGGTACCCCCGCTAGGTTATTGATGTTCGTCTGTATGACACGGTTGATGAAGCCATCTCCCGCATACTCCTCAAGATAGATGGCAGCACCGACCCCAATAGGAAAGGCGAAGAGGATCGCGATGCCGATCGTCCACAAGGAGCCAAGAATCGCCGTGCGAACGCCGGCTCTCACAGCATCAGCGGATTGCGGTGACGTGACAAACGCGACATCCAGCCAGCTTTCGAACCGCAGCTCAGCACCCGGATACTCGGTGGCGACAAGCGCCTCGATATTCTGGGGCCGCGTCAAGGACTCCCAAAGCGTCCACTGCGCTGCGACTCTGGGCTGCACGACCCGCTCATAAACGAGATCCAGAACGTCATCCTGGCGGCGGTCTTCGAAGGGTATGTCGTGCTCAAATCGTCGCAACAAGCCTTGTGAGACATGAGCCTGCAAGATCTCCACAAGCTGCTCCTTAGGCAGATCGTCGAGCGGCGTCTCACCAGACGCGAGATCAGCAGGGTCGATGGCGTTCGAAATGGCAACATAGCCAAAGGCATCATTAGCAATGTTGATGATCAGGAGTGCCAATGCAACGATCCCCACGACAGTGGACGCCGTTAGGACCCCACGCCACACGCGCCCCAGTCGATGTCGCCAGCGCAGCCGTGGTGTGAAGTCCGCCTGAGTAATCATCTTCAGGTCTCTGGTGCTCATTCGTACTCCTCCCTGAACCGCTCGACAATGCGTTGACTGACCACATTCAGGAACAAGGTCATGAAGAAGAGCATCAGGCCGATGGCGAATATGCTGTTGTAGTCCAGTGAATTGTAACTAAGGTCACCGCCGCTGATACGGACGATATGCCCAGTCATCGTCTCGGCACCCTTGAAGGGATTGAACGTAAAATTGGACCCAGCTCCCGCGGCGACGGCTACAATCATCGTCTCCCCGATGGCACGAGACGCAGCCACAATGAAGGCCGCGGTGATGCCGGAGAACGCGGCCGGCACAACCACCTTGAGCGCCGTCTCCAGCTTGGTGGCACCCAGTGCGTAGGCCGCCTCCCGCAACCCGTTCGGCACGGCGCTCAGCGCATCCTCACTCATCGAGCTCACGATGGGCAGGATCAGGATACCCATCACCAGGCCGGCCGAAGCTGTGTTGTAGATCTCAACGACGCCCGCCCCGAGAATTGAGCGCAGGAGCGGCGTCATAAAGGTGAGGGCGAAATAGCCATAGACGACCGTCGGAACGCCGGAAAGAACCTCCAAGATCGGTTTGAGGGTACCGCGCGCTCTGTCGGTTGCGTACTCACTCAGGTAGATCGCCACCGCCAGTCCCAGCGGCAGCGCCACGGTGAGCGCTATGACCGATGTCATCAAGGTCGCATTGACCAAGGCCCAGATCCCAAACTTGCCGATCTGCGGATTCCATTCTGTCTTTCCAAAGAACTCCAGCAGCGTTACCTCCTGAGCCACCTCGATCCTCAGACCCGCTGTGTGCGTCGTGATGGGCGTGCTCTCGACGCCTCGCTCGACGGTGATCCGCCCCCCCTCGACAACCGTGACACGCATGATCTCCTCATTCAGTCGTATCAGGTCACCCGCCTTCAATGGGGCTCCTGACGGACCTACTTCGAAGCTCGTCCAGCTCGGCTCGATGTCCCGAGATAAGGGTTTGTTGCTGATCTCCCACTGGCGATGCGTGAAGAAGAGCAGCGCTTCCTTGCTCAGCTCATAGACAATGCCGATGGTCGTGAGGATAGAGAGCGCTCCGCAGAAGAAGAGAAACGCTTGGATCAACGTCTCTGTGATCTTGGGGCGCCGCCGAAGCGACTTAAGCGCGACGTCATCCGCAGTCGCCGCAAATGTGTTTAGGTTGTTGTCTTTCTCGGCCATAACCATCTCGTCACGAACTCCCATTCATATAGCACTCCCCGATCAACTGCAACGCCTAACAGGCGACTCATGGCCTCGATCTTACCTCTGTCACGCCCTCAAGCCCCTACGCAATGACGCAACGCGCCTCGTGTCCAGCATTAGAGCCGCTCGCCGTTCGAAGCCCCAAATTGGGACCTTCGATCCTCCCTTGGGCACCTCACGCCCTCACGCGCCGCGCGACGCGTGAGGGCGTGACAATCATCACAAACGAACCTGTCTCCATAGCTGGGCCGGTCAATTGCCTACTGTCCCATCGCCTCCAGCCAGAGCGCCTGAGCCGCTGTGAGAGCCTGGTCGCTGGCGGGGAAGTAGCCGACATCCACGACCTCGTCGTTGACGTAGGTCAGGAAGAAGTTGATGTAGGCTGCTACCTGCGGCTTCGCCTGCATGATCCCCGCGTCCGAGTAGATGAAGAGCGGTCGCGCCAGCGGGTAGGTGTTATTGTCCACATTCTCCGCCGTCGGGGCTACGCCCTCGATCGACAGGATGTTGAGTGTGTCCGAGTTCTCCGCGTAATAGGCATATCCGAAGTAGCCGATCGCATAGGGGCTGCCCAACACGCCCTGCACCAACACGTTGTCGTCCTCACTCAGCTGCGTGTTCGCAGCGCTCAAGTGCGGGGTCTCGTCCTCGTCAAAGACCTCCTCTACGAAGAAGTCGAAGGTCCCACTGTCCGTCCCCGGGATGAAGCGCAGGATCTCCTCGTCAGGCCACTCCGCTCGCACGTCCGACCACATCGTCGCGGTGTCTGAGAAGATGGCTGCCAACTCCTCCATCGTCACGTCTTGTACGAAGTCGTTCTCCGTGCTGACCACCACCGCTAACGCGTCCGTCCCAACCCGGAACTCCAGCGCGGTCCGCCCGATCTCCTCACAGGAGGCGCGCTCCGCATCCTTGATCGGACGGCTCGCATTGGAGACATCCGTCTCCCCCTCGACGCAGAAGCGCTCAAACCCAGCCCCCGAGCCGATGCTGTCGATGGTGATGTTCCCGGCGAAACCCTCGTCCTCGAAGCGCTCTGCCATCCGCTCCGCGAGGGGGAAGACCGTCGAGCTTCCAGCGCTCACGATGTCACCCGATACGTCCAGAGGATTCACCTCGGGTAGCTCGTCCGCCGCCATTGGCTCCTCAGCAGGCTCCGCGGCCTCTTGGTTCATCGCCTCCAGCCAGAGCGCCTGAGCCGCTGTGAGAGCCTGGTCGCTGGCGGGGAAGTAGCCGACATCCACGACCTCGTCGTTGACGTAGGTCAGGAAGAAGTTGATGTAGGCTGCTACCTGCGGCTTCGCCTGCATGATCCCCGCGTCCGAGTAGATGAAGAGCGGTCGCGCCAGCGGGTAGGTGTTATTGTCCACATTCTCCGCCGTCGGGGCTACGCCCTCGATCGACAGGATGTTGAGTGTGTCCGAGTTCTCCGCGTAATAGGCATATCCGAAGTAGCCGATCGCATAGGGGCTGCCCAACACGCCCTGCACCAACACGTTGTCGTCCTCACTCAGCTGCGTGTTCGCAGCGCTCAAGTGCGGGGTCTCGTCCTCGTCAAAGACCTCCTCTACGAAGAAGTCGAAGGTCCCACTGTCCGTCCCCGGGATGAAGCGCAGGATCTCCTCGTCAGGCCACTCCGCTCGCACGTCCGACCACATCGTCGCGGTGTCTGAGAAGATGGCTGCCAACTCCTCCATCGTCACGTCTTGTACGAAGTCGTTCTCCGTGCTGACCACCACCGCTAACGCGTCCGTCCCAACCCGGAACTCCAGCGCGGTCCGCCCGATCTCCTCACAGGAGGCGCGCTCCGCATCCTTGATCGGACGGCTCGCATTGGAGACATCCGTCTCCCCCTCGACGCAGAAGCGCTCAAACCCAGCCCCCGAGCCGATGCTGTCGATGGTGATGTTCCCGGCGAAACCCTCGTCCTCGAAGCGCTCTGCCATCCGCTCCGCGAGGGGGAAGACCGTCGAGCTTCCGGCGCTCACGATGTCACCCGATACGTCCAGAGGATTCACCTCGGGTAGCAACTGCGGTGCAGTCGCCACTGGCTCCTCGGTTACTGGAGCTTCTGTCGGAGCGACCGTGGGACCCTCAGTCGG
>CAZPJP010000011.1:41883-49494 GCA_964586915.1 uncultured Anaerolineales bacterium
CGGCGCCGCTGTCGGCGCCACTGCGGGGGCCATCGTCGCCCTGCCGCAGGCGCTGGCAAACAGAGCCACAGCAAACAAAAGTGCAGCTAGACGAAATCCATTCCGTTTCACGCTCATCCTCCTCATATGGATCTATGGATATGACTTGGCCATACAGGACATCGGCCAAGTTCTCAAACATCTCTAGCATATCCGAACGTCTTTAACGCTCGTTTAGAGGCATGTTAATATTTGTTTAACGCGCCATTAACACGTCAGTAAAGAAACGTTAAAGGGCCTTTGGTATGCTTGGAAACGTAGGCCTCCGGTGGCGAGAGAGAGGCCCAGCAAAGGAATCGTGTGCTGAGACCTCTAGATCGTCAGGAAGCCAATACCATTCATTTCAGGGAGGAAAGCGACATGCAGAAACGCAGTGTGTTGGTGCTTTGTACGGGAAACTCGGCACGCAGCCAGATGGCAGAGGGGCTGATCAACCATTTCCTGGGTGACGACTGGGTTGCTCATTCGGCCGGCACCGAGCCCTCGGGCTACGTCCACCCCTTGGCCATCAAGGCTATGGATAAGCTGGGTATCGACATCCGCGATCAACGCTCGAAGTCCGTCAATGAGTTCCGAGGCCGGGATTTCGACGTGGTCATCACCGTCTGTGATCACGCGGCCAAGAACTGTCCCACCTGGTTGGGCAAGGGGGAGACCATCCACATCGGCTTCCCTGACCCAGCAGCAGCGGAAGGCTCGGAGACCGAACGGCTTGCGCAGTTCTGTGCGATTCGCGACGCCATCCAAGAGGAGGTCCTTGGATTCCTTAAGCCGTGGGAGACTGGCACGAAGACTGAGAGTCCCAAGTTCGTCGTATTCTAGGCACCTCAATGGGAACAAGGCCGCGGGAGACATTTGAGCGCGAGATTGAGCGGCTGCTCGACCAAGTGCTGATGCTGGGAAGCATGGTTGAGAACGCACTGCTGGTTTCGGTTTTCATGCTCAAAAAGCGCGATTTCCAGGGCTCACAGAGGGTGATTGAACACGACCAGCAGATCAATGCCAAGCGCTTCGAGATCGAGGACCAGGCTTTGGCGCTGATCGCGCTTCACCAGCCTGTGGCGCGAGATCTCCGCATGCTCGGCGCCATCCTAGAGGTGGTCACGGAGCTGGAACGCATCGGGGACTACGCTAAAGGCATCTCGAAGATCAATCTGTCGATCGGTGACAAGGCGCTACTCAAGCCTCTCATTGACATTCCGTTGATGGCAGAGAAAGCCGTCAGCATGCTGCGCCAAGGACTCGAGGCTTTTGTCAGCCAAGATGTGGAGGCGGCGAAGCTTATCCCCGCCCAGGATGACGAGGTCGACGCGCTTTACAATCAGGTCTATCGCGAGCTTCTGACGTACATCCTGTCCGATCCCACGTGCATCGAACAGGCCAATCACCTACTGTGGGCTGCCCATAACTTGGAGCGCGCCGCCGATCGCGTCTCGAACGTCTGTGAGCGGACGATCTTTATGGCGACCGGCAAGATGGCGGAGCTCGAAGGGTGAGCTTGTGTCTGTGAGATAGATCACCCCCGGACTCCTCGATTGCTCCAAAGCGCCGTCGTGGTACACTGGACTGACGTCTCGGCGGACCAGAGCCGGGACGAAGATCCGAGCTATGTCTATAGCCGATACATTGCCGCATGGTGGCGACGGCATCGAGGGGGACCGGGATGGCAAAGCGAGACTGCAGCATCTGTGGAGATCGATCGGTCTGGTTGGGGCTCGGCATCATCGCCGGCGCCCTGGCAGGGCTGAAGGGCTGGAAGCGCTGGCAAGCGCGGCGAACGTCACCGCTCATTCGTAAGGGCGAGACCTTGACAGCTCTGGTGACCGGGGCGTCGAGCGGCATTGGTCAGGCCTACGCAACGAAGCTCGCGGAGCTAGGCTACGATGTGATTCTGGTCGCGCGCCGTACTGAGCGGCTTGAGGCTCTAGCGTCCGAGCTGAGGGAGGCCTGGGGTGTGAAAGCGGCACCTTTGACGGCCGATCTGACGACAGAGGAGGGGATATCCCGGGCGGAACAGGCTATCTCGGCGACAGACAATCTCAACCTGTTGGTCAACAACGCTGGGTTCGGTCTGGTTGGGCCCTTTGCCGCGCTCGAGATCGAACCCAATCTGGCTATGGTTCGGCTTCACGTCCAGGCCGTCGTCCGTCTAACGCGTGCCGCCCTGCCTGTGATGCTCTCTCAGGAACGGGGTGGGATCATCAATGTCTCATCGCTGATGGCCTTCTATCCTATTGCTGGCAGCGCCAACTACGCAGGGACGAAGTGCTATCTGCGGGCCTTCACGGAGGCCCTGCATCAGGAATTGGCAAACACCGGGGTACGCGTTCAGTCACTCTGTCCTGGCTTTGTCAGGACCGAGATGCAGGACAAAGAGGCTGTCCAACACCTGGACTTGCCAGAATTTCTCTGGATGCCAGCGGAGACGGTGGTCGAGCGATCCCTTGATGACCTGCGCATGGACGGAGTGATCTCGGTGCCCGGGCTTGGATACCGATTTTTGGCCCATGCCGCCGGGGTCATCCCCCGCCCGCTCATCTATGCCGTCGGACGCTGGTTCCGGCAGTCTAGAGGTATGTAACGCTCACCTGGGTCATTCTAACGTCCACTGATCTGAAGACCTACCACGAAAGGAATCTACTCATGGCACAGACACCGAAGTTTCGCGAGATCAGCCCCTACGAGATCACCGATAATCCCTTCCAGGCAATCGGCGAGGATTGGATGCTGATCACCGCTGGAGACCTAGAGAGCTTCAACACGATGACCGCGAGTTGGGGCACGCTGGGCATTCTCTGGGGTCGCCCGGTTGCCTTTGTGTTCGTGCGCCCGCAGCGCTATACGCGCGAGTTCATAGATCAGGCACCTCATTACACGCTCAGCTTTTTCACCGAGGAGTACCGCGACGTCCTTAACTACTGCGGGACTAAGTCCGGTCGCGATGTCGACAAGGTCGCAGAGACCGGACTGACGCCGATGCCGGGCAAGACGGGTGCCGTGTACTTCGATGAGGCGCGTTTGGTGATCGAGTGCCGGACGCTTTACAAGCAGGATATCGAGGAGGCGCGCTTCTTGGAAGCCACCATCGTGGATCAGGTCTACGCCGCGCGGGACTTCCACCGGATGTACGTGGGCGAGATCGTGCGGGTGCTGACGCGTTAGGATGCCGCGGGCCCTGCGCATAGCTGAGCGCTGAGCTCGCGATATGCTGCTTGGGCCCATCCGGGCTCACGTCGACGAACCGAAGGCTGTCGCCGGGCAAGCACTGGGCCAGAAGGGGCAGGTCAGCCTGAACCACGGTCGCTATCTTCGGATACCCACCTGCCGTCTGATGATCGACCATCATCACGACGGGTTGTCCGTCTGGCGGCACCTGTACGGTCCCTGTCACGATGCCGTCGGAGACGATTCCGGTCCCGCTCTCCGACGGCGCCGGTGCTGGACTAGACTAGCCGCATGGCCTTGAAGTCCTCGACCTGCTGGCGGATGGCGCGCTCGGTGGGCAAGCGCTCGATGCTGGAGGCGCCGAAGAAGCCAGCGACGCCCGGCATCCGTGTCAGCGCCTTGGCGACGTTGGGCGGCTCGTCGAAGACGCCGCCGTGGCAAATGACCAGCATGTCGTCGCGCACGGCCTTGCCGGCCTCGTAGACCGCCATCACCTTCTCAACCGCCTCGTCCATGGTCATGGCAACGCCCGCGCCGATGGAGCCCGAGGTCGTCAATCCCACATGCGCTACGAGCACGTCGGCCCCCACCTTAGCCATTGCCGTCGCGTCATCGGCATCGAAAACATACGGGCAGGTCAGCATATCGAGCTCGTGCGCGATACGGATCGCCTCGACCTCCTTATCATAGCCCATGCCTGTCGCCTCCAGGTTGGCGCGGAAGTCGCCGTCGATCAGCCCAACCGTGGGGAAGTTCTGAACCCCAGTGAAGCCCATCTCCTTGAGCTGCTGGATGAAGACGGGCATCAGGCGGAAGGGATCGGTCCCACAGACTCCGGCGAGGACGGGCGTGTCCTGCACCACTGGAAGGACCTCCGAGGCCATCTCGACCACGATGCCATTGGCGTCGCCGTAGGGCAGCAAGCCAGCGAGGGATCCGCGCCCCGCCATCCGGTAGCGACCGGAGTTGTAGATGATGATAAGGTCAGCACCGCCCCGCTCGGCGAACTTGGCCGAGATACCGGTACCCGCTCCGCAGCCGATAATCGGCACTTTCTCCGATACGTTGTTGCGCAGCCGCGCCAGCGCATCCTCACGAGTTATAAACGCCATGGATCCACCTCCTTATCTGACACAAAACGTCAATCGCCACGCCCTAAAGAGCGACCGAGCCTGCGAAATCCAAGCCTGGGGATTTCACAGAGCGTGGATCTCGCAGGCAGCGTCCCCGGCCTACTTTAGATAACCCAAGTAATCGTGTTGCATGACTAGCATCGTGTCCAACGTCTGCTTGGCAGCCTCGAAACTGTGCACGACGGGATCGACCAGGAGCGCCTGCAGCGCCAGATCCTTTGACTTCTGCAGGATAGCCTCGGCGGTCAGGTCGCAGACCGCCGCCTGATTGCGCAGCAAGCCCGCGAAACCTTTGGGTAGCGCGCCCAGCTCAATGCCGTGGACGCCGTCATTGTCAACGATTGCAGGCACCTCCACAGAGAGGAACTCCGGGATATTGTCGATCAAACCGTCATTCATCAGATTGACGGCCCACTCCTCCACCCCGGCGTCAGTGAGAATCTCCTCCATGATGGGGATCACGCGCTCCCACTCCGTCGGCTTCCCAAGCTTCGCCTCGTCGACCTGACACCACTGCTTGTAAAAGTGGTAGAAGTCAAGGATACCTCGGTGATCGACGACATCGTGGGCCCACTGGATGTACTCACCGAAATGACTATCCGTGGTGATAGGGAAGAGATCAAAGGTCTCCATAATCTCCCTGAAGAGCCCCCGCTCGGCCCAGGCGCCGGCCTCCTCGCGCAGCGCAGGCTCAGCACCGGGTACGGAGCCCAGACCCTCTTCCCGCATGCGAGCCACCAACGTCCGCAGGTCTGGCAGCCGCTCGAAATAAGCAGGCGCCTTCGCCATCAAGTCGGGATAGGCGTCCTTACCAGTGTCCTTGTAGCGGATCTCCAGCACAACGCTGAAGTGATTGAGTCCGCCGGCGCGAAACTCGAGATTGGCCAGCGGCGTGTCGAGAATTCGCGGCAAGTGCTGGGGCAGCGACGCGATCTCGTGACAGAGGCCAATCAGCTTGAGATCCGGATACTTGCGCTTGACCGTGGTGCAGATACGCGTCATCGGATTGCTGAAGTTGAAGACCGTCGCCTCCGGACAGATCTCCATCACATCCCCACATATCTCAAGGATCGGTGGGATGATGCGCAAAGAGTGAAAGAGGCCCCCCGGGCCGCCGTTCTCACCATAGACCTGGCGGATGCCGTACTGCAAGGGGATCATCCAGTCCTGCTCCCAGAGGGCAAAGCGATCGCCGACCTCGATGGAGATAACGACAAAGTCGGCCCCCTGCAGCGCATCGGCCCGCTCGGTACTGGCTGTGATGGTGAAGGGCAACTCGTGTTCCTCGACATAAACCGTCGCCGCTTTCCTGACGCGGGCCAGCGCGTTGGGATTGATGTCGTGCAACATCACCTCGCTGCCCTCGAGGACCTCACTAAAAAAGATGTCACTAAGCGTACCAAAGCCAAACTGAGCGCTGCCAGCGCCGACAAGTACGATCTTCTGATGCATACGACCTCCTTATGAGAAGAGTGAAGCGACGAACACTCAGGTAAGCCGATCGTCACATCGCGAATCGGCAGACCCACTACCTCGAGCAACCGTGCAGGAGAAAGGCGACGGGAGGCACATGCCTCGGCCTTCTACTCCCCTGCTAGCATCTTCAGCAACACAGCTGCGCACTTATCTGCGAACTCGGTGTCATTGATGTTGTTGTCCATCTCGATAATCGGGATATCTGGATTGAGGTTGGCCTTGATAGCGTCAAAGCAGGCCCGATCGGCATCCGGGTCCCAGAACCGGCCCGGTGTGCCGTCAGCCTCGACGCTGTCCAGCATCGAGACGCCGCGCAGCGGCAGCACGACCGCCACCGGCGCCGTCGCCGCGTTGGCCGCAGCAGCGATCATCTCACCGATCTCTCGATTCTCGACGGCGTTGGTGCGCAGCAAGGTGACGTTGGGGTTCCACTGATAGAGATTGCGGTCCCTGTAGCGCTCGGGGACGGTGTCTATGCCCCAGAAGTTCGCCATATCCACACACCCCGGCACCAAAACCGCCGGGATCCCGGCGCGGGACGCTGCCATGCAGCGATCCGGCCCGGCGCTGAAGACACCGCCGCAGACGTGATCCGCCAGCTCAGTCGTGGTGATGTCGAGCGAGCCGTCGATATAGCCGTCGGCGATCAGAGCCTCCATCGTCCTGCCGCCGGTGCCCGTGGCATGGAAGACCAGAACTTCATAGCCCTCTTGCTCCATCACATCGCGAGCACGGTCGACCGAAGCTGTCGTGTTGCCGAACATCGAAGCGGTGATCAGCGGCTTCTCCTCGGTCGGTGCTGGCGCCTCAGCCTTCACCATCCCGGCGATGGCACCCGCCGCATTGGCATAGATGCGGCGGCTGATGCTGTTGATGCCTGCGACGTCCACAATGGAGGGCATAAACGTGATATCACGGGTGCCGGCATAGGCGCTGACGTCACCGCCGCCGACGGTGGACACCATCATCTTGGGCACGCCAACCGGCAGCGCCCGCATCCCCGCCGTCGCGATGGAGGTGCCGCCACTCCCACCCATGCCGATGATGCCGTCCAGCTTGCCCTCCTCATAGAGGCGCTCGACGACTACAGCGAGCCCCTCGGCCATCGTCGCCATCGCTTCATCCTTGTGGCCTCCAGAGGCCAGGCGCGTCAAGTCACCATCCCCGGCCTCCGCAACCTCCTGGCGCGTGACCTCGGGCTCAAAGGCGGGTTCTCCCATAACCCCAAAGTCCACAACCAGCGTGTTAACGCCTGCTTCTTCAATAATGTGCTTGAGAAAGGCGAACTCATTGCCCTTGGTATCCAGGGCGCCGACAATCACGACCGTCTTAGTCATAGCCGTCCCTCCTTTGCCTCCACACTACAGCTGATACAGCTCATACCTACTCGGGTAAGGCACCCGGCGGCAGCACGGTGCACTCAGGCATCTCGCGAAGCGCTACCTCGGGACCCGGCGGCGCATAGATCGCGACGAGCTTGAGCATCTCCCAGCCGGTGTTGACGGTGCTGTGCTCGACACCCTCCGGAATGAAGACCATCATCCCCGGCTCGAGCGCCTTAGTCTCCCCCGCCACCGTTTGGGTGCCGTAGCCGGAGACGACATAGAGGATCTCCTCGACGTCGGGGTGGGCGTGAGTGGTATGGCCCTTACCGGGAGCTAACAGGACGATACCAGCGCTGAACTTCTCGGCGCCGGTTCCACCCGGGGCACTGAGCAACTTGAGATTGCCCCAGTCAAAGACCTGGGGCTCGACCTCCTCTGGGCTGACAAGGTATCTTGGCATTGACGACTCCATT
>CAZPJP010000012.1:0-49458 GCA_964586915.1 uncultured Anaerolineales bacterium
CTCATCCGCTGCATCAACGGCCTGATTCCTCGAAGTTATCGTGGCGAGCTACATGGCGACATCCGGGTGTTCGGTCAAGAAGCTCGCAAGCTGAAGATGGCCCAGCTCTCTCAGAGAGTGGGCACGCTGCTCCAGGATCCGGAGCGCCAGATTGTGGGTAGTTACGTATTGAACGAAGTCGCGTTTGGGCTGGAGAATCTGGGGATGCCCCGGCAGGAGATTTTAGCGCGCGTGGATGAGACGCTCGACTACTTAGGGATTTTACACCTGCGCGATCGCGAGACCTTCAGTTTGTCGGGTGGCGAGAAACAGAAGGTGGCCTTGGCCGGTGCGCTGGCGATGCAGCCTCAGGTGCTGCTTCTCGATGAACCCTTGGCCAGTCTCGATAGCGCCTCCGCCCGTGAAGCTCTGAATCTCTTTCGGCGCCTGGCAGATGAGGGCGTCGCGATTATGCTTGTTGAGCATCGTGTGGACGACGTGCTGCGCATTGAGCCCGACAGCGTGCTCTATATGCGTGAGGGAAGAGCCGCCTATCAAGGCGACCCCAAGGGCATGATGCAGGAGGTGGATTATCATGAGGTGAAGCTTCCGGCGTCTGTCGTCTACGAGCGTGCTAAGGATCAGCCACCACCGGCCTTTGAGTTGGGGGTGAAGCCGGATGGTCAGGAGCCGCTAGTTTCATTCGAGGGTGTTCACTTCCGGTACGATCCGTCATTGGAGGAGGTGCTCCACGGCGTGAATTTCACCATCCGGAAAGGCGACGTCATCGCGATTCTAGGGGCTAACGGCGCTGGCAAGACGACGTTAGTAAAGCACGCGCTGGGCCTGCTCAAGCCGACGGAGGGCCAAGTGTCATTGGAGGGCAAAGAGACACGTGAGATCTCCGTGGCACAGGCTGCAAGAACCGTAGGCTATGTCTTTCAGAGCCCCTCCAAGATGCTCTTCGCTCCGACCGTGAGGGAAGAGCTCGCTTTTGGGCCACGGAATCTGGGCTACGACCAGGCACAGATCGAGCAGGATATCACGTGGGCGCTCGATGTCATGAACATGAGCGAATACTCCGACTCGCCGCCGCTGGCGCTTTCCTTCGGACAGCAGAAGCGCATCAGCATCGCCGCCGTGCTGGCGATGCGCTCGCGCATCTTGATGATGGATGAGCCCACGGCGGGGCAGGACTACTGGAATTATATGGCGTTTATGGATGCGATTCTCCAGATGCCTGGATTCGATGCGATTGTCTTCATCACGCACGATCTTGATCTGGCCATCAGCTACGCCAATCGCGTGCTACTTCTGCACGATGGCAATGTGGTCGCAGACGGTCCACCACAAGAGGTCTTCCAGGACGAAGAGCTGCTGCGCCGTTGTCGCATCGTGCCCACATCGCTCCTGCAGCTGAATCTGGAGAAGCTGTCGCAGACAGATGGATTTATGCGCGCGGAGTCGCTGGCGCACGCGGTTGACTGATTCGCCTAGCGTAACCTTAGCCACAGGAAGGAGGTGCACCGGCTCAAGACGTTGGATGGACCCTGGACGGTTACTTTCCTTTTCTGTATTCATTCATCAGGAGGCGCACCATGGAAGAGAAGAAATCGCTTTGGGCATTCGGCACCCGTGAGGTCGTGTACGCTGCTATTGGTGCAGCGCTCTACGGGGTGTTGTCATGGGTCACCAACTTCATCGGTCTTCCGGCTGCGGGCAACATAACCTTGCGTCCGGCGGTGGCTATCCCTATGTTCTTTGGCATCGCGTTTGGCCCTGTTGTCGGCTTTATCTCCGGCTTCCTGGGCAACGTGATTGGAGATTTCCTCTCGGGCTTCGGGTTCTGGTGGTATTGGGACCTGGGGAACGGGTTGATGGGCTTGATCCCCGGCCTTATGGCATTGGGCATCACGTCCTACAAAGAGACCAACACCATCATCAAAGCAGAGATCCTCGTCGTGATCGCTGCAGCTGTGGGGATGCTGGTCCCATCGCTGTTGGAGATACCACTTGGTGGTATCGACCTGCGCACCGCCATCGTCGGCTACTGGCTCCCATCTGCACTGAGCAACGCAATCAATGGGTTGGTGCTGGTACCGATCCTTATGGTTGCGTATGATGCGGTTGTGTCGAGATCGGGGCGCTAGCCCTCATTGTGACCCCCGGCCCCGCTGACATTAGCGGGGCCGGCACACCTTTCGCGAGGAACTATGCTCGTCACTTGGAGTTATCGACCGCGCAACAGCGTCGTGGAGAAATTCGATCCACGCGCGCGGTGGATCTTTTCTTTTCTTATTCTGTTCGCCCTGACTCAATTCTGGGACCTCCGTTTTCTGTTGTTTTTCTTTGCCGTCGTGATCATCCAGTATGTATTGGCTCGGGTCACCTGGGCCGAGACGAAGCGGGCGTGGATGTTCATCCTGATCTTCGTCGTGGGGATCGTGGCCCTCAATACACTCTTCACCGGACGGGGCGGGCCGGAGGAGGTGCTGCGGGGTGGGCATATCGTGTGGCGGACCGAGTTTGAGATCCTGGGCCTGAACATCCACCCGACGATCACTGTGGAGCGCATCTGGTTTGCGATCGCGCAGGTCGTGCGTATGGTGTCGATCTCGGGTCTCTTTCTGATCGTCCCTTATACGATGAATCCGCGGCATTACGGCGCGACGTTCCAGGCGATGGGGTTGCCCGATCGCTTTGCGTTCTCAATGGATCTGGCTTTCCGCTTTGTCCCCACGCTGGCCCGGGATTTCAATACGACGCTCGATGCCCAGAAGGCGCGCGGATACGAGGTAGAGAAGCTGGAAGGAGGGGTCATTGCTCAGATTCGGAAGATGGCCCCGCTTGTCGTGCCGGTGACGATGAACGCGATCCTCAGTGGGGAGGATATCACAAATGCGATGGACCTGCGTTGCTTCGGGATGCGCGAGCGTACCTGGGTCCACGAGCTCACCTATGCTCCCCGCGACTACGTGCTGATCGCGGGGAGCGTGCTGATCTTCATCGCCTCGTTGGCGTTGCGCTACGGCTTTGGGATTGGGCGTGCCGTCTGGTTCCCGGCGTGGGCGCTAGCCTGGGCAAGCGGATAAGGAGAGACGCCTTCCGATGTTTCCGTTGCGGGATGACATACCTTCGCGGCACTTTCCGCTGGTGACGATCGTCATCATCGCGGTCAATGTCGTGATCTTTATCTTTGAGGCGATGCTGGGTCCGGCCGCCAATGCTGTCACGACGCTCTTCGGGGTGATTCCGGCCCGGCTCACCACGGAGTGGCAGAATCCGCTGGTGCTCCTCACCCTGCTCTCCTCGATGTATCTCCACGGTGGCTGGGCACACCTCATCGGCAATATGTGGTATCTGTGGATTTTCGGGGATAACGTCGAGGATCGGATGGGGCGCTTCCGCTTCTTCGTCTTCTACACACTCTGTGGTATCATCGCGAGCCTCCTTCAGGTGGCCGCGGCACCCCGCGCTGATATCCCAATGATTGGCGCTAGTGGAGCGATCGCCGGCGTCTTGGGCGCTTATCTGCTACTCTACCCCAACGCGCGGGTAAGCACGCTGGTGCCCGTCTTCTATTTCATTCGCATCATCTGGCTGCCGGCGGTCATCGTGCTAGGCGGATGGTTCCTCGTGCAGTTCCTGAACGGCTTAGCGACGCTCAACGTTGTGATGCAGACCGGTGGGACGGCCTGGTGGGCGCACATTGGGGGCTTCGTGGCCGGTATGGCCTTGATGCCGGTCTTTCGGCGCCGAGATCGGCAACCTCCGTCAAGGGGGTATGGGCGCGACTACGTTGACCGCCGTGTGCGTTGGTGATGTGGGACTGGGAGGGCGTAACCTGAGACAATGAACGCAACGACGAAGGTTGCCGATAATCTGCGAGAGGTACGCGAGCGCATCGCGGATGCAGCGCTCCGTGCAGGCCGGGATCCTGCGGACGTGTGGCTTGTCGCGGTCACCAAGACCTTTCCGGTGACCGCTGTGCTGGAGGCCCTGGAAGCCGGCCAGCGTCACTTCGGCGAGAACCGCCCCGAGGAGGGTGCGTGGAAGATCCCTGAGGTCATGCGGCACTTGGCTGCGCAACATCTAGCCGCTGAGGGGCCCCCGGCAGATCTGCCTGAAGAAGGGAGCGCTATCCCGTCGGCAACCGTTCCAATACGGCCCATGCCACGCTGGCACATGCCAATCTGGCACATGATCGGCCATATCCAGAGCCGGAAGACGGATATGGTCGCGACCTATTTCGACATGGTCCACTCGATAGATCGTCTCAAGGTCGCTCGACGGCTTAGCCGTTTGGCGATGGATGCTGATCGTGAGATCCCCGTCTTGCTGGAGTGCAACGTCTCGGGTGAGGAGAGCAAGTACGGGTACGCAGCGTCCGGTTGGGAAGAGGAGATGGACGTGCGCGAGGCCCTATTCTCTGAAGTGAGGTCCCTGCTAGACCTGCCGGGGTTGCGACTTGAGGGGTTGATGACGGTTGCTCCGATTGCTGAGGACCCCGAGGCGGTACGACCTATTTTCGCATCGCTGCGGGGTCTTCGCGATGCACTCGCCGAGGAGTGTCCGGACGTGAGTTGGTGCCATCTCTCGATGGGGATGACGGATAACTTTGAGATTGCTGTAGAGGAAGGCGCTACCTTGGTACGGGTAGGACGCGCCATTTTCGGTCCGCGTGCTTAGCAGCGGCCCGCGTGCTTAGCAGCGGCCCGCGCACTTAGCGGCGACAGCTCAAGTCCCGTATGGGCGAATAGAGATAAATCTGGGAGCGAGATGACGATAACGATCGGATTGGTTATGCGGGCGTTGGATTTCGTCTTTGGCGTCGCGGGACTGCTGCTTGTGCTGCGCGCCGTGCTGCAGATCTTCGGGATGCGATGGTCCCATCCCGTGCTGCAGGTTATCGTCGCGTTGACCGATCCGATTCTGGATCTGACCGACCGGCTGCTGGGAATCCCTTCCTATCGTGGGGCCGGCGCGCCTCGCTCCGACATGCTCAGCTCCATCGCCGCTGTCGTCGTCCTCTGGGCGGTTCGGACCCTGGTCGTCTGGGGACTGCAGCTGGTCATCCTAGTTCCGGCCTGGGTCGCGCGGCCCCTAAGCAGCATCGGCGGTATAGTCCAGCACGTGCTCAGATTGCTCTTCGATCTCTATGGGCTGGCGCTGTTCGTGCGCGTGCTCTTCTCCTGGATTCGGGTACCCTACGGCGGTCGTGTGATGCGTTTTCTTTGGACCATCACCGAACCTGTGTTGGCACCCATCCGGCGTGCGCTTCCTCCGTTGGGTGGGATCGACCTGTCGCCCTTGATCGCGTTCTTCCTGTTGCGTCTGTTGCAGCAGATCGTCTTCTCGATGCTGTCTTGGGTTTTTTGATCTCCTCAGCCTCGCGGGTCCTAGAGCGTTTTCATGAAGCTGTCTATACGCCCCAGGCCCTCGCTAAGGGTCGCCCTATCGGTCGCATAGGAGAAGCGCACATGGGTGTCGGCGCCGAAGGCCACCCCCGGCACGGCAGCGACCTGCGCGCGCTCCAGCAATTTCTCGCAGAAGGTCATTGAGTCCAGGCCGGTGGCGCTGATATTCGGAAAGACGTAGAATGCTCCGCGAGGGGTCTCACAGGTGAGGCTAGGAATCTTCCGGAGCCCTGCTACGATCAGGTCGCGACGATCCTGGAAGACCGCGCGCATCGCCTCGACCGCCTCCTGTGACGCGCTAAGCGCTGCCAGCGCACCAAACTGGGCGAAGGTATTGGCGCCCGAGGTGCTATGGGACTGGATCGCTGTAGCGGCCTTGATCACGGGCAGGGGACCGGCAGCGTAGCCAAGGCGCCAGCCGGTCGCGGCATACGCTTTACTGAAGCCGTTGCAGGTGATCGTGAGATCGAGGATCTCCGGCCCCAGGCTTCCGATGCTAAAGTGCTGCGTGCCGTCGTAGATCAGCTTTTCGTAGATCTCGTCGGCAACCACGAGAATCTCGTGCGCGATCACGACCTCTGCCAACGCTTCGATCTCTCGACGGCTGTAGACGGCGCCGGTCGGATTCGATGGAGTGTTCAGGATCAGAGCCCGCGTCTTGTCGGTGATGGCAGCGGTCAACTGCGACGGCGTGATCTTGAAGCCTGTGATCTCGTCGGTCTCCAGGAAGATCGGCTTAGCGCCCGTCACCTTTACGATCTCTGGATAGGTGACCCAGGCTGGCGTTGGAATCAGCACTTCGGCTCCGGGGTTGAGGAGCACCAGCATTGTGTTGAACAGCGCCTGCTTGGCTCCGGCGGTGACTAGCACCTGCTCAGGCGTGTAACGCAGGTTGTTCTCAATGCGTAGTTTCTCGGCGATGCACGCGCGTAGCTCGGATAACCCAGCTGTTGGCGAGTATTTGGTCTTGCCCTCGTCGAGCGCTCTCTTGGCAGCGTCTCGCATAAACGAGGGGGTCACGAAGTCGGGCTCGCCCACGCTGAAGTCGCAGACATCCATGCCCTGCGCTTTCAGCATCTTGGCTTTGCTGGAGATGGCGAATGTCATCGAAGGGGAGATCCGGTTGACTCTATCTGCGAGTTTGGTCACGCTGAGCTAACTCCTTGCCATAGGGTCTGTGCTGTATGTGCTCGGATTTTACTGTGTTTTGACTACAATGAAACTGTGTGTCACCAGAAACTGGTTTCGACTGTCTTTGTGAGAGGAGCGCTAGATCTGTGACCGCGTCGCCAATCGATTCAATCTCAGACTCACCCCCAGACCTCTCCTCTTGGACGTCCGCCGTGCCTATGATGGCGGATGGATATCACCTGGCCGTGCTTGCCAAGGTCGACGAGATGCGGAGGACACGGACGGTTTATCCGCCAAAGGGGCTCGAGTTCTATGCCTTAGCTGTGACCCCGTTCGCCGCCGTGAAGGTCGTGATCGTGGGACAGGATCCATATCACGGGGCGGGTCAGGCGCACGGCCTGGCTTTTTCGGTGCCGGACGGTGTGGCGCCGCCGCCATCGTTGCGGAATGTCTTCAAGGAGGTTGTGAACGATATTTATGAGGGTACTCCGCCTGCTTCGTCGATGTCAACGGACCTGACCCGATGGGCTCGGCAGGGCCTCTTGCTCCTCAATGCCAGCTTGACGGTCGAGGCGGGCGAGGCCGGTTCGCACCAGGCCCTGGGGTGGATCGCCCTCACCGATGCGATCATCGCAGAGCTTAGTCAACAGTGTGACCACCTCGTCTTTATGCTGTGGGGGCGCTATGCTCAATCAAAGCGGGCGTTGATCGATGGCGAGCGCCATCTCATCCTGGAGGCCCCACATCCCTCGCCACTCTCCGCCTATCGGGGATTCTTTGGCTGCGGGCACTTTTCCAAAACCAACGGCTATCTGGAACGGCATCACCTCGAGCCTATCAACTGGTGAGCTCTCCCTCTGCAACCTGCGTGGGGCCTTTGCGTATAGAGCATGTGGACTCTGGGACCCAGGCCAAATCACCGGAGGGGATACGCAGGTAGACCTGCTGCGGGTTCGTTTGTTCCGTGGCATCCTTTTGTTTGCTTTATAGCATTGGCTTCCCTATAATGGAAGCAGTGGGAAGGAGCACGAAATGATCGAGGGACTTCTAGACCTGGCATCTGCGTTTGGGCTTTCTACCTCAGCGGGTCTGAACGCCTATATACCCATGTTGGTCGTTGCCGTGCTGGCCAAATTCACCGGCTTGATTGAGCTGGGGGAGCCTTGGACGGCGTTGACCAGCTGGTGGATTATCGTCCTGTTGGCGGTTTTGCTCGTTGTTGAGGAGTTGGCCGACAAGATACCAGCCGTTGACACCGTCAACGATGTGGTTCAAACGCTGGTGCGGCCAACCGCGGGCGCGATTCTGTTTGCTGCGACGACGCAGACGTCTATTCGGATCCATCCTGTGCTGGCCTTTGGTTTTGGGGTCGTTCTCGCGGGAAGTGTACACGCGGTGAAGGCGGGTGCGCGACCTGTGGTGACGGCGATGTCGGCGGGCACGGCCAATCCTTTTGTCAGCACAGCAGAGGACATTGTCTCAGCGGTCACCTCACTCATCTCCGTTATCTTCCCGTACTTAATTCTGGTTTGGTTCGTCCTCTTGGGGGTGGTCATCTACCTCATCGTCCGCTGGCGTCGTCAGCGTCGCAGTGAGTGGCCCACCTGAGCGCAGCCCAATCGGATAGATTCGTTTCTATGTCACGGTGAGGGAGGGATAGTATGACGCAAGATCGGAATCATGAGTCTCAGCCTTCGGTCGCCAAGGCGCGGCGACCTTGGGTGATTGTGCTCATCGTCGT
Organism: uncultured Anaerolineales bacterium; assembly: GCA_964586915.1. GTDB lineage: Bacteria > Chloroflexota > Anaerolineae > B4-G1 > SLSP01 > PWVB01. The sequence continues at coordinate 8,269 of CAZPJP010000012.1, forward strand.
TGCTGTGCTGTTCTTATGCTGTTCTGCCGTACTGGTTGCTGGTTGGTTCTTGGGTGATCCCATCTTGGAGTTTCTCCGGGACGCGGGTTTTGAGTTGAGCCTGATACGATAAGGAAGGAAGGCCACAATGAACGAATACGCAACACGACGCTTGGATCCGGAGTCGGAGGAGCCCGAATCCACTGATGAGGAATCGGAAGGGTCAGAGACTCAGATGACGCCGCCTCCGGTGCCGGAGATCGAGGAAGAAGATGCGCCGGAACCCCTCCCGGAAGGTGATGTGGCTACGCCACCGCCCCTGCCAGAGGAGGAGGAGAGACCGCCGGCACTGCCCGAGGCCGAGGTGACGACACCGCCGCCGTCGCCCGAATCGGAGTCTGTTGTGATCACACCCTCGACGCCGTCAGAGGCGGAGATTCCGAGCCCCTTCGAGGAAGCAGAGGAGGAGAGGGTGACGCCGCCACCGGTTCAGCCGTCAGCCGTCTCGCCGGAACCGGTCACGCCTGCCGCTGGGGGCGGCGACCAACCGGTTGTGACGCCGTCGACAACCGCGCCGACCTCGCCAAAGCCGCCTAAGGAGAAGAAGGACAACACAGCGCTTATCATCATCATCGTGGTCGCGGTGTTGTTGCTCCTGTGTTGTTGCTGCATCATCGCTGCTATCGTCCTAACCCCTGTGTTTGAGGAGCTTGGATATCGGATGATGCTGCGTATCGGTGGCCTTCTTGCCTTGATGCTGTAGATCTGGGATTGCTAGCCAGCCCAGACCACTCTTGGAGCGCCCCGGGAGCTTTTTCCCGGGGCGTTTGCTGTATAATAGATCCGTGATGGAGCCCAGGGAGAAGATACAACAGAAGCTTGACACGTTGCCGAAACAGCCCGGCGTCTACTTGATGCGCAATGTCAAGGGGCGTGTCATCTACGTCGGCAAGGCCGTCGACCTTGCCAGTCGCGTCCGATCCTACTTCCACGCGTCGGCTCAGGAGAACGCCAAGACACGCCGTCTGGTTGCTGAGATGGACGATATTGAGTGGATCATCACGGATTCGGAGCTCGAGGCCTTGATTCTTGAGGCTAACCTGATTAAGAAACATCGTCCGCGCTTTAACGTGCGGCTCAAAGATGATAAGCGCTATCCGTATCTGAAAGTCACGAATGAGGATTTTCCCAAGGTGCTTATCACCCGCCGTATGGAGCGGGACGGCGGACGCTACTTTGGCCCCTATACCTCGACCGCCGCCCTGCGCGACACGTTGGATCTGCTCCGACGTCTCTTCCCCTATCGTACGTGTGATCGTGTCATCACCGGTAACGATCCGCGGGCGTGCCTCTATCACGACCTGCACTTGTGCACGGCGCCCTGTATTGGGACGGTGGACAAGGGGGAGTACAACGCCGTCATCGAGCAGCTGATTCGCTTTATGGGTGGCGAGACTGAGGAAGTGATGCACGATATGCTGGCGCAGATCGACAAGGCTGCTACGGATCTGCAGTTCGAGAGGGCGGCCCAACTGCGCGATCGCTATCAGGCACTGCAACACGTGATGAAGCGGCAGCGGATCATCACCACAGCTGCGACTAACCAGGACGTGATCGCGTTGGCGTGCGACAACGGCAATGCGTGCGTGGAGGTTTTCTTCGTTCGCAATGGAAAGCTGCTAGGTCGCGAGTACTTTGTGATGGAGGGCGGAGGATGCGAGGATGAGGACGAGATTGTAACCGCCTTCCTGGAGCAATTCTACGCTGAGGCTGCGACGGTTCCGCCAGAGATCCTCTTGCCCGCCCAGATCGCGCAAGCGGCGGTTTTGGAGCAATGGCTCCGCACTAGGCGTGGCGATGTCGTTTATCTGAACGTGCCGCGTGAGGGACCGGGGCGTGAGCTGCTCGACCTGGCTTCAACTAACGCCATCGAGACGCTGCGGATGTTGAAGGCGCAGTGGGAGATGGACAAGCATCGCAGCGAGCGAGCTCTGGCGGAGCTTCAGGAAACGCTAAGCCTGCCACGACCGCCGATACGCATAGAATGCTACGATATCTCTACGACCCAAGGTGTCGAAGTCGTCGGCAGCATGGTCGTTTTCGAACACGGTGTGCCAAAGAAGAGCCACTACCGTCGCTTCAAGATCCGGACGGTGACGGGCCAAGACGACTTCGCCAGCATGCGTGAGGTTTTGATGCGCCGTTTCGACCGCTGGCGCCGGATCAGCAGGGGCGAGTTGCGGGGCACGCGGGGTAGTCAAGCCTGGGCGAAGCTCCCCGATCTTTTGGTGGTGGACGGCGGCAAAGGGCAGTTAGGTATGGCGGCGGAGGTCCTGGAGGCCTTTGAGCTGCAGGATCAGGTGCCGGCGATCGGCCTGGCCAAACGCTATGAGGAGGTCTTTCTGCCCGACCGCCGCGTCCCGGTGCGGTTCAATCCCTCTGCCCCCGCGATCCTTTTGTTGCAGCGTGTTCGCGACGAGGCCCATCGTTTCGCGATCACCTACCACCGGCAGCGCCGGCGAAAACGAGGATTGGCCTCCCAGATCGATGAGATCCCCGGCATCGGGCCGGTCAGGCGAAAGGCCCTTCTCAAACACTTCGGCTCCCTGGATGCGATCCAGAAGGCCTCCATCGATGACCTTATGGAGGTGCCCGGCATCTCGGAGGTGCTGGCGTCGAACGTCCGTGAGCACTTTGAGAGGCTTAGGCGGGAGAAGGAGCTTGCAGCCGAGGGCCGTGCGGCTGAAAGTCGGGTGTTTGGGCCCAGCTAGCTTCGGACAGATCTCCGCACCACCAGAGCCGGGACATCCTCAGATACCCCGGCTCCTCTTGATGGTGTTTCGATTGGTGTATTGCACACCGGCGCTCGGGAGCTGGCTGACTCACTCCAACGCGTGCTCCTCTATCGCTTGCTGCGCCTTAGCGATGAAGTCGCTCACGGGCATCGCCCCGAGATTCTCCTCGCTACGGAGGCGGACCGCCACAGTTCCTGCTTCCGCCTCTCGATCCCCGACCACCACCATATAGGGGATTTTCATCAGCTGAGCCTCGCGGATCTTCGCCCCCATTCGCGACGAAGAGGCGTCGGTGCTGGCGCGGATGCCGGCCTCGCGCAGTTGATCCTCCACCTGCCTTGCGTACTCGATGTGCCGATCGGCGATCGGGATAAGCCGTGCCTGCTCCGGGCACAGCCAGACGGGGAAGGCGCCGGCATAGTGCTCCACGAGGATACCGAAGAAGCGCTCGATGGAGCCCAGCAGCGCACGATGCACCATGTACGGTCGGTGCTCTGCGCCATCCTCGCCCACGTAGGTCATGTCGAAGCGCTCCGGCTCGTTGAAGTCAAACTGGATCGTGGTGAGCTGCCAGGAGCGGCCCAGCGCGTCCTTGATGTGTAGATCGATCTTGGGGCCGTAAAAAGCGCCGCCGCCCTCGTCGACGTCGTAATCGAGGCCTTCGGCGTCGATGGCCCGCCGCAGCGATTCCTGCGCCTGCTCCCAGCGCGCGGGCTCGCCCACGGCCTTGTCGGGTCGTGTGGATAGGTAGGCCTGGATCTCCTCAAAGCCAAAGGCCCGCAGCATAGAGAGCGAGAAGCGCAGCACGCGCAGCACTTCGTCCTCGATCTGTTCCGGCGTGCAGATAATGTGGGCGTCGTCCTGCGTGAAGCCCCGGACGCGCATCAGGCCGTGAAGCACGCCGCTCTTCTCATACCGGTAGACGGTGCCGAGCTCCGCCCAACGCAACGGGAGCTCGCGATAGGAGCGTAGTTGCGTCTGGTAGATCATGATGTGGAAGGGACAGTTCATAGGCTTTAGGTAGTAGTTCTGCCCGTCGACATCCATCGGCGCGTACATACCCTCTTCGTAGAAGTCGAGGTGCCCGGATCTCTCCCAGAGTGAGGCCTTCCCGATGTGCGGCGTATAGACAAGATCATAGCCGCCGGCGAGATGGCGGTCGCGCCAGAAGTCCTCGATCGTCTTGCGCATCAGGGCGCCGCGCGGGTGCCAGTAGGCTAGCCCCGGGCCAGCTTCTTCGTGGAAGGAAACCAGGTCGAGGTCGCGGATGAGACGCCGGTGATCGCGCTCTCGTACCTCCTCCAGCCACTGCAGGTATTGGCGCAGCTCCTTAGGCGTTCGCCAGGCTGTGCCGTAGATTCGCTGCAGCATCGGTCGGTCCGCATCGCCCCGCCAGTACGCAGCGGCGGTGTTGAGTAGCTTCACCGCCTTCGGGTTGATCTCCTTCGAGTTCGCGACGTGCGGACCGCGACAGAGGTCGATAAAATCCCCGCTCCGGTAGATGGAGAGCTGTGGCGCTTCCTCGCTCTTCTCGCCATATTCGTCGGTGCCGCTCTCGAGGATATCGCGAATCAGCTCCAGCTTATAGGGCTGGTCTGAGAAGAGCTCCTTCGCCTCCTCCGGTGAGATCTCCTCATACTCGAACTTGCGCTCCTCCTTGATGATCTCCCTCATCCGGGCTTCAATCTCCTCTAGATCCTCTTCGGTGAGAGGACGGGGCAGATCGAAGTCATAATAGAAGCCGTGCTCAATCGGGGGACCGATGGCAATCTTGGCCTCCGGGAATTTCTCCAGCACCGCGGCAGCCATCGTGTGCGCTGCCGAGTGCCGGATCCGATACAGCTTGCTCTCGTGGTATTCTTCCGAACTCATACTCTCCATCGTTTGTGTCTCCTTTCCTTTCATTTCAGAATCGCAAATCAGCAAATGCCCATTTTCAAAGACAAGCGCCCCGCATCCCTTTTGGGACGCGGGGCGCCACGTGGTTCCACCCAAATTCCTGTGCCGGGGATCGCTTTCCCCTGGCTCAGGCTCTCTCTTCGCTATAACGGGCGATCCCGGGATCCGATAATCAAGGGCAACTACCCTCTTTCCCATCTCCGCTCGCGGGTGGTTTTCGCCGGGTCTGTGTGAGGGAGGCTCTCAGCCGGTGGCCTCCGTTTTCTGTCGCACGCTGCCGGTTACTCGTCCCGCTCGACGCTTTGTCGTGTCCTGTCGTGTACGCTAACTTGTCAATATTATAGAGAGGTGTATCCGAAAAGTCAAGCAGAAGTGAGTTCGCGTCCAATGGTTTGGTCCATCCCCCCCGACATCCTGAGAAGGCGTTGCAGATAGTCAGCGAGCGGAGCTATTTGCCAATAGCATCTATACGCATCCTGCATCTATTGACAATTCGAGTATAGTCGGCTAAACTTTAGGTATAAGGCCTTCCTATATAGTTCGCTTCAGAAGGATTGCAAAATGTCACAGGACAGACGGGAATGGCGTCACTCGCACGGTGGTATGTGGTTTCTGGAACCAACGCTGTTATTGCTCCTTCATCACGGATCCGCTCACGGATATACCTTGATCGATAACTTGGCCACGTATGGATTGGAGAATGTACACCCCAGCGCGGTCTATCGCACCCTCCGTGATATGGAGACCAAGGGCTGGGTTACGTCGAGCTGGGATATGGAAGGTGGGCAGGGGCCACCGAGACGGGTATATCGGCTCAGTGCGGTGGGAGATGAAGTGCTCAGAGACTACGTCGCGGACCTAGAGCACGCGCATGCCCAGATTGCTGGGTTGATTCACGCTTACTACCATCATATTGAAGAGGGCCAAGGTGAGTACCATTGAGTACCGGAATTGCATATGGTTGGTCCTCCGGCTCTGAATCTTCAACATCAAATTGACAGGAAGGGAAAATGATAACTGAGAAGCAGATACGTGACAGATTGCGTGGTGTGATGCACCCTGCGCTAGAGCAGAACCTAGTGGCATTGCGGATGATCCGGGGAATCAGCGTACAGGACGGCGCGGTTGTGGTCACGCTAGCCGTGCCCTTTAAGGAAATCTCGATCAAGGACGATTTGGTGCGCAGGATACAGGAGGCAATCAGGGATTTGGAGCCTCATGTCGATGTACAAGTTGATCTGGTTGAGATGGGGCAACAAGAACGTGCTGCTTTCCTTGCGCACGCCGAAGGAAAACCACCTTCCGCGAAGGCGGTCAACAAGATTGGTCACGTCGTCGCAGTGCTCAGTGGCAAAGGTGGGGTCGGCAAGTCATCGGTTGCTGCGCTGTTGGCAGTGGCGCTGAAGCGGCGTGGGATGAGGGTTGGCGTGCTCGACGCGGATATCACAGGCCCCAGCCAACCGCAGTTGTTTGGTCTGAACGAGGCGCCAAGGATGAGTCCCTTGGGTATACAGCCTGTGGAGACTGCGAACGGCATCAAGGTGATGTCGATCAACTTGCTGCTCCCCGATAAGGATCAAGCTGTTATCTGGCGCGGGCCGATGATCAGCAATGCTATCAAGCAATTCTGGAACGATGTCGTCTGGGGAGATCTTGATTGTCTGGTTGTGGACCTGCCGCCCGGGACCTCAGATGCGTCGTTGACCGTTATGCAGTCCATTCCGCTGAGCGGTGTCGTTTTGGTGACGTCGCCGCAGGATTTGGCGGGCATGATCGTCCGCAAGGCAGCGGGGATGGCAGAGCGACTGGGTGCGCCCATTCTCGGGGTTGTCGAGAATATGAGCTATATCACCTGTCCTGACTGCGGTCGCAGGATCGAGGCTTTTGGGCCCAGCCAGGCCGGGATCACCACAGAGCGGTTGAGCGTCCCGCTGCTGGGCAAACTGCCGCTGGATCCAGAACTGGCCCGTAGTTGTGATCTTGGCCGCGTTGAGGCCTATGATGCGAGCCATTTCATCCCAATCGCCGACCAGATTGCGGAGCGCATGCCGGCATTGCAGGCGACACATAGAGCGCCGGCAGGGAGGGCTGAGCCGCGCTGAGTCACGGCTTGGTTGTCATCGGCGTGGCAGAAGTGCGCGTAGTGTTCTTGGATGGTGCGTTAGCTTGTATGTATTTGTTTCACGATGAGGAGCAAGAGGAGGTAAGCGCGATGCCTGGATTCGATGGTACTGGACCGGAAGGGATGGGACCGATGACCGGCGGTGCCCGGGGTCGGTGTAACCCATACGGTGCTGTCAGTCCCCACTTCCGGATGACCGGTCCATATGCAGGACTGGCGCGACCGATCTACCCTCGCCCCGCAGGTGTATCTCCCATCTACGGTGCAGGTCGACCCCGGTGGGGTCTGCGTGGCGGAGGTCGGGGACGAGGCTGGGGCAGGCGTGGTCGAGGGCGGCGCTGGTAGCGGCACGGCGGCGAGCGCGTGCGTGTTCACATTCTAGGGGCCGAATCCCTCGGCGTGCGTGGTCTCGCCTGCAAGGTGGAGACGCACGATCGCCTGATCGTGATCGACCCGGGGTTGGCGCTCGGCTATCAACGTTATGGTCTGCTTCCCCATCCAATGCAGGTAGCCGTTGGGGAACGGGTGCGCGGAGCGATCCAGAATGCACTGGAGGATGCGACGGATGTCGTCCTAAGCCATTTCCACGGGGATCACGTCCCACTGCCGGATGCGAATCCCTATCAGCTCCGGATCGCGGACGTCGCTTTCTTCCTTCGTCGAAGCCAGACTTGGGCGAAGGGAGCTCCGGGGTTGTCGCCCACCATGCAACAGCGCCGCAAAGCGCTCGGTGAGGCGTTGAAGGAGGAGCTCTCGAGCGCTGAGGGGCAGTGTGATGGCTCCCTTACTTTTTCCCAAGCAGTGCCTCACGGCGAGCCCGGTACGCACCTGGGCACGGTGATGATGACGCGTATCGAGGATGCGGGCACCGTGTTTGTGCATGCGTCGGACATCCAGCTTCTTGATGCGCAGGCCATCTCGATCATCCTCGACTGGCAACCTGATATTGTGCTGGCGGGCGGACCGCCACTATACCTGTCCGCGCTCTCGGCACCTCAGCGGCAGCGCGCGTGGGAGCTAGCGCTGCGGCTGGCCAGGAATGTGCCGACGCTTATTCTTGATCATCACCTGTTACGGTCCAGAGAGGGCCTGGCTTGGCTGGCACGCCTGTCAGCTCAGACGGACCATACCATAGCCTGTGCTGCGGATTTCATGGGACGTCCTCGTTGTCTGCTGGAAGCGGGGCGCGAGCGGCTCTACCGTGAGATGCCGGTGCCCGAAGGGTGGCACGCAGCGTATGCCCGCGGCGAAGCCAGCACTCGGGCTTACCGAGCACATCTATAAGTCAGACTAGAACCTACATCCCGTACGCATCTCAAATAGGAGTACCAAAGTGGAAAGGGCCGAAACATTCTCTGTGTTTGATCTTGCAACAGCAGCGCTTGGCAGAGCTCTGAATTTCGTCAGGCGACAGAAACGCAACTACCGTGTGGCGATCACGAGGTCTGCAGCAAGTAACTTCCTCCTGAACCTAACGGCTCCCTATGACGCCATCTATACAGTGGGGCTCGGTGCTGACTCTATCATGCTGGGCACCATCAGCAGCATTGGTGGCGGTATCAGTGCACTCATTTCAGCACCGGCAGGATGGCTAGTCGATCGCTTCGGCATCAAGCGCTTTTACGTCCTGGCTATGGCATTATTAGCCGCCTGTACACTAACGTACGCTGTGGCGCCGTCTTGGGAGTGGATCGTCATAGCTACGGTCTTGTTCTCGGTCTCGACACAGCTGGTAGGGACCGGCTGTAGTGTGATCTGCGCGGACTCGGTCGGGAACCGCGATCGCGCGACCGCCCAGAACCTGTGTGTCACCTTCTCGTCCACCGCTTCTCTGATCGCGCCCCTGGTCGCAGCCTATTTGATCACGCTGTCCGGTGGGCTGAATGTGAGCGGGATCAGACCGCTATACTATATCCGGTTCGCGGGCAGCGGGCTTCTGCTGCTCTTCATAGCTGCACAACTCAGGGAGCCTGAGCGCGCGTGTTCGGCCGAAAGCGAATCCGACAGCAGCTTTCTCGGTGGGTTCAGGCAGCTTTTCGTCGGGCATCGGGTGCTCCGGAGGTGGGTCGCCGTCGCTGCCCTCACTTCCCTGCCAATGGCTATGACCATGCCTTTCTTGCACCTTTACGCTCACGAGATAAAGGGCGCGAATCAGGTCCTGCTGGGCGTGATGGCAACGGCGACAGTCCTGACGCGCGTGGTGTTTGGGATCCCTCTTGGAAGGTTGGCGGACAGAATCGGTCGCAAGAAGGTCATCTTCCTGCTCACACCGCTCTGGTATGCCTCATACCTCTTGCTGGCTTTCTCCACCAGCTCGGTCACCCTTGTGCTTTCAGGATCCCTGCAGACTTTCTACGCTATCTCTAGTGGCATCACAAGTGCGATGACATTGGAGCTTGTTCCTGTAGAGACAATGGGGAAGTGGAGCGGAGCGCTTGGGCTCTTCCGCGGATTGATCGCGATTCCGGCGCCCGCAGTTGGCGGTCTGATATGGCAGCAGGTTGGTCCGCTTTACGTCTTCCTCATTCCTTTGTTTGTCGATCTAGCTTTGCGCATTCCCTTGCTCACCACGATTCCGGAGACGCTGCAAACGGACCCGGTGCTTTGAGTCGATCGCGAACTCTAGCCGGTCGGATCTTCGCAGTCTATGAAGAGACCAATCGGGAGATAGGAGGCTTTGGCTATGAGCACGATCTCGGCACAAGTCAGTGTTTATCCTCTGCGGCAGAAGGAGATCGGGCCCGGTATCCGCGAGGCGGTGCGTGTCCTTCGTGAATACGATCTCTCCATCCGCTTTGGGGAGATGAGCACGCTAGTGTGGGGAGCGGAGCACGAGGTCTTTGCTGCCCTGCAGGAGGCGTTCCATCGCGTGGCGGAGCAAGGCGATGCGGTGATGACTGTGACCTTCTCCAACGCCTGTCCATCGCCTGGAGAACCGGAATGACCTCAGAGCCTGCCGCCTTTGACGAAGAGGTCGCGTCCGGCTACGAGGCGTGGTATGAGACACCCGAGGGCCGGCAGGCCGATGCACTGGAGAAAGCCGCGTTGCAACGGCTGCTACAGCGCTTTCCCGATGCCCACAGCGTGTTGGAGGTGGGGGCTGGAACAGGACACTTCACCCGCTGGCTGAGTGAAGAGGAATTGACAGCCGTGGGCCTTGACCTGTCGGCGGCGATGTTGACGGAGGCACAGAGACTGGACGGCGTCACCTGGATACAAGGCGACGCTTATCGGCTTCCCTTTGCCCCGGGTGCGTTCGACATCGTGGCCCTTATCACCACGCTGGAGTTCCTGTCGCGCCCGCGCGAAGCGCTCAGTGAGGGCCTACGCGTTGCCCGGCAAGGCTTGCTTCTCGGTGTGCTCAACCGTTGGAGCCCGCTCGGGATAAAGCGTCGGTTAGCAGGGCTTTTTCAACCCTCGGTCTATGACGAGGCGTGCTTTTACAGCGTTAGGGAGCTTGAGGGATTGCTACGCTCTGTTGCGGACAAGCGAGCGCAGCTTGTGTGGGAAACCACGCTGATGCCCGATGGGTGGCCCAAGTGGTTGCCCCACTGGCGCTGGGGAGGCTTCATCGCGATGGCGCTGTTGACGGCAGGAATGTAGGGGGCACCATCTATCGCATCCAGCGGGTGATGAAAATGAAACGCACCTGCGATGGTATACATACACGAGATGGGAGTTCGAGAAAGTGAAGAAGGTAGTCGGCTTAATCGTCAACCCTGTGGCGGGCATGGGCGGCAGCGTCGGTCTAAAGGGCACCGATGGTGGAATGTACGAGAGAGCGCTGGAGCTCGGCGCTGCTCCCGTCACGCCCCATAGGACGCGACAGCTTATGGCGCATGTCAGCCAGTGGGACGAGATCAGGTTGCTGGTTGCGCCCGGCAAGATGGGCGAGGACCACGTCGCTGACGCGCGTGTACCCTTCGACGTGGTTGGCGAGATTGGCGAAGAGACCACCGCAGGCGACACCAAGCGACTCGCCCGAGAGATGGTCGGCCGAGGCGCCGAGTTGCTCATCTTCGTCGGTGGAGACGGTACGGCTAGGGACGTCTACGATGCAATAGGAACTGAGGTTCCGGTGGTCGGCGTGCCTGCTGGCGTTAAGGTCTTTAGTGCCGCGTTTGCCCTCAGCTCACGAGCTGCTGCCGAGATGGTCGATGCCTTTGTGGGTGGTGCTGATGTGACCGAGGAGGAGGTCTTGGACATCGACGAGAACGCCTTCAGAGACGACCGTCTGGCCTCCAAGCTCTACGGTTATCTCCTCGTGCCTGAAGTCCGTAGATTTCTGCAGCCTGGCAAAGCGGCCTCCGACGTTGGAAGGTCGGCGACCGAGACGAAACAAGCCATTGCAGCGCAGATCGTCGAGGAGATGGATCCAGCGACCTTGTATCTCCTAGGGCCTGGCACAACGGCGAGGGCTATCACCGACCGGTTGGGGCTGCCCAAGACGCTCTTGGGGGTGGACGCCGTGCTCGGCGGCGAACTGGTGGGGGAGGACGTGAATGAGAAAGGCATCCTCGATCTCTTCAAGAGATGCCGCCAGCGGAAGATCGTCGTGACCCCGATCGGCGGCAATGGGTTCATATTTGGACGCGGCAGCAAGCAGTTCACGCCGGAGGTCATTAGGGAGGTGGGACGAGAGAACATTATCGTGGTGAGCACGCGGGATAAAGTGCATAATCTTGACTGTCTGCGCGTGGATACGGCCGATCTTGAACTCGATGAGACGCTATCCGGCTATATCGAGGTCACGGTAGGCTATAAAGAGGCGATGGTGATGGAAGTCAAGTGCCGATGAACGTCGTCAAGCTTGACATGAACGAGATCCCTTACGCTCCGCCTGAGCGTGTCATCGCGGCTGGGCAAAAAGGCCTCTCGAAGCTGAATCGCTATGCCGACGCACAGGATCTGCGGCAGCTCCGCGAGCTTCTGGCTCGGTACACGGGCGTCGCTCGACAGCACATCGTCCTGAGCCCTGGCTCGGATCTCTTGCTGCGCGAGGTCATCCACGCCTTCTCCAGGGGACGGCAGGTCGTGACGGTGAGTCCATCCTTCCTGCCCACGGTGCAGTTTGCTGAGCGCTTCGCACCGAAGCGGCTTAGTATACGGCTCAGTCCACCTGACTTCAGGCTGGACCCAGCGCTCTTGATCCGGGCGTTGGAACAGCCCAGCCTTGTGATCATCGATAATCCCAACAACCCTACGGGTCAGATGCTTCTGGATTCCGGCTTGGTGGCCACCATCGCAGAGTGTCAGGAAAGCCTCATCGTCGTCGATGAGGCTTACTTCGAGTTCTCTGGCGTCACCTGTGCATCGTTGGTGACGGCCTACCCCAATCTCTGCGTTGTGAGAACGCTGGATAAAGCCTTTGGTTTGGCCGGTGCCCGCGTTGGGTATGCCGTCGCCGGAGAGGTCTTCCTTGAGACCTTGTCAATGCTTTTTGCCTTCCTGCCGCAGCCCAGTCTCTGTGCAGCAACCGCAGCGCTGAAGAACCCGCGCTATATGCGGCAGAACGTGCGCCAGGCGATCGCGGAAAGAGCGGCGCTGCGGGATGCGTTGAGTTCATTGGGGGTCAAGGTTTATCCGAGTAGCGCCAATTTCCTGCTCGTGCGATCGCGCGTTCCTGATGTGGCACAGCGGTTGAGAGAGCTTGGCGTATGGGTCTCTGATGTGTCGAATCAGCTGCCGCCGGGATGTATCCGAGTGTCGGTGGGCACACGCGAACAAAACGAGGTCCTTGTGACGCGCTACAATCAGATCATAAGCAATGTACAGCAAGCTTAGCGAGGAGGTTGAGAGATGATCGCTTTCGGACCGGTCCCGTCACGGCGGTTAGGACGAAGTCTGGGCGTCAACAACATACCGCCCAAGATATGTACCTATTCGTGTGTCTATTGTCAGCTAGGCCGCACCATCAAGATGCAGGCGGAACGCCAGACTTTCTACGAACCAAAGGACATTCAGCGCGCCGTTCAGGAGAAAGTCGCGAGAGTGCGGGCTTCTGGGGAAGCCATTGACTATCTTACCTTTGTGCCGGATGGCGAGCCCACCCTGGACATCAATCTCGGACGTGAGATTGACCTCCTGCGACCGTTGGGCATCGAGATTGCCGTGATCACGAATGCTTCACTTGTGTCGCGAGAGGACGTGAGAGCAGAGCTTGCCAAAGCCGATTGGGTCTCTCTCAAGACCGATGCGGTGTCAGAGGACGTCTGGCGCCGCGTTAACCGGCCTCACAAGGCGCTGCGGCTGGCAGCCATCCAAGATGGAATGCTCGAGTTCGCCGAGAGTTATACCGGCAAGCTGATGACGGAGACCATGCTTGTGACGGGCCTCAACGACGGTGAGGACCATCTACGTGACGTTGCTGAGTTCCTGATCCGACTGAATCCCGATATCGCCTATCTGGCAATCCCCACCCGACCCCCGGCTGAGGTATGGGCGCAGCCACCGGATGAGCACGTGATCAACCGGGCGTATCAAGTGTTGAGCGAAGCTCTGGAACATGTGGAATATCTGATCGGCTACGAGGGCAACGCATTTGCGTTTACTGGTGATGTCGAGGAGGACTTGCTGAGTATCACGGCGGTTCATCCCATGCGAGAGGATGCGGTCGAGGAGTTCCTTGGCAAGGCGCAAGCGGACTGGTCCGCCATGCGTGAACTGGTAGCACAGGACCTGCTTGTTGAGACGGAGTATGGAGCGCACCGCTTCTACCTGAGAAAGCTCAACAAGCACGGTGAAGAACGGGGTTGAGGCGGCACCATGAAAGAGGCTATGCTGTACGAGCGGCTACCCGAGGGTAGAGTCCGCTGCAATCTATGCGCGCATCGCTGCGTGATCGCTGACGGCAGGAAGGGCGTTTGCCAGGTGCGAGAGAATCGGGGTGGGACCCTCCACACCTTGGTGTATGGGCGTGCCATCGCTCAGCATGTGGATCCCATTGAAAAGAAACCGCTCCTGCATTTCCACCCAGGCACGCGTGCCTATTCTATCGCAACGGTGGGCTGTAACTTCCGCTGCCGTTGGTGCCAGAACTGGGACATCGCTCAGATGGTTCGCGAGCGCCACCGGATTATAGGTGAAGAGGCCAGTCCGGCGCAGATCGTTTCCGCGGCTAAGAGATCTCGCTGCCGGAGCATAGCCTACACCTACACGGAGCCGACCATCTTCTTCGAGTACGCTTATGATACGGCTCGCCTGGCTCACGAAGCAGGCTTGGCCAACATCTATGTGACCAACGGCTATATGACCGAGGAGATGCTGGAGACGTTCGATCCCTATTTGGATGCGGCGAATGTGGATCTCAAAGCCTTCCGTGACGAGACTTACCGGAAGTATGTCGGGGCACGTCTCCAGCCGGTGTTGGACGCGATGAAGGTGATGAAGCGGCTGGGTATTTGGCTGGAGGTGACCACTCTCGTCATTCCTGGGATCAACGACGAGGATGGGGAGCTCAAAGACGCAGCGGACTTTGTGGCCAATGAGTTGGGCGTGGAGACGCCTTGGCATATCAGCCGCTTTTCCCCGGCCTACGAAATGACCGATGTGCCGCCGACACCTTTCGCTACCCTGCACAGAGCGCGCGAGATCGGTCTAGAGGCTGGATTGCGCTACGTCTACGTGGGCAACGTACAAGGTGAGGCCAACACGGTCTGTCATGTATGTGGGAAGACGTTGATCCGGCGCTCCGGCTACTGGATTCTGGAGAACCATGTCCGAGCGGATGGGTGTTGTCCTGACTGCGGAGCCCTGGTCGCCGGCGTGGGATTGGCATAGGACGCTGCAATCCATGACGTGGTCGACGACGCGGTCTGTAGCGTCTTTATCCTAGGACAGAACAAGGAGCTTTCCAATGTCGAAGTTCTCACTTGATGTCCTCCAGCAACGGGTGTTTCCTTACACGAAGACTCAGGATCCCGACGTGCTGCTGGGTGCCGCCGCCTCCCCATTCCATCCATCGTCTCGCGCTTCGCACAGGCGTTTCAGTTCGATCCGCTGTGGATGATCTCCTCAGGAACGCTGGCAGTGACCTTGCCCTCCGCTCGAATCGATAGCGTAAGTGCCGATCTAGCGGCGCTTGGTGTGCCATTTGCAGTTACGGGCCGGGTCGTCGCGGGCAAGGGTGTGCGGGTGCTGCGGGGCAGCAACAGCGTACGCTACACCGAGATTCGCTGCGAAGCGGATGAACTAGCGCGTATGTGGGCGCTCTATCCGCGTGACTGATCATCATTAGGACGAGCCATAAGACATGAACCGCAGGAAGGGATTAGCGTTATGACAGAGGAAACGAGAGCACTCAGCGACAAGAGAATAGGGATATTCGGAAAGGGCGGCGCCGGCAAGACCACGGCCGTGGTCTTGTTAGCCAAGGATCTGGCTGACCGCGGATACGACGTCTGCGTGTTGGATGCAGACTCGACCAATGTAGGGATCGATCAAGCCCTGAGGCTCGATAGATCGCCAACCCCCCTCATGGAATACTACGGAGGGACGGTGTTCAGCGGCGGTGCCGTCACGTGCCCGGTGGATGATCCCACCTCGTTGCCAGAGGCAGAGGTGTCCTTGGATGATCTACCTCAGGAATACTATACTCGAAATCCACAGGGAATAACCCTGCTGGTAGCAGGGAAAATCGGAGGTCAAGGTCCAGGAGCCGGATGTGACGGCCCTGTATCCAAGATCGCCAGAGACCTCAAGGTACACCGGCGTGGAGAACACGTGGTAACGTTGGTGGACTTCAAGGCGGGGATTGAGGATTCCGCACGGGGGGTCATCACCAGTCTAGATTGGGCACTGGTGGTTGTGGATCCAACCAATGCCTCGATTCAGTTAGCCGCGGATATGAAGCAGATGGTTGATCAGATCCAAGCCGGCGTACCGCCCGCTACCGACCATCTTGAGGATCCCAAGCTCGTCGAGGCGGCCCGCCGGGTGTTCAGAGAAGCGAACATCAAAGGTGTGCGATATGTGCTGAACAGGGTCAGAGACGAAGAGATGGAAAGCCATATTCGAAAGAGGCTCGCCGAAAAGCAGGTGAAGCCAATCGGGGTGATTCACGAGGAGCCCTCCATCGCAATGGCCTGGTTGACAGGTACACCCCTTGACACCGCGGCGACGAAGAAGGACATGGAGAGCATTGTCAAAGAATTGGAAGCAGCCGAGATGGCCTCGCGTGCCTGATAACAGCACAGAAAGCGCAGTGATGCACAGCTTCCTGAATCTGGACATGGAACCCTGACCTGTACGTTTTGGGCAGTGGGAGTCTGTTTCCGAATAGGAGTGAACTATGGCTGTGAAAGATATCGTCATATATCCTGACGGCAAGGAGATTCTGCGCAGGAAGTGCGAGCCGGTGAGGGGATTTGACCGGCAGGCGAGGAGGTTGGCGCAGGACCTTGTGGAGACACTAGAGGCGCATCCTGAGGGGATTGGGCTGGCGGCCCCTCAGATCGGCGCGCACCATCGCGTCGTAGTAGTGCGCCTGGGCGGAGGGCCGGACAGCGAACGGGAGCTTGGACCTCCCCTACCGCTCATCAACCCTGAGATCATCGAGGCCGGGGACGAGAAGAGAGATTTCGACGGGTGCCTCAGCTTTCCTGGCCTATACGGCGAAACCGTACGGCCCCACTATCTGCGGGTCACCGGTCTGGACGAAATTGGCCAAGCTTTCGATACGGTCTTTGTGGGATTTGACGCCGTGGTGGTCCATCACGAGCTTGATCATCTGGACGGCGTGCTTTTCATTGACCGTGTCGGAAGGCTGGAGGACCTCTACCAGATACGGGAGGACGAAAACGGGGATCTGGTCCGTGTGCCGTTGTCGCCACTGACTACTTGATGGAGGGCTCCGGCGGGGCAGAGGTCAACGAGCCTTCGCTCTTGCCCACACGGGGCAGAGCTGGGATGTGAAGTGACTGAGAAAGGAGCGTCGGATGTCGAGACTAACTGATTGGCTTTGGCTGATCATCTCGGGGGTGCTGGCGGTGCTTTGGTTGTGGACGCTCATGCGGTATCGGAAAGAGCGCTCGACCGTCCGATCGTCGCGACCTCAAACGATGCTTCAGCGAATGGAAGCCGAGGACCTACTCAAGACGTTCCACAACCTGCAAGCAAAAGAAGGCAGTGTGAGCATAGAGGAGCTGGCACACGCCACGCAGCTTCCCGAAGCAGTGGTGAGGGAGGAGATGGCGACCCTATTCACATTGGGGTGGGTCGAGCGAGACTCTGGGGACGAGCTGCGTTTGACGGATGAGGGCACGCAGCGTGCTAGAGATCTGATCCGGGCACATCGCTTGTGGGAACGCTATCTGGTCGACCGGGAGGGAATGGCGCTCGACGCTGTTCATGCCGAAGCACACCGGCGTGAGCATGATACAACAGCGGAGGAGCTGGAAAGACTGGATGCTGAGCTTGAGCACCCGGCCTGGGACCCACACGGACACGTGATCCCGGCGCCCAGCAGTAAGTTGCCCGCTACCGGAGCACGGTCTCTTCTGGACGAAGGGGCACCGGGCAGTCGGTTCCGTATCGTGGAGCTTGACGATGAGCCCTCGGAATTGTTGGCCCAACTGGTCATACTTGGACTGAGGCCGGGCATGGAGATAGAGGTTCGGCAGCGAGACCCCACGTTTCTGCAGGTGCAGCTCGACGACAGCACTGTTCCTTTGGCCAACGCCGCTGCTCGCCGCATACTCGTAGTGCCGACCCCTGCCCTGGCTGTGCCCCTCGGGGAACTGCCGGTCGGCGTCCAGGCCCGGGTGATTGAGATTAGGGGAAGTGGGAAGCACCAGCGCCGTGTGCTGGACATGGGCTTCGTTCCTGGTGCGGAGATCGGCGTAATGCGCACGGCCCCCCTCGGTGATCCCGTCGAGTACCGTGTTAAGGAGACTGCCGTCGCGCTGCGCAAGGAAGATGCTGACACCATTTTGGTGGAGGAGCTGCGAGATGAAGAGGAGTGAGAAGGCCACCATCGTCGTGGGTGTGGCCGGAAACCCCAATGTGGGCAAGAGCGTCATCTTCAATGCTCTCACAGGCGCCCGGCAGCACGTGGGCAATTGGCCTGGTAAGACGATTGAGAGAGCGGAGGGCGTCTTTTATCACGGAGATCGAGAAATCCGTCTGGTGGATCTGCCCGGCACTTACAGCCTGGCTGCACAATCACCTGAGGAGGTCGTTGCAAGAGACTACATCATGTCCGGTGAGCCCTCTGTGGTGGTGAATGTTGTAGATGCCACAAGGCTGGAACGTAACTTGAACCTGACGCTTCAGATTCTAGAGATGACCGACGACGTTGTGGTCGCCCTGAACCTAATGGACGAGGTCCGGCGAGAAGGATGGGAGATCGACGTGGACGCCCTCGAGACGGCCCTGGGCGTCCCGGTGGTGCCGATGGTCGCCATTGAGGGGAAAGGGCTTCCCGAACTGACAGAGGCGATCGTTGCCGTAGCGGAGGGATGTCGCCAGACTGACCCGGTTTCAGTTGACTACGGTGTGTCAATTGAGGGCTATGTCCAGGGCCTAGCAGAGGATTTGGAGAGTCTGGGCATCGACGGGCAACGGCATTGGGTAGCTCTCAGGCTTCTGGGAGACGACCCGGAGATTGTTGCCGCGTTCGAGCAGGGAGATCTCACAAGTTGTTGCCTCAAGGAGGCGGCGCCACAAGTCTCTTCAAGAGCCCTGCAGGCCGTACTGAGAAGAGCCGCGCGCATGCGAGAGGCGTCGCATCCAGATGCCCACGTGGAGATTGCCCGTCGCCGCTACGAGTTGGCCCACGATTTGGTTCATCGGGTGGCGGATCGCCCGCGATCGCGGGAGAAGAGCCTGACTGAGCGGATCGACCAGATCGTCACACACAGGGTCTGGTCGTGGCCCATCACACTGGCGCTATTCGTCGCTATCTTCTGGATCACCATCGAAGGGGGAGAGATCGGAGGAAGCTGGCTGGAAGTTGGCTTCTCCAGGTTGATCAGTGCCGCTCGAGGGTGGTTGACGAGCATTCAGGTCCCTTGGTGGGTGACCGGCGCCTTGGTGGATGGCCTCGCTGTAGGCGTAGGGACAGTGATCACCGTTATGCTGCCTCCTATGGTCATTCTCTTCACCGCCTTCGCCCTGCTGGAGGATCTGGGCCTCTTACCCCGGGTGGCCTTCAACTTAGATCGACCCATGCAAGTCTTGGGGTCCCAGGGCAAGCAGACCCTCACGTGGGGTATGTCCTTTGGCTGCAATGTGACCGGTGTGATGGCATCACGGATCATCGAGAACGAGAAGATCCGATTAACGGCCATTCTGACCAGCCCCCTGATCATCTGCAGTGGAGGCTACGGTGCGGGTATCGCCTTGGTGATCGCTCTCTTCGGCGATCGGGCCTTGCCGGTGATGCTTTCTCTGGTCTTTCTCAGCTTGGGGGCTGCCGCCTTGGCGACTTGGACCCTGAACAAGACCCTCTTTCGGGGCGAACCGGGCGGCTTTGTGTTGGAGATGCCTCCCTACCGTAGGCCGAAGTGGGGACAGGTCGCATGGCGAGCGCTGGTGGATAGGGTGGCACACACGATGTGGCGGGCGATAGAGTTTGCGGGTCCTGCCTCACTTATTATCTGGCTCTTGGGTAACGTCCCTCCCGGTGCGTCTTTTGAACAAACACCCATCGGCTGGTTGGTACGCATATTGGCGCCGCTGGGTCGGCCCTTCGGCCTGACCGGGGAGATGCTCACCGCCCTGCTCTTCACTTTGCCGGCCAAGGAGATCGTCGTCCCGGCCTTAGCCATGACCTACGGCCTGCAGAGCAGCCTGGTGGAATCTGAGGGAGTGCTGAACCATCTGCCTAGGTTGTGGACCTCGTTGTCGTCGTATACGTTTATGGTCTTCTTCATGCTCTACCTGCCCTGTTTGGTGACCGTCTGGGCCATATGGAAGGAGACCCGTAGTGTCAAATGGACGCTGATGGGCCTGGTCGTGCCCTTGCTAACCGCCAGCGCGATCACAATTGTGATATACCAGGGCGGGCGCTTGCTGGGATTCTGATGAGATCAAGGTCTGCGCCGTGGGCGGGGGGCAGCGTGACGATCAAGCTTGGACAGGGTCTTTAGGGAGGTAATAATATGTTCACAAGCACCGCGGGAGCGGTGATACTCACTAGCTTCCTGGCGTGTCTGGTCACGACAGTCGGTATCTATGTGATCAGCAAATATGAACAATGGGGAAGGGAGCATTCCGCGTACTTTATGAGTTTTGCGGCGGGAGTGCTCATCACCGTGTCGTTTATGCATATCATCCCCAGATCCTTCGAGATGCACGACGCGGCGCCTGGGTACCTGCTGTTGGGGTTCCTCGGTGTCTACGCGATCAACCGCTTCTTGACGCTCTACGTGTGCAATGAGTACAGGTGTTCCAGAGACTATGCGATGGGCATCATTCCAATGCTGGGAATCGGCTTTCACTCCTTCGTCGACGGCGTGATTTACTCCGTGACCTTCAACGTTAGTATTCTGACGGGCGTGTTGGCTGCGGTGGGGATGGTGCTCCACGAGTTCCCTGAGGGGATCGTGACCTTTGTGCTTCTGGAGCGCGCGGGCTTCAGCCGAAGGAGATCTGCTCTCTACGCCTTTCTAGCAGCAGCATTGTCGACGCCACTGGGTACGCTCGTCTCGTTTCCGTTCATCGAGACTATCGATCGATCGCTTCTAGGTGCTCTGCTTGCTGGCTCCGCTGGTGCCTTAGTTTACGTCGGTGCCACACATCTGCTTCCAGCTGTCGAGAGGGAGGACAAACGATACACTATTCTGGCGTTAGCCGCTGGTGTGCTGGTCGCTCTGGTTATACTGTTGTCAAAAGGCTGATCGGATCGCTGTATTGAGAGGATAAAGGCGTAAAGGAGGCGACGTGAAGGTCAGCACCATCTCCGAGATGAGAGCCCTTGACGGGAAAGCCATTGAGCAATACGGCATCACTGCCGAACTGCTGATGGAGAATGCCGGTCAAGCGGCCTATTATGTCATTCTCAAGGAATTTGGTGTCGTGGGCCGGCGATTTGTGGTCCTCTGCGGCCTTGGGAACAACGCGGGCGACGGCTTGGTGGTGGCTCGAAAACTTCACTCTAGCGGCGGGCTGGTCAGAGTTCTCACCCTTGGGGATCCGGGAGGATTTCGAGGGGCGGCGAAGGCCAACTTTGAGATCGTATCACGGCTGTCCATCGAGGTCCGGCAGCCCCAATCTATAAGGGCGATAGAGGACGAGCTCGCCCAATGCGATGCGGTTGTTGATGCTATGCTGGGCACCGGCATCACCGGCGACGTTCGTGGCCTGTATCGCGATGCGATTGAAGCGCTGAACCGGAGTGGGAAGACCGTGTTCAGTGTTGACATTCCTTCTGGCGTTGATGGCGACACGGGACAGGTGAGGGGAGCGGCGGTCTGGGCCGATTACACCGTGACGTTCGGCCTACCGAAAATCGGCAATGCGCTGGCTCCCGGATATGAGCTCTGCGGGAAACTCTACGTGTCACACATCTCCTTTCCGCCTTCAATGACAGATGCGTCATCGTTGAAGATTGCCACTAACCACCCAATGAGACTCTCGGCGGGACCAGAAAAGGACCATAGCAAGGACTACGGTAGGGCTCTGTTCATCCTCGGCGCAGCGCACAGTGCTGTTGCTGTACACACCGTCTCGTCGTTCCTTGAGGCCGGAGGCAGGCGTGTGCAACTGGCGGTGCCTCGTTGCATCGCGCGGCCCATCGTAGCCAAGGAGACCAAGGTCGTGGTAATGCCTCTGGACGAGACTGTGGAAGGCGACATTGCTCTTGAGAACAAGGACGTTCTATTGGACATAGCACAGGAAACGGATGTTGTAGGGCTAGGTCCAGGGCTCTCCTTGGGTCCTGAGACACCGCAACTCGTTCACGAGTTGGTGGGCGAAATACGGAAGCCCCTGGTGATCGCCGACATTGGGACCATGATGCCACAGATCCTACGGCAGAGGGAGGCAGAAACCGTTGTGATTTGTGACATCGCAGAGCTGGCCCACATAGCCGGGACGACAGTCAGCAAGGTGCACGACGACCCCGTTGGCGTCCTGCAGAGTGCGTGCGGTATGTTGAATGCAACCATCGTCTGGATGGAAGAACGACCACTTATCGGGTTCCCGGACGGGCGCGTCTTCATCAATTTGAGTGATCATATCAGGGGGGGAGGCGGCGACTGGCGAAGAATTCTTCTTGGAACGGTTGCTGCGATGCTAAGGCCAGAGCTGCCGCTAAGGAACGCCGCTAGACATGCCGTGTTCGTCCACGGATTGTGCCTTAATCTCGCAGCTAGCAAGATGGGCGAAGACAGGATAACGGCACAGGCACTTCTCGATCATCTGCCGCAGGCTGTTGAGATAATCCGCGAGGAGCGGCTCGAGAGCGGGACTACGGGGTTTTGCCTTGTGTGAAACCCTGCGGGATAGGTGCGTTTCAGAGAAGCGCTTCGTGAAGGCGGGCGCTAGGCTTGACACCGTATCTGGACATGGGAACGGCTACGCGACGAGCGTTATATGAGTTTACGGATACCGGTGGATCCTAGCCTCGATCCAACAGGCGCGATTCTCCGTCGCAGCTTGGCTGGCATCCACCCGCAAGATAACAGCGGCGCTCTGGCCTGCGTAGGGTGTTAGATCGATGTCGAGGACTTCGACACCATCTCCAAAGCTGTGAGGCTCGGTGAGGATCCACGTGCTCCCGGATTCGCTTAGGATTAGCATCACGCGGTAGGTGACTGCGCCCTCCTCACTGCCCTCGAGCAGCCCGAGGGTGGCGCGGAAATGGTCACCCGGCTCGATGATCGAGTCAGGCGTGCCAAGATCTCCGTATTCCCCGCGTACCCACCCATTCGCCACGCGCTTTGGATGCGTCTCCAGACATAGTCCCTGGACGGCGCCGCCGGTCTCCAGATACCCGCTGGACCAACGGGCGTAGCCCTGGTCGTCCTCTGGATCGCCGGGCCACGCAAGGGGAGATGTCGGTGGCCCGGCGACCCACTCCGCCGTATCGGCGGCATTTACGAAATCGTAGACGATCTCAGGGTTGACGACAGTGATCTCTGGTTCAAGGGTGTTGTTGGACTCGTCCTCCTCGTCGATGATATTGGAGGTGTCGACCCTTGCTGCGCTCAGGAGCGTAGCATAGGGGCTACTGTAGGCCGTGGTCGTGCAGGAGAGCTCCTCGGCCTCCCCTGAGGCGAGCCCAGCGCTGACGATCCATCTGCACGTGCTGGTCGGCGCTGTCTTCACGGCCCACCAGCGGACCATAAAGGCGCCGCTATCGCCCTCGCCCGTGTTCTCCACGCGGACGGTTGCCGTGAGCGGCAGGTGAGCTACCGGCGTCGTCGGCTGGAACGTGATCGAGGTCACGGAAAGGTCAGGGTGTGGTCCTCCGCAGGTCACGCCCACCGTCGTGTCCAGGCGGCTCAACGCGTTGCCTTGGGCGTCGCGCGCGGAGAGGGTGACGACGGAGATCCCCGAGGGAGGATCCTCCCACGTGTACGCGGTCGTGTTTGTGTTGAGGTCGGCGTCAAGATCGGGTCCCTCAAGCTTGTATCCGCTCTCACCGCTCCCATCGCCCCACGTAAAGGACACTTCGCTGCAATCTGCGGAGACGGCGCCCAGAAAGTCTGTAGGCGGTGTGATGTCACCGGTGGAGGACGGCGGGGTCGGCGTCAGCGCCGGCGTCGACGCGGTCGCCTCGGGCACCACGATCTGCACGTAGAAGATACCTCCGTATCGTCTCTCCTGCGGTGTCTGCAGCTGCCAGTCACTGCGATAGGTTCCGGGTTCGGTTGGCGCGGTCAGCGTCACGCTGACCGCGACCTCTTCGTCCGGCGGTGTCTCCGGTACCGGTACGGAGGATGGGCCGCTGAAGGCGTCGCCGGAGATAGGGATCAGAGTTGTGCCGGTCTCCCAAGTACACGTCCCGCTGTTGCGGATCCGCCAGGTCTTCACAAATTCCTCGCCAGGTGCGACCTCGGTGTCATCGGGAATCGTGACGTCCTCGACAAACGCCGCGCGCAGCGTGCATTCGTCATCTGCGTCTTCTGGGGTAACGGTCGGCGTTGGGATGGTTATGGTGGTCGTGTCTGTGGGCACCCGGGTAGCGTCAGAGAACGACAATGGCGTGCCTGTGACCTCTAACGTTGGTGTGCCAACCGGCGATCTCGGTCCCGGCAGCCCCGGAAAGTTGCACGCCAGCGCCGTTGCGATCGTTACCAGGAAAGCGACCCAGAGATACGGGCTTGATCCCTTTTTCATATCCTCTCCTCTCCACGAAAACCCACGCGATGCGCGAATCGAGCCGCGGTCTATCGACGCTCGATTGCGGTGCCGGCGAGATCGTGTCTGTGCGCAGGCAGTCTGGTTTTAGCACAAGCCGTGTCCGGCGACAAATCAGGGCTGCCGTTAGTGGCGGTTGCCGGCAAATCACAGCGATGATTTATTCATGTCCTCTTTGTGGTATCATGCCCTGCGTGGTGGTTAGAGTGACGGAGGATAAGTTGCGTGACTGATCTGTTTTCTTTTGACTTGTTGGCCAAGAATGGGCAAGCGCGAGCCGGTGTCTTTCAGACGGCCCATGGCTCTTTACCTACACCGATCTTTGCCCCGGTGGGGACGCAGGCGACGGTCAAGGCGGTGACACCCAAGCAGTTAGCGGACGTAGGCGCGATCCTGGTGTTGGCGAACACGTATCATCTCTACCTGCGGCCGGGCGACGCGTTGATCGCGGAGCTCGGCGGCTTGCACGCCTTCATGCACTGGGATGGGCCGATCCTGACTGACTCTGGGGGCTTCCAGGTCTTCAGCCTGGCAGGGCACGGGAAAAAAGAATCCCTTCGTAACATTGACGAGGACGGCGTCATCTTTCGATCTCACCTCGATGGGCGGCGGTTGCGCTTCACACCGGAGAAGGTGGTGGAGATTGAGGAGAACCTCGGTGCCGACATCGCGATGGTTCTGGATGAATGTGCTGTGCCCGATGACTATGATTACTTGAAGCAGTACGCGCTCCCGCGGACCCATCGCTGGGCCGAGCGCTGTAAAGCGGCTCATTCGCGATCGGATCAAGCGCTCTTCGGAATCGTACAGGGCGGTATCTTTCCCGATTTGCGAGAGCAAAGCGCGCACGCGTTGGTGGCGCTCGATTTCCCCGGTTACGCTATTGGCGGCCTCTCGGTGGGAGAGAGCAAGGAGGCGATGCTTGAGACGCTCGACGTGACGACCCCGATGTTGCCTGATAGGAAACCCCGGTATCTGATGGGAGTGGGCACGCCGGAGGATCTCGTTGAGGGTGTCGCGCGTGGCATTGACATCTTTGATTGCGTTCTGCCGACGCGGGTGGCTCGTAACGGACAGGCGTTGCTGCGCACCGACAAGTACAATATGCGCAATGCCCAATTCTCGGATGATCCCGCGCCGATCGATGAGACCTGCGGCTGCTATGCCTGCCAGCATTTCAGTCGTGCTTACATTCGCCATCTGCTCGTGGCGAAGGAGATTCTCGGTGCGACCTTGCTTACGATTCACAACCTCTACACAATGCTCAGCCTCATTGAGGATATTCGCGAGGCGATTCTGGTCGGACGCTTTACAGACTTCCGGGCAGCTTTCTGGGATGCCCGGGCACAGGCTGCTGGCTAGAGAGCGAAGTTTGACCTCTGATCGAGAGGGCTCTACACTTGGAGCAAACATGGGAGAGAGTGGGTAGCTTGTGCAAAAACTATCGCGGAATGATCCTTGCTGGTGTGGTAGTGGGAAGAAGTATAAGTATTGTCATATGAAGGAGGATCTCGCTCGCCGGCGTTCGCGCAAAAGCCTGATTCCGAACCAGCGTCGAAAGGTGATCATCAAGACCGAGGCGCAGATCGACGGGATCCGCAAGGCCTCTCACCTAACGCGAGATATCCTCGACGTTCTGACAGAGCGCATTGAGCCCGGAGTTACGACAGAGCAGATTAACACATGGGTCCACGAGATGACCGTTGAGGCCGGGGCGACACCCGCACCGCTCAACTATCGTGGCTACCCTAAGAGCGTCTGCACCTCTATCAACGAGGTCATCTGCCACGGCATACCTACTCCGGACCGTGTTCTGAAAGAGGGAGACATCCTGAACGTCGACGTGACATCGATTCTGGACGGCTACTACGGCGATTCCAGTCGTATGTTCCTTATTGGCGAGGTCTCCGAAGAGGCGCGCCGATTGGTCGAGGACACGCGCAAAGCGATGTACTTGGGCATAGAGCAGGTCAAGCCCGGCAACCACGTGGGGGACATCGGACACGCCATTCAGACGTACGCTGAGGCCCGTGGCTACTCGGTCGTGCGGGCTTTTGTGGGGCACGGCACGGGCCTGCGATTTCACGAGCCGCCGGACATCCCGCACTACGGAGAGCCCGGCACTGGGATGGAGTTGGTGCCCAATCTAGTCTTTACCATCGAGCCGATGATCAATATTGGTACGTTCCGTGCCACCGTGCTCGAGGACGGTTGGACCGCGATCACGGCGGACAAATCACTCTCTGCTCAATGGGAGCACACGGTTCGGGTCACCGAGGACGGGGTAGAGATCCTGACTGAATAGGCTGTCGCGCGCCCGTCTGTTTGTGACATCGTACGTCGTTTTTCTAATTTAAGTTCATCGTTATTGTTCTAAAGCCCGACTGTGTTATAGTTGGTGCAGCAACAAGCTTATAGGAGGCGCCTGATGCAGGGAGATGCAAACGAAATCCGCAAGGGGCTGCGCGACGTGATCGACTTTGAGATCGGTTTGGACGTCGTGTCGCTGGGCCTGATTCGAGATATTGATGTCGAGGGGGACACGGTCGTCGTCACGATGATCCTGACGTCCCCAATGTGTCCGATGGCGTCGTTTATGATGGACCAGGTTCGCGAGCGCGCGTCCGAGCTCACGGATAAGCCCGTAGAAGTGCGTATGGGCAGCGAGCTCTGGAAACCGGATATGATGGAGGAGGAAGCCCGCGAGGCCTTGGGTATCTAACCACTCTTTAGGATCTGATTTGGGTGCGTATTTGTCCGGCGTGACTTTTGCGCTCGGTAACGTCTGCGCTTGACAAAGTCGCGCTCCTGGCGATAATTGGGGTAATTGAGGCTCAAGCGAATAGTGCAAAGGCTGTGACGGGGAAGAGTAACCGGATGGCATCCAACAGGGAGATGCGGTTATGACTGAGAGCTGCATCAGGAGAAAATCCGGTGAAGTTCGCCCCCGAGCTGACCGTTGAACGGCCTGTAGATCAGCGCTCATTAGGCGGCTCCGCGAGTCCGGCGTTAACGGGACGGCCCATCGTCATTGGACTGTGGGGTTGAGTGGCTTTGCGATAGGGTGTATAGGCGTCGCAGGGCAAGCGGGGTGGTACCGCGGGAGTTACGCTCTCGTCCCAACGGGATGAGGGCGTTTTTTTATTTGTCTCGATACCCTTGTCGGGGATTCAGAGCTATGCAGATTGTGGCTTTGACGTTAGTCTTGCAACGGAGGTGAACGATGAGTTCATTTGAGGAGCTAGAGCAGATTCACGAACAGGCCTTGACCGACCTGGCCGGCGCCTCAACGACCGATGCGCTCGAGAGCTGGGAGGACGCGTATCTCGGTCGGAAAGGCAAGATCACCCAGCAGGCGCGGATGGTGGGCCAGATGCCGCGTGAGGATCGCCCGACCTTTGGGCGACGTGTGAACGAGATCAAGCAGCTGTTGCAACAAGCCTACGAGGCGCGGCTGGAGGAGATCCGGCATGCGGAGCTGAGCGCGCGTCTGGAGGTAGAGGTGCTGGACGTCACGCTCCCAGGTCGTCCGGTTGTTCCAGGGCACTTGCATCTCACCACACAGACGCTCCGCCGGCTCTATGAGATCTTCGGCAAGATGGGATTTGAGGTCTACGAGGCGCCCGACGTCGAGCTGGAGGCCTACAACTTCGACCTGTTGAACATCCCCGAGTACCATCCGGCGCGTGATATGTGGGACACGTTCTGGGTCAAGGGAACCGCCGGGCAGGACGAGCGCAACCGGCGCCTCCTGCGCACGCACACCTCGCCAGGTCAAATTCGGGTGATGCGGGAGCGATATCCTGAGCCAATCCGGGTGGTTCTGCCGGGAAAGTGCTATCGTTACGAACAGATCACCGTACGCTCCGAGCATCAGTTCTACCAGCTGGAGGGACTGGCGGTGGGGCGAGGGATCACGATGACCGACTTGATCGGTACGATGACGCAGTTCTCGCACCTCTATTACGGCGCCGACCGCGAGATCCGGATCCGCAGCTCATACTTCCCCTTCACCGAGCCCAGCGTGGAGGTTGACACGCAATGTATCCTTTGTGAGGGTGAGGGATGCGCCGTCTGTAAGTACACCGGTTGGTTGGAGATCGCCGGCGCCGGTATGGTTCATCCTGTGGTTCTCGAAAACGGGGGCTACGATCCTGACATTTGGAGCGGTTTCGCCTTCGGTCCGGGCGTGGAGCGCCCGGCGATGCAGCGGCACGGCGTTGAGGATATTCGGCTGTTCTACGGGAACGATCTGCGGTTCTTGCGACAGTTCTAGGCTGCGGGTTGTCCAACGCCCGATTAGCCAGTTGAGAAGAGGTGTGCTATGAGAATACCCCTATCGTGGTTGAACGATTACGTCAAGGTCACGGATCTGCAGATCGAGGCATTCCGACAGAGATTGGATCTGGCCGGCCTGGAGGTTGAGGCGATCGATATCATCGGTCATTCTGGGGCGGAGCTGCCGTGGGATCCGGAAAAGGTCATCACGGCGGAGGTCGTCGCCGTACGTCCCCATCCCAATGCCGATCGTCTGGTCCTGGCTGAGGTGAACCATGGCGGCGAGGAGAACGAGATCGTCGTCACTGGCGCGCCCAGCCTCTACGAACGCATGGGCGAGGAGGACCTGCATCTCAAGGTAGCTTTCGCTTGGGAGGGCGCCGAGCTCTATGACGGGCATGTTGAGGGCTGGGTCAAGTCCCGCCTAAAGAAGACGCGCATTCGTGGTGAGCCGTCTCGGGCGATGGTCTGCTCGGAGAAGGAGCTGGGGCTTTCCGAAGCCGCGGAGGACATCCTCTATCTTCCCGATGATACCCCTGTGGGAGTGCCATTGGTGGACGTGCTTGGCGACTACGTCCTGGACTTTGATATCAAGGGCCCCTTCGGTCATCTGCAGTCTGTTTACGGAATTGCCCGGGAGGTGGCGGCGCTTTACGATCGACCGTTAAAGCGCGATCCATTGGCGGCTGCTGAGCGCCTGGGTCTTCGCGCCGCGGAGGAGACGGCCTTTCTCGACCTGGAAATCGCCGCTCCCGAGTTCTGTCCGCGTTATACAGCGACGATGATCCGCGACATCGAGGTGCAGCCCTCTCCCCTGTGGCTGCAGCTGCGACTCCGACGGGCTGGTATGCGTCCTATCAACAACATCGTCGACATCACAAACTACGTGATGTGGGAGTTGGGTGAGCCGCTGCACGCGTTCGACTATGCGGAGGTTGCCCCTCGTCCCGGCACGAGAAAGCCCGCGATCATCGTGCGATGCGCTGAGAATGGCGAGCAGATGACGACGCTGGATGGCGAGACGCGCACCTTTGACGACCAGATGTTATTGATTACCGATGGCGAGGGGCCGGTGGGCATCGCCGGCGTGATGGGCGGCCTGGAGAGCGAGGTTGACGAGGAGAGCGAGAACGTGCTGCTGGAGGCGGCGAACTTTGACTTTCTGAACATCCGTCGTACTAGCCAGCAGTTGAAGCTCCACACCGAGGCCTCGTCGCGGTTTGGCAAGCGGGTGGATCCGGAGTTGGCGCTCCCGGCGGCTGCGCGCGCGGCGGAGCTGATGGTCGAGCTGGCCGACGCCGCCGTCGATGACGTGGTGGCAGATCTCTATCCTGGACGCCCCGAGGCGCGGACCATGGCCTACGACCCCGCCCTCGCCGACCGCATCCTGGGTATCGAGATCTCCCGCGTAGACCAGATCCGCATCCTCGAGGCCCTGGAGTTCGCGGTCGAGGACCGGGCCGAGGTGCTGGCGGTGACCGTCCCTTCCTACCGTCTGGACGTAAGTCGCCCCGTCGACCTGGTGGAAGAGGTGGCGCGCGTCTACGGCTACGACAAGTTTCCGGAGACCCTCATCGACGAGGAGCTCCCACCCCTGCGGAGGAACCGTTCCCTGGAGAATGAGGACCATCTTCGGGATCTGCTGGTGGGCCTCGGTCTCGACGAGCTCATCACCTACTCCTTGATCGATCCGGAGGATGAGGGCCGGCTCCATCCCGATTCAGAACAGACCCTGTCGCTGCCGGGGGAGCCGGTGGTGCTCCGCAACTACCTCTCGCCCGAACGCTCTCAGATGCGCCGCACGCTGTTGCCGGGGGCGCTGCGCACGGCTTGGGCGAACTTGCGCTATTTGGAGCGGATCGCCGTCTTCGAGATCGGCCATATCTATTACAAGTCCGGCGAGCCGGATGCAGCGACCGGTGAGACGGGCGCCGACGAGCCGCGGCGTCTGAGCATATTGCTCACCGGGCCTCGCCAGCCTCTCTGGTGGCAGAAGGGCAACGTGGAGCGCGAGCCCCTCGACTACTTCGACCTGAAAGGCATTGTCGACGCCCTGCTGGAGCGCCTCGATCTCGCGGGCAGGGTCGCGTGGTCGCGGGGCGATCATCCTTCGTTCCATCCCGGTCGCTGTGCGGCAGTTTCGCTCGATGAACAGCGGTTAGGCTTCCTGGGAGCGCTGCATCCGTTGGTGCGCGAGGCCTTCGACCTTCCCAATCAGCCGTTCTTGGTCCTCGACTGGGATCTGGAGGTGCTCTTCGAGGCGGCGGAGGAGGCCGAGGCAGAAAAGCAGATCGGTACGCTCTCGCCCTACGCCCCGGTCCACGAGGATCTGGCTGTGGTCGTGGACGAGGCGGTACCGGCGCTCGACGTCCGGCGCGTGCTTCTCGAAGCGGGCCGTCCGCTCGTCACCGAGGTGACGCTCTTCGATGTCTACCGCGGCGAGCAGGTGGGCGCGGGTAAGA
This sequence comes from uncultured Anaerolineales bacterium, assembly GCA_964586915.1. Lineage (GTDB taxonomy): Bacteria > Chloroflexota > Anaerolineae > B4-G1 > SLSP01 > PWVB01. Next base: position 39,108 of record CAZPJP010000012.1, read on the forward strand.
AGAGCCTGGCCTTCGCGCTGAGCTATCAGGCGCCCGATCGCTCGCTGTCAGACCGGGACGTGACGAAGGTGCGGCAACGTATCATCCAGCGGTTAGAGCAGGAGCTCGGCGCCAAGCTCCGCGGCCAATAGGATGTGCTGATACTGCATCGCCAGAACTACGGCGCCATTGATGCCGGGCCTCAGTTTCTGAGAGGCCCGGTATCGTTCGTTGAGGCGAAATGATCCGCCAATCTGCTCTGTTCCTGGTTATGCTGTCCAGGTCACTCTAGCGCTTTAGCTGTTCGAAGATGGCGTCGAGCGTCGTTGGCGGGGCCTTCGCCTGCACGGCCTCAGTCCGTTGGGTGTAAATCGGCCGCTCTGGATCGCGGTAGAAGATGCCCAGATACTGGGTGCTCGTCTCCATAGCCAACGCCATTGCCCGCAATCGGTCCGCGGGATCGTGATCGTCAGGCAGGGGGCGCGTGATCTCGCGGTAATGGTCGTATGTATTGTAGAATGTCACGCAGGGGCTGAGCACCTGGATGAGAGAGAAGCCCGGATGCATTAATGCCTGTGTCAGCACCTCGGTCATCTCCTTGATCTTCCCCGAGAAGCAGCGTGCGACGAAGGAGACATCGTAGCCCAACGCCATCAGGATCGGGTTCAGCGGACGCTCCTGGGTTCCATAGGGCGCAGCTTTGGCGATGGTGCCCTGAGGACTCGTGGGTGAGGGCTGTCCCTTGGTCATGCCATAGATGCTGTTGTCCATCACGATGTAGGTGATGTCCACGTTACGGCGGGCGGCGTGAGGAATGTGGCCACCGCCGATGCTGAAGCCGTCGCCGTCACCGCCTACGGCCACAACGGTGGTGCTTGGTCGGCCGAACTTGATGCCCGTGGCCAGGGGCAGAACCCGACCGTGGATGCCGTGGATGCCGTACGTGTTCAGGAATGCCGGAAACCGGCTGGAGCATCCGATACCCGAGGCGATCGTGATCTCTTCTTTGGGCAGGCCAAGCTTGGCAAAGGCGCGCATCAGACCGGTGAGTACGGCATAGTCGCCGCATCCCGGACACCAGATGGGTTTCACGTTACTCTTGTAGTCAACGGCCTGCTGCTTACTCACAGCGTGCTCCTTCGCCCTTTTCCCGGCTCCGACGGGCGATGCTGAAAATCCGGGCCAGCTCTCCATGTTGCGTCTGCCACAAGCGACTCTCTTGGTCGATCATGTCCATCGTCGCATCGTAGATCTCATGGACTTTGAACGGCACACCCTGCTCTTTCTTCTGCTGATAGATGTGGACGTTCAGCTCGTCCAGGTCGCGATAATAACGGTGCTCGATCATACGTCCGAATTGCCCGGAGAAGTTGAGCTCAGGCACTAGGATCGCGCGCTTAGAGGATATAAAGTCGCGGATGGCCTGATCGGGCATCGGTAGCAGCGTATGGGGATAGATAGCCTCGATCGGAATGCCCTGCAACTGCAGCTGCTTGGTGACCTCGCGCACCGCTCCACGGGTGCTGCCCCAGCCCATGATCCCAAAGGCCGCACCCTCATCACCCCATCGACGGGAGGTCATCCGCCAATCGGCCAGCATCCGGCGTGCGGTCTCCACTTTGTTCGCGCGCTTCTGCATCATCCGCTGGTGGTTGGCCGGCGTCTGATCGGGATACCCATATTCATTGTGCTCCAAACTCTCCGCAAGGTACATCCCGCCGGGCAGGCCCGGACGTGCCATCGGCGAGATGCCCGTCTCGGTATATGTGTAGCGGCGATACGCCCCCTCGAGGTCACTGGCCGTCGGCGTCACCCGGTCGAGAGGTCCGTCCCAAGGCTCGCCGGGGATCGGCGTCGTCTCCAGCCGGGCGGCCATTGCCTGATCCGACAGTACAACCACCGGCATTTGAAAATGCTCGGCGAGGGTGAAGGCGTAGATCATCTGGAAATAGCAGTCTTTTACAGAGTCGGGGGCCAGCACGAATCGGGGCGCGTCACCGTGCCCACCATAGAGCGCCAGGAAGAGATCGCCTTGAGATGTCTTGGTCGGCAGCCCTGTCGACGGTCCAGCGCGCTGGACATTGATGAGCACGAGGGGAATCTCTGCCATGCTGGCCAGGCCCAATCCCTCGATCATCAATGACAGGCCCGGCCCGGAGGTCGCTGTCATCGCTCGGCGACCAGAGTAGGCGGCTCCTATCGCCATATTGATGGCGGCGATCTCGTCCTCTACCTGCACAAACGTTCCCCCGAAGGCGGGCAGGTACTTGGCCATCGTCTCCATAACCGGTGTCGCCGGTGTGATCGGATAGCCACTGTAGAACTCGCAGCCGCCCGCTAGCGCGCCGAGGACCATCGCATCGGCCCCCGAAAGGAGGATGCGTTCCTCTATAACCTCCGGCAATGGCAGCGCAAAGGGGAAGGGCTCCGGATAGGTCTCGCGTGCGTAGCGGTATCCTTGGTGCATCGCAGCCAGGTTCTTCTCCAGAGATTCCTGATGATGCTTCATCCGCCGCCGCACCGCCTCTCCGGCTTGCTCAACATCGAGCTGAAAGAACCATATCAGCGCTCCTAGGAAGACAAAGTTCTTGCCCCTGGGCCAATCCAATCTCTGCGCAATCTCCTCGGCCGGAATCGGATACCCGCGATGTCCTTCCCGCGGAATCTCCAGGGTAGCTTCAAAGATCAGGGCAGCGTTCTTGCAGAGATCACCGTGTTCCTCGATCCACGCCTGCTGGTTCATCGCGACGAGAACGTTGGCCTCATCACCCTCGGTCATCACCCGCGCCAGCCCCAGGCGGGTCTGGTACATAACCTGACCGCCGCGGATCTCGGCAGGGTAGGTGCGTAAGCTGTAGATCTCCAGACCCGAATAGGCGGCGATGCGCGTGAAGAGGTCGCCGAGGGTGATCGTCCCTTCACCGCCCTCACCTCCGACCCGGACGACAACTGTAACGTCAGCGTCTTGCATGGATGCTCTCCTACACGTAAGTCAACGACATGACTGAGCTGTTTCTGCGAAGAGGGCAACGGACTGCCTGCAGGGGCTGGAGCCCACGCGCCACCAGCTGTTGGTCATGTCAAGGGCTTTTCGTTGGACGAGTGAGCTACGTCTCAGCATCACCGGCGCTGACCACAGCTGTGACATCGCCCTCGCCCCAGGTCTCGACTTGGCCCTCCGGGCCAAGCGCCAGCGCCACCCCTTTTGGAATGCCCAAGCCCAGCAAGCGATCATCGATCTGAGGAAGCGCCCGCAGAATTGGTGAGTTCTCCGTCCCAGTGAAGTTAGGAACCACCACGGCATTCATCAAAAAACCAAATCCCATCGCTTGTGGGTGAGGCGGATGAGGGCCGAAGACCCAGCGCCCCAGCGCAGCAGCCCCGGCGCCGTGCCCTATCAGCGTCAGGGCCTGCAGTGTGCTGTATCCCTTGACGATCTGGGCCAATGCCTCGGTCTTGTGGAGGTTGTTGACCAGGGGCAGGGGATTCGCGCCTCCCAGATAGAGTGTGCCTGCTTCCTGCAATAGGGTTAGGAATTCGGCCGTCTGAAGCTGTGCTCGCGTCATGTCGGCCAGCGTGAAGGCCGCGCCGCCGGGCCCTCCCAAGAGCGTATAGTGCTCCAGGATCTCCTCAGCGAGGGAGCGGCTTCCCTCAGCGATCAGGACGACCATAGGGCGGTCGAGGTTGGCGAGGCTCAGCAAGCGCGAGTCGACCTGATCGGTCATGCCTTCTTGCCAATCGCCGCCGCCTGACAGGACCAGCCATCCCTCACCATCCAGCCAGTATAAGGGTCCCTGCTGTGGCATTTGGGCCTAGCTCCCCTGCGGTGGCATGAGCCGGGACAGAGACTCTACAATCACTGCCACGCCATTGATCATGCCCCGCTCGTCGATGTTGAATCGCGGGCTGTGGTGTGGGCGGTCTTCGTAGTCCTCCGGCCCGGAGGTGACGAAGATGTAGCAGCCCGGCACCTCGTTCAGGAAGAACGAGGCGTCTTCGCTGCCCATCGTCCGTACCTCGGTCAGTGCATCCGAGCCCAAAAGGTCCGTTACGACGTTCTGTACGACTCGCGCGATTCGCTTATCGTTCACGAGGGCCGGGGCCACTGGGAACATCGTTACCTCAGCCGTCGCCCCCATCGTGCGCGCCGTCCCCTCGACGATTGCGTGGAGACGCTTTAGCACGACTTCACGTACCTTCGTGTCGTAGGTGCGAATCGTACCTCGGAGCTCCGCGGTCTCCGGGATCACGTTGAACGCGTCGCCGCTCTGCACCGACCCTACGGTCACGACGGCGGTGTCGCGGCCCCCGACGTTTCGGCTGATGATCGTCTGCAGGTTAGCGATGGTCAGCGCCGCGGTCACGATGGGATCGATGGTGTGCTCGGGCATGGCGCCGTGACCCCCCTTGCCCGTGATCGTGGCCTTCCAGGCCTCTGCGGACGCCATCACCGGCCCGGGCGTCGCAGCGACTTGGCCATAGGGCAGGTGATTCCAGATATGGAGCGCCAGCGCAGCCTCAGGCTTCGGGTCCTCCAAGGCGCCCTCCTTGACCATAATCTCCGCGCCGTTGTCGCCTTCCTCGCCTGGCTGGAAGATGAGCTTGAGGGTTCCCTGCCATGCGTCGCGGTGCTGCGCCATCAAAGCGGCGATACCGAGGCCCATTGCGACGTGGCTGTCGTGGCCGCAGGCGTGCATTTTGCCCGGCGATTCTGAAGCGTACGCGACCTTGTTCTCCTCCTGAATCGGCAGTGCGTCCATATCGACGCGATTCATGATCACCGGCCCCTCACCGTTCTCCAGCAGGCCAATGACACCGTTCTCAGCAACACCTTCCTCGACGGTGTACCCGAAGTCACGTAGCGTCTCGGCCACGATCCCGGCGGTACGGGGGGTCTCCAGACCTAACTCAGGGTGCCGGTGAAAGTCGCGGCGCCACGCGATGAGTTGATCAAAGATGCGGTGTGCTTCCTCGAACGCTTTCATGATTTCTCTCCTGATGCCAGACGGTTTCCTAAGTGTAGCGACAGCAGCGGGGTCATGCAAGTATGGATTGTAACCGAAGGGTGTGAAAATCCTCCCAAGACTCCGGGTCTCGGAAGGATTCTCAGGATATGGCTTGACGCGCGCCACGGAAGCGGCGCGCGTCAAGCCGAAGGGACGGCGTCTTACAGCTCGTAGAGAGCCGTGTACTTATCGCGCAGATAGGTCAGCAGCGGTTGGGCGCTGATCTCGTGGTCGAACTCGCGCTGCATCAGTTCTGGCGCCGTGAACTTGCTCCCATAGCTATGGACATGCTCTCGCAGCCAGCTCAGCAGCTCAGTGAACTCCCCCTGCTTGAATCCCTCCTCCAAGTCGGCGATCTCTGCCTTCGCCTGAGCATAGATCTGAGCGGCCATCAAGTTCCCTAGTGTGTAGGTTGGGAAGTATCCGATGGTGCCGTGGGACCAGTGGATGTCTTGGAGGCAGCCGTCGGCATCGTTGGGCGGCGTGATGCCGAGATATTCCTCGTAACGCGCGTTCCAGGCCTCCGGAACGTCTGCAACGGCCAGCTCGCCGGTCATCAGAGCCTTCTCGAGCTCGAAGCGGACGAAGATGTGCATATTGTAGGTGACCTCATCAGCTTCCACCCGGATAAGGGACGGTTCGACCTTGTTGATCGCCCGGTGGAAGTCGGCAAGGGAGACGCCTTCCAGCTGCTCTGGGAAGAAGGCCCGCAGGATCGGGAAGTAGTAGCGCCAGAAGGGCAACCCGCGAGCGACCTGATTCTCCCAGAGCCGGGACTGAGATTCGTGAAGGCCCAGGGTAGCGCCACCGGCTAAAGCTGTACGCTCAAACTTATCCGGACTCCCCAACTCGTATAGAGCATGACCGCCCTCGTGGACGCTACCGAAGATCGCTGACTGAGGTCGGTTCTCGTAAAGGCGCGTGGTAACCCGCACGTCAGAATTGCCGAACTCGGTCGTGAAGGGATGGGGCGCCTTATCCTGGCGCCCACGCTTGAAATCATACCCAATATCGCGCAGGAGCAGTAGCGTAAAGTCCCACTGTTTCTGTTGTTCGTACCTCCGCTCGTGGAAGAAGCTGTCGTCGACCTCGGGCTTGGCGGCAATTTCCTTGACCAGAGGCACCAGGCCTCCCTTGAGCTCGCCGAAGAGCGCACCGACCTTCGCGGTGGTCATATCCGGTTCGAACTGGTCGAGCAGTGCATCGTAGGGGTGCTCGTCGTAACCGAGGTGATCCGCCTTCTCGATCTGAATCTCGACGATCTCTTGCAGATGGGGCTCAAACATCGAGAAATCATCGGCGGCGCGCGCCCTTCGCCAGGCTACAAAAGCCTTCGATGTGGCCTTGCTCTCGCGGACGACAAGCTCTGTGGGAATCTTTGTCTCCTGGTCGAAAAGCCTGCGCGTGACTCGCGCGTGGCTGGCTTCATCGGTGTCGAAGTCCATATCTGCCACTTCAGCTTCGGCGGCCTGGAGCAGGTTCCCAGTCTCCTCGGAGGTGAAGATCTCGTGGGCCATGGAGCTTAAGGTCGCCAACTGCTCTGACCGGGGTCCGACGCCTTCCTCAGGCATGTTGACTTCCTGATCCCAGTTCAGGACCGCGGCAGCATGCCGCAGATCGGCGACTTTGGCCAGGTGTTCTTTCAGAGCATCCAGTTTTTCTCCCATATATTCTCCGTTTCTTTTAGGTGATTCTCTGTACTGCTAAGGTGATGGCGTAGCCGTCAACGTCGTCCTCGAGGATCTCATCTCCTGCGGGCACGTCGACAGCTTCAAGGGCCTCCGCCAGCACTTCGTCCTTGATCGCCTCACCGTGCCTCTCGATGGCCTCGGCGAGACCTCCTTCGGCCTTGTACTCGACCCTGACCCGATCTGTCAGATCGTAATCGGCCTGCTTGCGTAGCTCCTGCACGCGCCGCACGATCTCTCGCGCGAGGCCCTCTTGTTCCAGCTCCGGGGTGATGGTCGTGTCGAGAGCGACGACCAGGCCGCCCTCGCCGGCCACGCCGAAACCCTCACGGGCGTGGGTCTGGACCAGCACCTCATCCGGTGCCAGCGTGGCCTCGCTGCCGTCCTCCAGGGTCAGCTCGAGGCTTTCGCCGGCGTTGATCTTCTCCACGGCCTCAGCAGCATCGATCTCATCGAGCGCCTTGCGCACCAGTGGGAAGCGGCGCCCGTATTTTGGACCGAGCACCCGGTTGACCGGCAGTAGTCGGTAGGCGACCAGCTCGCCCTCCTCCTCGACAAAGGTGACCTCTTTGACATTAAGCTCGTCGGCGAGCAGATCCAATAGCTGCATGAGCTCCGTGCGATGACGCGGGTCGGTGGCGATCAGCGCTTGTGCCAGCGGCTGCCGGACTTTCAGGTTGTTGGAGGAGCGGATGGAGTGGCCCAACGTCGCCGCCTGGCGTACTGTCTCCATTGCGTCCACGAGCTCCTGCTCTTGCTCGTTCAGCGGCTCCGCAGTGGGCCACATGCAGTGGTGCACGCTGCCCGGCGCGGTCTCATCCACGCGGCGGACGAGGTTCCGATATATAGCCTCCGGGATGAAGGGCAGCACCGGGGCGAGGGCCTTTGCGAAGCTGACCAGTACGGTGTAGAGCGTCTGATATGCTGCTGCTTTATCGGCGTCGGATGTCGGGCTCTCGCCGCGGGCAGCCCAGAAACGACGGCGGCTGCGGCGGACGTACCAGTTGCTCAGGTCGTCTAGGAATGCCTCTGCCGGCTGCGCGATCCGCAGCGGAATATAGGCCTCGTAGCCCTCCGTCATCGCGATGATCGTCTCCCGCAAGCGGGCGATAATCCATCGATCCAGAACCGTCGCGTCACTATTCCCGATCCACGGCACGTGCAGGTGAGGCTGCCCTTCTTCCAGGCGGGACGGATTGTCCATCAGCGCCGCCGGTGGTGCCCACTCATCGATGTTGGCATAGGTGACGAAAAACGCATAGACGTTCCACAAAGGGATGATGAAACGGCGGCGCGCCTCATCAGCTCGATTGTAGCCAAAGAGCAGGTTTTGATCAAGCTTCTGATTCGTGTAGAGCCAGCGCATTGTATCGACGCCCATGTTCTCGGCGGCGTCATCGAACCAGATCGCGTTGCCCCAGGACTTGTGCATCGGACGGCCATCCTCAGCATAGAGCGTTGAATAACCATGGACGATCTCGGTCGGCGGGCGGTTCTCGAAGACCGTGCTCATCGTGATCAGGCTATAGAACCAGTTCCGGAACTGTCCGGGGAAGGACTCGCTGATCCAGTTAGCCGGGAACCAGGTCGCCCAGTATTCCCGGTCCGTGCGGTATCGAAGCGTGGAGTAGGCCACACTGCCCGCGTCCAGCCAGGGATTGCCGACGTCTGGAATCCGCGACATCGTGCCGCCGCAGGTAGGGCAAGCGATCTTCACAGCGTCCACATAGGGCCGGTGGGGCGTGTGGCCCTCGAAGGCCTCCCAGCCCTCCACAGCGCGCTCACGCAGCTCGTCCTCGCCGCCGATGACCTCATAGTGGTCGCAGCCTTCGGTTTCGCAGACCCAAATCGGCAGCGCGAGACCCCAGTAGCGCTTCTTGGAGATCATCCAATCCTGCATGTTGCGCAGCCAATCCATCTCGCGCGCATAGCCGAACTCTGGAATCCACCTAATCTCATCGACCACGTCCATAATCTGGTAGCGCAGGCTGGCGGCCTTCTCGGTCTCGGTGACCTCTTCTCGCGGTTTGTCGTAGAGCTCGCCCATATCGATAAACCACTCATCTACCAGCCGGAAGACCAGAGGCGTGTCGCACCGCCAGCAGACGGGATAGCGGTGGGTGTAGACGTCGACGCGGTAGAGGCGCCCCTTGTCCTCCAGATCATGGAAGATGTCGTGAGCAACCTCGTGGACGTCCCGACCCGTCAACCAGCCGAAGCCCTCTTTGAAGCTGCCGTCCTCATAGAGCGGAGCCACAGTGGGCAGATCATGGATACCTCCCAGCTCGAAGTCCTCCGCACCACAGCCGGGGGCGATGTGGACGATGCCGGTACCCTCTTGCTCACCAACCTCGTCCCAGGGGATGATTCGGTGATGGTTAGGGACATCTCTTTCCTGAATCGTGGGCAGATCATCGAAGGGGCCCTCGTATTGCCACCCGATCATCTCCTCGCCGCGAAGATGGCCCAGGATCTCAGGCTCACCTTTCACGATCTCCTCAAGCGTGCCCGCAGCAAGGTAATAGGTCCAGCCATCGCCGGCTTTGACCTTGACGTAGGTCAGCTCAGGACCGACCGCTGCAGCGACGTTGCTCGTGAGCGTCCAGGGTGTGGTGGTCCATACCAACAGGGCCTCTTTCTCGCGACCGCGCAATGGGAAGCGCACCACCGGTGCATCGTGTGTGAGCTCCCGGTAGCCGTCGGTCACGATCTCGTGCTGGCTGAGGCCCGTCTCGCAGCGCGGGCACCACGGCATCACGTCGTGGCCCTTGTAGAGCCATCCCTTCTCCCAGACCTTCTTGAGGAAAGTCCAGATGGTGTAGTTGTTCTCGGTTGCGAAGGTGAAGTAGGATCCACCCAGCTCGGGCGCACCCAACTGACCGACCACGTACTCGACAGTGCCGGTGATCGAGCCTTGGGGTCCTTCGTAAGTGATCTCCTGCTGTGGATCCTCCAGTAGCTTGTCGGCTAGATCCCGCAAGCGGTCAGGATCGTTCCACTCCATCCAGTAACCCAGCTGGATGGACTGTTCCGTCTGCTTGGCCGCTTGCCGCAAGACGCGCGCCTTGCATGCCAAGACAAAGGGGGCGAGGCCATAGTCCTCGATGTCGCGCTTAGATTCGAAGCCCTTAGCCTTCTCGACCTCCACCTCAACATGAAGTCCCTGACAGTCGAAGCCGTTCTGGTATCGCTCTTGGTATCCGCGCATGGCCCAGAACCGCTGCCATAGGTCCTTGTAGGTGCGGCCCCAAGCGTGGTGCACGGCCATTGGGTTGTTGGCCGTGATGGGCCCGTCGATGAAGGACCAGCGCGGCGCGCCGTCCCGCAGCTCGTTTAGCTTGCGAAAGGCTTGGGTGCGTGCCCAGAAATCCAGAACCTCGTGCTCCAGTTTGATAAAGTCCACTTGTGTGCTGACCGGCTTGAATGCCATGTTCTCCTCCTGCGTACCCCTCGAAAATACAAAACGCCCCCATCCCTTCAGGGACGGGAGCGTGGGATCTTCTTCTGCTCTCGCGGTACCACCCTGCTTGTCCCGCACTGTGCGGGGCCGCTCGGTCGGTGGCTGATACCACCGTGCTTAGGGTAACGGGGCGCAACCCCGGCCCGATCTAGTCGCTTCGCCAACACTCAGTCATAGGTTGGTACGCTTTCGGCGGGCAGCTCCGGAGGGATTTTCGG
>CAZPJP010000013.1:0-6302 GCA_964586915.1 uncultured Anaerolineales bacterium
CAGCCCTCCATGCCGCGGCGCTCTTCCGCCAGGGCCTCGGTGGAAGCCGGAGGCAAGATCACGTCGTCGCCGAAGAGCTCGTTGTTGGGCCAGTTCGCGGGAATCGCGACCTGCTGCTTGCCAGCGACCTGGAAGCCCTTGATCATCCGAACGATCTCGTCGAGATTGCGACCCAGCTCGGCGGGATAGTAGAGAATGGCCCGGACGGTGCTGTTGGGGTCGACGATGAAGACGGCTCGGACGGTAGCTGTGGCATCACCGGTATGAATCAGCCCCAGTTGTTCTGCGACGTCACCGGTGTCCGCGATGATGGGGAACTCGATCTTCTCGTTCAGGTTCTCGTGGATCCATTCCGTCCACTTAAGGTGGGCGTGAACCTGATCTACACTCAGCCCTAGAAGCTCGGTGTTCATCTCGCGGAACGTCGGATAAAGCTTCTGGAATCCGTAGAACTCGGTGGTGCACACCGGTGTGAAGTCGCCCGGGTGGCTGAAGAGAATCAACCACTTCCCCTCGTACGCATCGGGCAGCTTCATCTTGCCGTGGGTGGTGTTCACCGTCATCTCGGGGAACTTGTCGCCAATCAGTGGGATACCCTTACCTTCCATTGGTTTGACCTCCATTTGCTGATGATAGTGTTGGGCTATGGAAACCTATGAGACGCCGACCCATCGGATCGACGCTGCTGCCTTATGGATAATTATTATCCATAAAAGATTATATGCGAGTTTTCGTCGTGTGTCAAGCGAGTTCCCGCGCACCACGAGGTCGCGTCGCACGGTCCTCTTGCAAGGCTGACCTGTTCTCTCCTAGAAGGTCAGGACGCACCAGCCCTCCTTGAGCATCTCGGTCAGGGGCACGCCCATATACTTGACGTCGATCCCCAGCGCGGCGAGGTCATCGCTGACGCCGTATGAGTCGGCGCATGCTTTGCAGGCCTCGACGACGACCCCGTCGTCGGCCATCGCGTGCACCTTGTCCTGGAGCTTGAGGTCGTGGCTCAGCAGCTCGGCGGAGGGCCCCCAGACAATCAACGTGACGTGCTCGAACCAGCCCTGTCGCTTGGCGTTGTGCGTGTACATAAAGCAGGCCTTGTGGGCCACGGCCGGGTCGCCGCTGCTCCACACAACTGCAAGACGGTCGGTCTCCATCATAGCCTCCTCTCCATCCTAGTGCATTTCCTGACCGCCAGTGACGTTAACGGCTTGACCCGTCATATAGCCGGCCTGATCTGAGGCGAGGAAGACCAGGACATTCGTCACGTCCTGGTAAGTGCAGCCCCGCCCAAGCGGGACCTGGTCCCTGTACCTCTGCCGGACCTCTTCCTCGGTGATGCCCCACTTCTCGGCGTACTGCTCGTAGAGCGAGTCGACCCAGAGGGGTGAATCGAGCAGGTTGCCCGGGCAGATCGCGTTGACGCGTATGTCGTGCTCCGCCAGCTCCAGCGCGATACTCTGCGTCAGGCCAATCCCGCCGAACTTGGAGGCCGCGTAGGCGGAGTTCTTGTAGCTGCCCTTCTTTCCGGACTTGGAGTTGATCTGGATGATCACGCCGCTGTGCTGGGGCTTCATCACGCGGGCCGCGTGCTTGGCGACGAGGAAATATCCGTAAAGGTTGACGTCGATGACGAAGCGCCATTTGTCCGCTGGAAATTCATCGATGGGCTCGGCGATGAGGACCCCGGCGTTGGAGACGCAAATGTCGAGGCGGCCGAAGGCCTCCACGGCGGTGTCGATCATCGTGATGACCTCATCCTCTTTGGTCACATCAGCCCGGACGGCGACGGCGCGCTGGCCCGTCTCAGCTTCGAGGGCCGAGGCCGTCTCCTGGGCGCCGTCAAGGTTGATGTCCGCTATCACGACGTGTGCGCCTTCTCGCGCGAGGCGCTCGCAGATCGCTTTCCCCAGCCCCTGGGCGCCGCCGGTGACGACAGCAATCCTGTCCTGTAGTATCTTGTTCATATCTTCTCCTTACTGTGATCGATGGCGCCTGGCCACCCTTTGCACATCTATATGTCTGTCTCGTTCCTCCTCGACCCACCAACGCTGTATCGGCTCTCTCGCTAGGTTACCAACTGGATGAGCCCGCGCTTGCCGTTGATCAGCCAGGTCGGATCCTCAGCCTCCAGCGCCTTAGCCTGCCCTGGTTTGAGGTCCACGATGATCTCGCCCTTGAGCGTCCGCAGGACCAGGAAGGGCCTGGGGAATCCCACCGCGATAGCCTTGAGGGAGGCTGTGGGTGGCCAGTGACGATCGTCGAGCAGACGGCGGTAGTTGACGTCCCCCTTAAGGATCACCAGGTCAGCTTCACCGAGCCGGTTCAGAAGCGCCTCGGGCATCTCCCAGAAGCTCAAGCAGCGTGTCCAGAACGGCGCCGTCGTGAGGATCAGGGCGCCGCGCATAATCGCTGCATCCAGTCGCTCGGCTAAGGCGGAAACGCCCTCGACGCTGCTGTCCCGCAGGCGTCGAATCACGTGTCGAATGTCCGCCGGCATGGCGTCAGAGACGAAGAACGGCTGGTTCTTCAGATGGAACGTGATCTGCTCGGCCCAGCCTTGAATTAGCAGGAAGTCCGCCATCACTAGGTCGAAGAGGCTGTCGGCGCCGACGTTGTCGTTGATGAAGGCGACGCTCTGGGTGCCAGCGCTCAATAACGTGCAGACGTCCGCGGTATCGTCGATCAGGATGTTGGCCCGGTCGACGGTGGTGTCGCCCATCGCGCGCTGTTGGACGGTGAAGTTGCTCAGATCCGCGCGGTTGCCCCAGAGGCAGGCGTGGAGGAGGGACACAAACCGGTGCTCCGGAGGCGTCGCCGCGATCTGGGGCCAGACGTCTCGCAGTTGGGCCACGGCATCTGCCTCCTGGGAACGCTTCTGCAACGTGAAGGGGTCGTGCCCGAACCATGGCCCCGGTTGGAAGTAGTCCGTTGCCTCCAAGAGCCGCCGATAGAAGTAGGTCTCGGCGAAGTACCAGGGTAGCTCCAGCCACGTCCTGCCCTCATATCGCGACCAGTGCGCGTTCCAGAACGTCGCCTCCCCCACGCGCTCACGCACCGGCTGGATCTCATAACCGGGGCCGCCGTCCTGGGAGATTTCCCTTCCAAGCTCCTTGAGATCCGTGACGAGTCGCGCTGGGTAGTCGTTGTCCGCGATCACACGCGCGATGATCTGCCCTTTGCGCTCGACCATCGTCTTGCGCGCGAAGGAGCCCGGCTCCGACGTCATCAGCGGAGGGGGGAGCGAAGTCCTGCCCGCCCCCTCTGCTGGCGCGGGCCTAGCCGACTTCCGGTCCGGTACCGTCACTTCAGCATCAGGCGCAGCAGCTCCGCTTCGGCCTCTTTGGTCCACTCCATTCCGTTCCGCAGCTTGGCATAAACTGTGGGAAGCTTGCCCTCTAGATCGGCGATCGCGGTCAGCGGTAAAGGCTTGATGTGAGGATAGATGACGATCTTGCCCGGATATTCCGTCTCAGCGACGGCCTTGAGGCCGTCGTACGCAGCCTCCAAAGAGCCGATGGCGGCGACGGACCGGTTGGGGGAGAGCTGGTCGGTCTCTGCTTGGAAGAGCATCGAGCGCATATTCTCGATCGTAGAGGCAGAGTGTCCAATGATCCGGGTCTGCCTGAGGAAGGCGCCGCTTAGGTCGATCTCGGCGTATTTGCCACGCGCGACGCCCGCGAAGACGTTCATCACGCCCTCCGGGGCGAGATAGGTCGCTGCGTCGGCGATGACGGGAGGGATGGGGGCCAGGATGATGATGTCATCAAAGCCCACCTCTTTGAAGCGAGCCATCGCGGTTTGGTAAGCTTCCTTCTCCATCGGATTCAAGCAAATGAACTCGATACCCTTGCTGATCGCCTCAGCCTTGAAGCTGGTGCAGAGATCGTCGAGGCGCTCATCGCTGATGTCCGTGCACACGATCGTGCTAGGCGGTTCGTTGGACTCAATGGCGCGCTGTACATGCATCCGGCCCATCGGTCCACCGGCACCCACGAACCAAGCGCTTCCCCCGGCTTTCAGCGTAGACCGGACGGGTATGGTGCTGTAGGCCTTGGCGATATCGTGGCTGGTGGTGCCGACGTAGAGCCAGCGGTTGTAGTGAATGCGACCGACATCCAGCTTGACGGGACGGGCCATCGGCGCGTCGTCGAGGATTGCCATGATGCCGTAGCTGGCGAGATTTGGGCTGGCTTGCTCGATCACGTCGGGATCGGCGCCCAGCACGATGATGTCGTCCACGCCTTCGCCGCTGCCGGTGACCTCCGCCGGGGAGGCTGGCGAGTCATCAGTCTTCACGGTCTCGGGATCGGGCAGCTCGGGAACGTCGACGACCTCAATCCCCAGCTCCGCGGCTTGTGCGCGCAGCCAGGCGTCGAACGCCGCGGGCACGTGGGTGAGCATCAATTTGGCCGGGTGTGCCTGCTTGTCAAAGCCTTCGCTGATGACGTAGTCATCGCGGGCGCGGTCCGTGCCGATTACCCACATCGTGCCCTTCGGTCGCAGCATCGTTCGGTAGCGGAGCTCATAGGCGGCGATCACACACGCCCATGGCTCCGTCAGGGCCGCTTCAGCGTAACCGGTCTCGGGCTGTACGGCGATCAGGTAGTTGCCGTGATCTCCGTTGAGCACGCGTTGATCGATGACGGTGTACTCCGAGAGGCCTCCTTGAATTTCGTAACCATACGCGTAGCCTACGCCGTCGACGAAGATATCAGCCTGGACGATGAAGCGATCGCCGACGTCGTACTGATCCTGGAGCTCGTCCCCAACCTCCACGACGGTCAGGCTTACCTCGTGACCCAGGACGATAGGGTCCTCACGCATATCGCGGTAGATCCGCGGGTGATCCTGTCCGGCACGGATCACCTTGATATCCGAGAAGCAGTGTCCGCACGCGTCGTGGCGCACCAGCAGCTCATCGGGTCTGTATTCCGGCATCGGCACTTCGATGGGTTTTCCGTCCTTGCCCAGGTTCTCAAATCCGGCGCCGTAGAGCGGCCAGATTCTGTTCTTCGCGGGCAAGGGCTCCGCACCGGCTTTGTATTGCTCAAGCTTGTCGTCTGTCATCGTATCCTTGTCTCCTTACATTATTGATATATCGGCAAGCATCTATGGGCGATCCACGACGCTGGGCCAGCGCATAGCACGCCGACGCGCGCCTTCAGGTCATCCACGTTATCTGTCGTATCGGCAGTGCTCCTGAACACACCACATCATCCACCTCATACGGCCGACACCGGTGCCCGCCGCCAGCGAGCCGGCGGTGGTCACGTCCAGGCCGCCCGTCTGGCCCGCCTTCCTGAAGTCGGAGATGACGCGCGCCTCGATCTCTTCGGGGCTGCCGTTGCGCAGCAGCAGGGGGGGCATCTGTCCATGGATGTAGGCCTCAGGCATCGTCTCGCGGATCAGGCCGGCGTCGACCTCAGGGCCGTAGTTCACGGCGCGAATGCCGAGCTCGTATTGGATGTCCAACAGATGACCCATCGCGCTGTCAGAGTGCTGGTACCGGCGCGCGTCGCCGGGTGCCATCGCCTCAAGCACCCGCGCCAGCACGGGAACGCAGTACTCCCGGTATAGCCGACGATTGAAGAGTGCGCAGTTATCGTCGGTGATCCACCAGCCAGGTTGTGTGTTGCCGCTGAAGGTGCGCAGGACCGTGTTGAGCTCCACCATCTTCTCCGCGAGGATGTCGCGGAACCGGTGCATGAGGTCGGGATGGTCCGCCATCCAGTAGAAGACCGTCTCCACCTGTAAGACGGACGTCATAATGGTCGCGGGTCCCCGGCTCCCGGTCCCCAGTCGCGGCAGCGGCTTGCCCGCGGCGGCGCGCGCCTCCCACTCCTCCAGAAAGGGTGCGGGCAGGCTCCAGGTCTCCATATCCGTCGCCTCGGCCTGATCCAGGATCTCCGCGAACTCGTCGGGATCGTCGGTAGCGGGCGTGAGCCAGGGCGTGCTGCCCTCGCTGTAGGTGAAGTCGCACCCGAAGAGGTTCTCGATGCGCTTAGGACGGTGGATCCACGTGTCCTCGTCGAAGTAGGCCCTGCCCACGTGCTCCAGCGTAGCAGCGTTGGCCTGTCGGTGGAGCTCATCTCGATAGGCTTTGTCTTGATAGTAGCGGAGGGTCGAAGGCACGTCCAGGAACTCAAAAACCCAATGGTCATCTGGCGAGAAGGAGAGGGAACAGCGTGGCTTATCCGGCGTGAAGTCCTGACAGTGCAGATTCTCGCGCCAAAACGCGTCGGCGTCCAATTCCTCCGTCAGAGCCATGAACTCAGGTTCAATGATGACCACGGTGCCTCACTTAT
>CAZPJP010000013.1:6402-28853 GCA_964586915.1 uncultured Anaerolineales bacterium
GTCGATGCGACGCCCGTCGATGCGACGCCCGATCTCAAACGCCGGCCCGAGGTGCTCCCCGACGCCATAATAGCCACCGCCGTCGGGCGCCCAGAGAAGCGGGCGCACCTTCTGGATGTCGATGCGTCCGTCGTCGTCGTAGACATCGGCGTCTGCCTTCACATCCATGATCTCGCCCACAAAGAGGGTGTGCAGCCCTACCTCTAGTGTGTGACGGAGTCGGCACTCGAGCACGACCGGATACTCACCCACGAAGGGCGCGTCGACCAGGTCGCTATCGACCGCGGTCAGTCCGGTGCGCGCGAACTTGTCCGCGTCCCGACCTGAGACGGTGCCCACAAAATCCGCCTCCTCGACGTAGCTCTCCGAGGCAATGCTGATCGTGAACGCCGCTCGCGCCAGGATGTTGCCGTGGGTCAAGGTCGCCTCGCGCAGGGAGACGGCGACTGACGGGGGCCGCGAGCAGCAGATGCCGCCCCAGGCGGCTGTCATCATGTTGGGCCGGCCTTCGCCATCGTAGGTCCCAACGATAAAGACGGGGGTGGGAAAGACGATCGGTTTGGCGCCGCGGGATCGCTTCATAGCCAATACTCCTTTCAAGACCTTATTGCATAACCTCGCCCATCGGCTCGTCTCGCGATTCAGCGCACAGCCCCGTCGCACGGCTCCTGTCCATGCCTTACAGTTCGAGGATCTCCTCGGGCGTCGGCGAGGGCCCCAGCTCTCGAAGGGCGCGCAGGGTCAACGGCCCGGGCGGCAGGTTCCTTCCGACGTGACGATAGAACACGTTCCGCTCCCCGCGTTGGGGGAAATGCTGTTGGGCCCAAGCACTCTGGTGGCCGAGCTCCAACGCGCGCTGAAGCTGCGTGTGCCCGTAGATGAAGTAGGCCCCGTCCATAAAGCTCTTGCGCACCGGCGCCAGCTCCGGAGCGTCGAAGTCGTCGACAATCGGCTTGCCGTAGGCGTTCATCTCGGTCCCAACGTTGATCGGCAGGTCGAGGTCCTGGGCCAGCGCGACGACCTCGTAGAGGTTCTGGAGCTTTCGCGCTTTCTCCTGTGGATCGTTGATATTCCAGTTGCGATCCGGGATGATGTTGAGCGCGACGGCCCCCTGCCGGATCATCAGATCGAAGAGCTCCTCGGCGTCCTGCTCGCCCTCAGACGTGCCGTCGAGCCAGGTGATGGTGGGAAGCGCGCCGCAGGCGGTGATGACCTGGTTGACCTCCCCCACAGTCGGGAAGGTGGAGGGGCCAGGCTGGACGTAGCCGACACCGCCCCGCTTCATCAGCTTTGACCGCACCAGGTTCTGAATCTGGGGACCGTGGTCGATGACGGCTGCCACGCGCGCCTCGGGCACGTCGAGTTTCTGCGCCCAGAAGTGGACCGGGTCGGCGACCGTCTCCGCTGCGGCAAGGACGTAGGCCGCGCACATATGGCGCTCCGTCGCGTTGCCAGCTGGGGTCAAGGGCAGCACGTCCCGCTCGTAGTCGAGGGTCACCGGATCCAGATGGGCGTTGATGCGCTCGAGCATCGCCCGGTTGCGCTGCTCCGCCCGTTGGCGCATATCCGCGAGAACTGCGCGGGCCCTTGGTCGATCCGCCGGAACCTGGCCGGAGACAAAGCCGATGCCCATGTGATAGTAGACGCCGGGCTCCCCCGGCGAGTTGATCTCCCGGTCTGCGAACTCGGGCACATAGGCGCGCGTCTCCATCCCGGCGCTGCCCCGCAGATCGACGCGGTCGCATGCGTCGAGGAACTCATCGACGCCGTCGAGGACATCGAAATCCACGATACCCATCAGCTTGATGCCCCGGCGTCTCGCCAGCCAGGCGAGTCCCGTGGGGGAGTATCCGTACCCATTGTAGGAGAAAAACGTATGTGCGTGCATATTGGCAATCTCGTCGGGCGTTGGGAGTGCGATCTCGCCCTCGTTTGCCAGCTGGATCAAAGAGGAGAGAGCGCGCGCTCTCACCCCGGGATCGAAATCGTTGAGTTGGTCCTCCAAATGCTGTATCTCTTCTCTCATTCTACTCCTTGGTCACGGGACGTGGTCCTCGTAAGGCCTACCCGAAGATCCCTCGCATCTGCTCGCAGTAATACTGCACGTTCTCCCACTTCGCATCCGGCGCCAGCCGGTGGTCGGGGCAGGGGATGTAGCCCCCCAGATCGACAAACGGCTTGAGCCGCTCAATCTCCGCATCGACCGCAGCATAGTCCCGTGAGAAAACCACTTTGTTCGTGCCGCCAACGCCCCGCAGCTCCTTGCCATACTGCTCGCGCCACGGACCGATGCTTGAGCCCCAGGTGCCCACCTCGATGGGGAACATCGTGTTCACACCGTTCTCTAGCCAGACAGGGATCAGCTTGTCGACCTTCCCGTCGCTATCGAGGGAGACGATGTCGATGCCGTAGCTGTTGAGCAGCTCGGTGATACGCCGATAGTGATGTCCCACCTTCGCGCGGAAGATGCGCGGGCTGATTAGGGGGCCGCTCTTGAAGGAGATGTCCTCCCAGAAGTGACCGAAGTCAAAGGGCGCGGGCTCGCCCTCGGGACAGACCAGCTCCAGCGTCTTCTCTGTGCACGTATAGCAGAGGTCGGCGACGGTGTCGATGATCTCGTCGAAGAGCTCAGGATCGTCGACCATCAGATAGGAAAGGCCGACGATGCCCAGCCAGTTGCGGATCACGCCGAAGAGACTGCCGACGTGCAAGCCGTAGGGATCGTCCCATTCGCCGGCCTGCAGGTATTCCAGGCCGCCCTGGTTAAAGCGCGTCATCGTCCCGTCGACGTTGACGTAGCTGTGGGTGATGCGCTCCATCTCGAACTGCAGCTTTGGCAGATAGAGCTCCTCCCACGAGGCGCGGTCCGTCAGCAGGTGCTCGATCTCCTTGGGGATGGAGGTCGCATCGTCCTTCTCCAGGATCACGGTGCCCTCGTCGTTGAGGACGTGCCGCGAGCCGTCGGGGAACTCCTCGACGACGCGGCGCTGGAACGCGGGCCGCAGACGTGTGGCGGGCGAGAAGCAGCTATTCCAGTTGAAATCAAAGCCCAGTTTCGCCGCGATCTCGGCGTCCGTCGGGTTGCCGTCAGACCAGAGCTCCGCCTGCGCCTGCGTGATCTGGCCTTCCTGCGCCCATTTGTCAAGGGTCTCGTTCCAGTAGCCGAAGTGGACAACGGGCATCCTGTCGTACGCTTCGTAGTGCAAAATCGCGCGCACGCGTTCTCGGTTGTTCAACTCATCGCTCCTTCCGGTGGGGGACTGTCAGGCTGAAGTTGCCGTCGTCCCAATCTCAATCATTGCCCGCAGGACCCCATCCTTGTAGCCCGCCACGATCTCGAAGGCTTCCTGGATGCGGTCGAGCGGGAAGTGATGCGTCGCCAATGCTGCCACATCGACCATCCCAGTCTGCACCATGCGAATGGCTCGCGGGTAAGTGTGTTTCATCCGCCGGACCAGCTTGATCGTCAGCCCTTTGCGCCGCACCTGCGACGCGGTCATCATCATCCGGTCCTCGGATGGGATCCCTACAACGACGACCTTCCCCCCAGGGCGCGCGATGTGAGCGGCCTGGTCGGGGGTCTCCGCGGCGCCGGCGGCCTCGAAGGCGACATCGACGCCCCGACCGTCGGTGGCCTCCATCATCGCGGCGACCACGTCCTCCTCGTCCGGGTTGTAGACGGCATCGGCGCAATACTCCTGGGCAAAGGCCCGCCGGAAGGGAAGGGGCTCCGTCATATAGATCTCGCCAGCACCGGCGGCCCGTGCTACCGCTGCGGTCAGCAACCCGATCGGGCCGCCGCCCAGCACGGCGACGGTCTCCGCGGCTTTGAGATGCGCCAGATCCACGGTGTGGATCGCGATGCCCAAAGGCTCCAGCAGCGCGCCCTCGTCGGGCGTGAACCCCTCCGGAAGGACGAAGCAGTTCTCTGCGGGCATGACGGCGTACTCGGCGAAGACGCCGTCGATCGGCGGTGTTCCGCAGAATTCTACGTGGGGGCAGAGGTTGGGGTGGCCGTGTTGGCAATGCTCGCACACGCCGCAAGGTATCGCGGGCTCGACCGCCACCAGCTGCCCGACCTCGAGTCCTGTGACGCTCTCGCCGACGCCGGCGATCCACGCCGAGAACTCGTGGCCCATCTGGATCGGCTCGGTGACGATCTGGTCCCCGATAGCGCCCTCGACATAGTAGTGGACGTCAGAGCCACAGGTGCCCACGGATGCGATCCTCAAGAGCACCTCGTCGCGGTCGGGCTCGGGCACCGGGGCCTGCTCAATCCTAAGGTCACGGATACCGTGAAGACGGGAAACCTTCATCGTGTTCGCTTGTGTCATCGGTTACTCTCCCAAAAGCTTGCGTCGATAGGCCTCATCGGGTCGGGTGTGGATGCGTTCGACATTCTCGGCCGACAGGAACCGGGGGCCGCCAACGGCGTAGGCTCCTAGGATCACTCGGGCCGTCTTGACCATCATTGCGGTGATGTTCTCGACCTGCTCGGCCGTGCGTCCCAGCGCGACGACGCCGTGATTTTGCATCAGCACGACGCGCGGGCGCTCGGCATAGGTCTCAATGTAAGCATTGATACGGCGCCTGATCTCACGGGCGAGCGGAATCCCGGGATCCGTGTAAGGCACCAACACCGGGGCTGCCCCGCAGACGACGATCTCGTCTGGGAAGAGCCGTCCCTTGAAGGCCTCATCGAAGGCCTGGGAGCAGGTCAGGGCATTGACCGCTGTCGCGTGCGTGTGGCCAACGAAGTTGACGTCGTCCAGGCTCAGGCAGAGTGCGTGGAAGACCGTCTCGGTAGAGGGGCGAATGTCGCTGTTGGGGGCGGGCCAGCGACCGGTCTCTGGATCCACCCGCACCTCCATAAGCCTCTCTTTGATATCTTCGTCGGTGAGCCCGTCCTCGTCCAGAATCTTAAGGGCGCGCTCGAGGGAGACCCGCACGAAGCCGGTGTCGTCGATGCTGGGCAACTGGTAGCCGCTCGCCTTGACCCAGAAGGTTCCATCGGGATTAAGTGCGGAGGTGTTCCCCTCGCCCAGG
The DNA here is from genome assembly GCA_964586915.1 of uncultured Anaerolineales bacterium. Taxonomy (GTDB): domain Bacteria; phylum Chloroflexota; class Anaerolineae; order B4-G1; family SLSP01; genus PWVB01. The sequence continues at coordinate 11,449 of CAZPJP010000013.1, forward strand.
ATAACGTAGTCGTTAGCAGGATCGCCGAGATGCCTGGACATCTCGACAAGCTGCTTCAGTGTTTGGTCCATAGTGTGCTCCGTCGCATATTGATAGTGAGTTTCGGAACTGCATTTTACTTGAGGCGAAAGCGAATGTCAAAGCTTGGCCGGGCCGAGACTGCCGCGATGGTGGTTCTGACGGCGACACGGGTTGCGGTGGGGCTTGCGGGGCCTATAATGGCCCTGGAAAGGCTGGGATTCAGACAAGTGCTGAGGTTTCGCGGCGAAGGGAGCAGCTTGATGGGCAAATCGCAGCCCAACGCGTCGCTGGCATCGCACACCGAGTACTTCGATATGCTTGCCGATCTTGGTGTCACCAAGCACATCGGCAGCCTGAAGGCCACCGAGAAGCTGGTGACCCTGACCGGCATCGGGGCCGATACCCGGGTCCTGGATGCCGGCTGCGGTGTTGGGCTCACCCCATGTTATCTCGCCCGGACCTATGGTTGCCGCGTCGTGGGCATTGACATCACACCGGGGATGATCGACCTAGCCCGCCGGGAGGCCTCGCGTCGCGGTCTTGACGATCGGCTCCGCTTTGCGATCGGGGACGTGCGCGCGCTGCCGTTTGGCGAGGCCGAGTTCGACGTGGTCCTCGTCGAGTCGGTCAACACCTTTCTCAACGATCGCGCGGTTGCCTTCCGTGAGTACGTGCGCGTTGCTCTACCCGGCGGTCGCGTTGGGGTCACGGAGTCCACCTGGCTGGAGTCGCCCTCGGAGGAAGCCCGGGCGTTTATGGCCTCCGTCGGTGGCGAGTCGTTGGAACAAGACGATTGGACAGCTTTTCTCGCTCAGGCGGGGCTCGAGGACGTGGTGGCAGAGGCGTACCGCGTCGACGTGACGGAGGAAGCTCGCGGCAATTTGAGACGCTTTGGCTGCCTTGGATTGTTGCGCCCTCTCCTGCGGATCTTCCCGGCTCTTACCCATCGACGGTCGAGAGAAGTGCTTAGCCGCTCGTTAGCGAAGGTGCCGTCTCGGGTCATGCGGGTGATGGGCTACGGCATCTACGTGGGCCGCAAGCCCGCCCCTGACGATGACCTTGATGTGAACAGCGTCACGCCCTGAGATATCGCCAGGACCTTTGCTTGACAGGATTTCTTTTGGCCATATAATGAAAGAAATCGAAAGTAAACGGAAGGCAACATGTATCGCGAAGAGCGACGTCATGCGATCCTTGATCTCGTCCAGGCCCAGGGCCGGGTTGCGGTTGGCGATCTCAGCGAGCGGTTTGGTGTCTCAGAGGTCACCATCCGGACGGATCTTCAGGTGCTTGCCGATGAGGGCCACTTGATCCGGACGCATGGGGGCGCCATCCCCATCGGGTACGGCGTGCACGAGCTCTCTTTAACGAAGCGACGCCAGCAGCGGCTGGAGGAAAAGGCCCGGATCGCCGAGTATGCTGCTGGGCTGGTGGGCCACGGTGAGGCTATCTTTCTCGACAGCAGTAGTACCACGCTTGCGATCGTCGACCACATCAAGCTACGTCGCGATCTGACCGTTGTCACCAACAGCTTGGTCGTCGCGCAGGAGCTGCTAGGGGTGCTCAACGTCACCGTCGTGATGGTCGGCGGCACGCTCCATCACGACACGGCCTCCTTGATCGATGCCAGCGGGCTTGCGCTGCTGGAGCGGTACAATATCGCTCGGGGTTTCTTTGGCGCGCACGGCATCACGGTGGATGATGGATTCACGGATGTCAGCGAGCCGGAGGCGAATTTCAAGCGCCCCCTCGTGCGAATGTGCCGACAGGTCGTTGCGCTCCTTGACGCTACGAAATGGGGCAGGGCGGGCGTCGCTTCGTTCGCCGATGTGGGTGACGCTGACATCATTGTGACAGATGCGGCGGCGCCAAAGCCTATTGTGAGCCAGGTTCGGGACCGCAACGTAGATGTCGTGGTTGTGTAGAAGAGGCACTGTATGAAGCGCTCCTCGAGCAACTCGCTGAGTTCCTCGCGAACAGGGGAAACTACTCTCTCGACGCCTTTTCCAGCCTCTCCAGCGGGGGACGTTCCGACAGCCGTCATCTTTGGCGCGGGTAGCGTGGGCCGCGGCTTCTTAGGTCAGTTGTTCACGGAGTCCGGCTATAAGGTCGTCTTCGTGGATGTGGATGAGGCACTCGTGGCGGCATTGTCGCGGCGTGGTGTCTACACTCTGCGTCTTGCCGGGGTGGTCAAGGTGGAGGACCGCGTCATCGGGCCGATCCGGGCTGTCGACGGCCGTGACACAGAGCGGGTGGTGGACGTGGTCGCCGATGCCTCCCTGATGGCGACGGCGGTTGGTGCCCGCGCCCTGGAGGCGATTGCAGCCCCAATCGCGCGGGGGCTGGCAAGGAGGTGGTCATCGGGAGATGGAGCTGCGCTTAACGTGATCGTCTGTGAGAACCTGCACGATGCACCTGAGCGGCTACATGGCCACATCCGGACGGCCTTGGCCGAGGAATTTCAGGCCAATCTGGATGAACGCGTGGGGTTGGTTCCGGCTGTCATTGCTCGGATGTCGCCGGTACCTACATCCGAGCAGCGTCAAGCCGACCCATCTCTCATTGTCGCGGAGCCTTACAAAGTACTCCCGGTTGATCGCGAGGCATTTGTGGGCGAGATTCCGGACGTGGTGGGGATGGTTGCGGTCTCGCCGTTCGAGGCCTACACGGCGCGGAAGCTCTTCATCCATAACGCCAGCCACGCCATCTTGGGATATCTGGGTGCGCACCGTGGATGGGAGTATGGATACGAGGCGCTCGATGACGACTGGATCCGCTCGCGGATGGAGCAGGCCTTGGCCGAATCCGCGTGGGCCCTAGCGAGAGCCTTTGAGTTTGAGCCGGTAGCTCTGCAGGAGCACATCGCCTACCTGCTGCTACGGTATGCCAATCGAGCCCTGGCCGATCCCGTGAGACGGCTGGCGCGGGACCCTTTACGCAAGCTGGCGCCCCAGGATCGACTGGTCGGCGCGGCTCGCCTGGCGGAGGCGCATGGGATCACGCCGGAGGGGTTGGCGTGGGGGATCGGTGGCGCGCTTCGCTATGCAGATCCGGACGATCCGCACGCGGTCGTGCTGCAGCAGCGCATTGCGGAGGAAGGGCTTGAGGCGACGCTGTTGAGTGTGTGCGGTATCCGTGCCGATGAGCAGCTCGGCAAGCTGGTGTTGGCGCGGTTCTATGAGTTAGACACAAGCTGATACTAAAGGAGTGGAGATGGACAAGGAAGAAATGCTGAAGGCTATGGACAAAGAGGAGGCGCTCGAGCTCCTTAAGCAGATGTGGGCGATCCGGATGTTCGAGAACGAGGTCTACGACCTCTTGAGTCGCAACCTCATCAAGGGCGCCTCACACTTGTACGCCGGTCAGGAAGCTGTGGCTGTGGGCGCGATGTCAGTCCTCCAGGACGACGACCTGATCACGAGCACGCATCGAGGACACGGGCACTGCTATGCCCGCGGCGCGATCGCGGCAAAGACGGAGGAGGCGCATCAGGAGCATTACAACAAGATGCTTGCTGAGCTCTGCGGTCGGTCCACGGGCTATTCCCGCGGTCGGGGTGGTTCTATGCATATCGCGGATGTGGAGAACGGCAATCTGGGCGCAACGGGCATTGTCGGTGGGAACATTCCCGTCGCTACGGGCGCTGGGCTGACTCAGAAGCTGAAGAAGACCGGCAACGTCGTGCTCTGTTTCTTCGGAGACGGGGCGGCGAACACCGGAAACTTCCACGAGTCGCTTAATATGGCGTCGCTGTGGAACCTGCCGGTCGTCTACATCGTTGAGAACAATCTCTATGCCATGTCGGTTCCCGTGGAGAAAGCAACGGCGGAGTTTGATATCGCCGATCGCGGCTGTGCCTATGGTATGGAGAATGAAGTCGTCGATGGCATGGACGTGCTCGCCGTTCGCGAGGCGGTGGAGCGCGCCGTGGAGCACGCGCGCAGCGGCGAGGGTCCTTACCTGTTGGAGACACAGACCTATCGCTGGTTTGGCCATTCGCGCTCGGATCCGCGCGCGTACCGCACGCGTGAGGAGGAGGCCGAGTGGAAGGCCCGCGATCCCATTCCCAATTTCGCCGCTTTGCTTGTGGAGAAGGGCATTGCAACACAAGAGGAGGTCGACGAAGTCGAGGAGCAGATGGAAGAGGCGATCGCCGAAGCTTCAGAGTTTGCGCTGAACTCGCCGATGCCGCCGGCAGAGGAGCTGGAGAAGTACGTTTTCGCGCCCTTCAAATGGACGCAGAATGATGTGGAGCGGGAGAAGGCACTGCGCGAGCGCGTGCGCGATGGCGGGCCGAACACTCACGAAGTCGAGTTCCGGCAGGCTATTCAGGAGGCGCTGCGTGAGGAGATGCAGCGGGATGACGATGTTTTCCTGATGGGTGAGGATATCGGTCTCTACGGTGGCGCCTATGGTGCGACCCGTGGTCTCTTCGAGGAGTTTGGGAAGGAGCGGGTCCTCGACACGCCGATCTCTGAGGCCGGGATCGCCGGCGCGGCCGTCGGTGCTGCGATGTCGGGCATGCGACCGATGGTCGAGATTATGTACGTTGACTTCACCCCGCTGGCGATGGATCAACTCGCCAACCAGGGTGCTAAGAACCGTTTCATGTTCGGCGGCAAGACGACGGTACCGGTCGTGGTGCGCACGGAGGGCGGCGCCGGGCGGAGCATCGCGGCGCACCACTCGCAGTCGCTCGAGGCCCTGTGGACGCACTTCCCTGGCATCTACGTCGTGATGCCCAGCACCCCTTATGATGTCAAGGGCCTGCTCAAAGCTGCCATCCGTGACGACAATCCGGTGATGTTCATCGAGCATAAGATGATCTATGGCAACAAGGGGCACGTGCCCGATGAGGACTACATCATCCCCTACGGTGTGGCGGACGTGAAGCGCGAGGGGAGCGACGTGACCGTCGTCACTTACTCCCGCATGGTCCACAGAACTCTGGAAGCCGCGGAGCAGTTGGCCGAGGAGGGTATCAGCGTCGAGGTCATCGACTTGCGGACCCTGAAGCCGCTGGACATGGACACAATTGCCGAATCGGTGCGCAAGACCGGGCGGGTTGTGGGTGTGACGGAAGCCTACCCCACGAACTCCTTCATCAGCGAGATTGCTGCCCGCGTTCAGGAGGAGCTCTTTGACTGGCTGGACGCCCCGGTCGTCAGAGTATCTGCGAAGGATGTCCCGGTGCCGATGAGCGAGACGCTTGAGGACGCGGACATTCCGGGTGTTGATGCAATAGTCAAAGCGATTCGTCGGATCGTATAAAGGGGGGTGCTATGGCCTATGAAATCATCCTGCCCAAGCTCGGGCAGACGGTTGAGGAGGGCCGCATCGTCGAGTGGCTCAAGGAAGAGGGCGACACCGTAGATCGCGGCGACGTGCTCTTCACTGTGGAGACCGACAAGGCGGTGTTGGACGTGGAGGCGACGCGGAAGGGTTACCTTCGCAGGATCCTGGTGCCTGAGGGCGAGAGCCGTCCGGTGCTGGCGGTCGTGGGGTTGATGACGCGTACGCCGGATGAACCGCTCGAGGAACCGCTGGTGGAAGCCGAGGTAGCCGAACCGGCTCCGACAGCTGCTGAGCCAACGCCTTCGGCGGAAGCAGAGACGGCTGGTGCGCCGGCTGAGGAGAAACCGGTCCGTCCCGGACGCATCTTCGCCTCACCACGGGCGCGCAAGTATGCTCGGGAGCACGGGGTTGACATCGCCGAGGTGACCGGCACCGGGCCCAACGGGCGTATCGTCGAGCAGGACGTGAAGGCCTATCTGGAGGCGCAGCCCAAAGCAACCCCAGTGGCTCGTCATCTCGCTGAGCGCTTGGGCGTCGACCTGAGCGACGTCACCGGCACCGGGCCACGAGGTCGGATCACGAAGGCAGATGTCGAGGCTGCGGCGCCTACCGCGCCTGAACCGGAGCGCGAAGAGGCGCCCGTGCCCCCTGTTGCATCGCGACCTGTGCCCAGTGGCGCCGAAGCACCAACGTTGGCGGAGGTCCCACTTTCCGGTGTCCGAGCCGTGATCGCCCAGCGCATGCACGAAAGCCACGTGACCACGGCGCCGGTGACGCTGACGATGGAGGTGGATGCGACGGATTTCGTGGCGGCTCGCGAGCGTCTGAAGGTCAGTCTGGCGGAGAAGCTGGGTTTCAATATCTCCTACAATGATTTGCTAATCAAACTTGCGGCGCGTGCACTGCAGGAGTTCCGCTACGTCAACGCGCAGCTGGATGGCGATGCAATCCGGCAGCTCGAACGCATCCACATCGGCCTGGCGATCGACACGGAGCGCGGATTGCTGGTCCCGCACGTCACCGATGCCGATAAGAAAGGCCTCGTGGAGATCGCCAAGGACGTGCGTGCGATGGTCGAGCGGGCCCGGACCGGAAAGTCACTCCCGGACGAGCTCTCTGGCGGCACGTTCACCATCACCAATCTGGGGATGTATGAGGTCGATGCCTTTACGCCGATCATCAACTACCCGGAGATCGCGATCCTGGGCGTAGGCCGGATCAAGGCGATGCCTGCCGTCGTCGACGGCGAGATCGTGGTGCGGCAGAAGATGTGGTTGAGCCTGACTTTCGATCACCGTCTAGTGGACGGTGCACCGGCAGCGCGGTTCATGCAATACGTGAAACAGTTGGTCGAGGAGCCCTACCTGCTCCTGGCATAACCGGGCGACCGCTCAGACCCACGATAAGCAAAGAGCGCAGGGACCCTGCAAAGGGTCTCTGCGCTGTCCCAACGTTGACAACGTAAGGTCTCATCTGGGCCGCTCCTACTGTCTGTGCGCATACCCGTTGTCAACATGGACCGTGGGCCTCCCGGCCGCCTGCGCCGTGGCGCTCTCAACCACAGCCATCACACACAAGCGCCTGGGCCTTGGCTTGATGCTTGTTGCCGGAATGCGCGCGTCAGCGACGCCCGTGGCAATGCTTGAACTTCTTGCCGCTTCCGCACGGACAGGGGTCGTTGCGGCCCGCTGCGGCAAACGCTGCCTCCAGGGCCATGTCCTCAGCGTTGAGGCGCGCCATGACGTTGGCGGGCGCCCTGCGGGCTCGTAGCTCCTCGACCATCATCCGCATGGAGCGGTCAATGTGCTGAAAGAAGGACTTGTACCCGCTACACAGGTAGTTCAGGTTTGGGATCCCGCCGTTCCCCGGCAGGATGCGGTTCTTGGGACAGCCGCCGTTGCAGACGAAGCGGACGTCGCACTCGAGACACTGCCTGGGCAGTGTCTCGAGCTTGGCCCGCCCGAACGCTCGCTGTTTCTCTGATGCGACGAGCTCGATCATTGGCGTCTCCATGATGTTCCCCAGTCGGTAGTTTGGCTCAACGTAGTGGTCACATGCGTATAGATCGCCGTTGTGCTCCATCGCCAGACCCAGCCCGCAGGTCGGCTCGAAGACGCAGAGACCTGGTCGTTGTCCCGTCCAGGCAGCCAGCGCGACGTCAAAGATCTGGACAAAGACACGTCCGATATCGTGACGCACCCACTCGTCGAAGACGCCTATCAGGAAGTCACCATACTGCTTCCCTGTGACTGAATGGTGTGTGAGGTCTAATCCCTCCTGATGCCCAGTCTCGTTGTCGCGCCGGACGATCGGAATGAACTGGATAAACTCCGCATCGGCCTCATCACGAAAGAAGCGGTACACGTCTGTGGGGTGGGGAGCATTGGCGGTGTGGACGGTACAGAGGATGTTGCATGCCACGTCGTGATCCTGAAGGATGCGCAAACCGCGCATCACCTTCTCCCAGGTCGGGTGCCCAGCTCTGTCAACCCGATAGGCGTCGTGCATAGGTTGTGGCCCGTCCAGGCTGAGGCCGATCAGGAAGTCGTGCTCCGCGAAAAACGCGCCCCACTCATCGTCGATGAGGGTTCCATTGGTCTGCAGTGTGTTGATGATCCGCATACCGGGCCGCCGGCACTGCTCCTGATAGGCGACAGCACGCTCGAAGAACTCCACGCCCATCAGGAGGGGCTCGCCTCCCTGCCAACCGAAGGTGACCTCAGGGACTTGTTGAGCTTCGATATACTGGCGGGTGAAGCTCTCCAGGACGGCGTCCGACATCCGGAAGTCGCTGTCGGGGTACATCCTGGACTTAGGAAGGTAGTAGCAGTATTCGCACGCCAGATTGCAGATTGGGCCGCGAGGTTTGGTCATCACGTGAAAGGCGCGTGGCACCGCTTGATGGTCACTCATGTTGACTCCTTACGGCCCGCATAGCGTCCGACGATAATTCTGCGAGTGGGTTCTCCGTGAATGCTGCGATGGTGCATTGGCTCATCCGTGGTGGAGACGCTGGAAGGTCAATCCGTCGATCACCGGCTCTCCGAGCTTGCGCTCAGCACGTGCTCGGCCTCAACAGTGCGTCGGGTATGCGTCTCACCACGCATAATGAAGGACTGCGAGGTGGCGTAGGATCCACGGTAGTGGATGCCCGTCAACACAGAGCCATCGGTGATGCCTGTGGCGGCGAAAAAGGTCCGGTCACCCCGGACCAACTCGTCGACGGTTAGGATGCGCTCCAGATCGAACCCGGCATCCTGCAAGGCGCGGCGCTCGCGGTCCGACTGCGGCGCAAGGCGCCCGAGCATCGCGCCTCGCCCGGCCTTCACCGCGCAGGCAGTCATCAGACCCTCTGGGTAGTTGCCCGTGCCCATCATGAGGTCAACACCTCCGGAGGGAAAGAGCGCCCTTAGGGCGCCGACGAGGTCTCCCTCGGATCGCAGCGTCACGCGGGCGCCCGCGGTACGAATCTCATCGATGAGATCCTGGTGACGCGGGCGATCCAGCAAGAAGACGATCAAATCGCTGACCGCCTTATCCAGCGCTCGGGCGACCAAGGCCAGGGTCCAGGCAGCTGGGGCATCTATGCACTCCGCCACTAACGCCTGTGCAACCTCGGGCCCGACGACGATCCTTTCCATATAGACGGCCTGTGGAACGGTCCAGAACGCGTCGCGCGGAGCCGCTGCGGCGACGGAGATCGCGTCGGGATATCCCTGGCTCAACAGGTCGCGCCCCTCGATCGGATCGGCGACCACGTCCATACTGGGGCCGTTTCCCGTTCCTATCTTCTGCCTTGGGTGAAGAGGATCCTTCTCCCGAAGTTTATCGATCTCGCTGAGGACGACGCGACCGTCAAACTCGACCCGATTCAGCGCCTTCTCCATCGCGCGAGCGGCGGCCTCATCCCCCTTATCTGGCTGGCCCATGCCCATCCAACGGCCAGCAACCAGCGCCGCGGCCTCTGTCGCGCGGATCAGGTCGAGGCCGAGGTTGTCGGCGCTGCGTCCATTCATCTGCTCACTCATAAGCAGTGCGCTCTCCTCTTTGTCTTTGTCCTGCGAATACCATGGCCCACCCTCAGCGCGGGAGGTCGACGGCCATCAGTAGGCTCTCACCTTCCCAAGCTGCCATGCCGCCTTCCATCGCTTGCACATCCGTGTGGCCGTGGTCGAGCAGCAGGGCTGCAGCCCGCAAGCTACGCCGTCCTCCCTGACAGACCAGGACCACCGGGCCATTCTGTGGCATCGCAGCCGAGTCCCCGACGAGATCGCGGAAGGGTATCGAAGTCGCTTGCGGTATATGGCCGCGTCTGTACTCACGTGGCTCCCGAACGTCGACGACGCGGGGGGGCTGTGCGCTGTGCAGCGCCTCCCAGAGCGCGTAAGGGGCGATCGTCGGCACCCGATCGAGTGATCCTGTGAGCTCCTCGGTCGACGGACAGGCGAGGTCCAGGCGCTTCGGCAGATTCTGGCAATACTCGAAGACGCGGACCGGGCACTCATAGATGCAGATCGCCGGGTCCAACACCCGATGGAACAGATAAGGAATCGCGTCGTCAGGATCGAGGAAGTTATCCTCCCCAACGTAGTCCACAAAACCGGTGCTCCGCATCAGGTCCCTCACCCGTCTATGGACGTGTACGAAATAGACATCCCCCCCCCGGTCTCGATAGGTCTTGACGATACCTTCCAAGGCGTGGATGCCACTGATGTCGCAGTTCTCGACGGCATACATCCGCAGCAGCAAGTAGCGTTGGGTCGGGGTCTCTGCCAGATTCTCGAGAATCTGCTCCTCGATGTGGTTGACGGCGCCGAAATAGAGATCACCCAGGATCTCCATCACGCCAAGCTGGGTACAGGAGGGCTTGCCGGGGCGCGGTGTGAAATAGCGAAAGTCGTCGCTGGGTAGCACGACGCGCACGCGCGGTTTGCTGGTCCGCAGAAGGTAGTAGATGATCGAGAGGCCAATGCCGAGCAAGACCGCGTACTCCAGATGCAAGGCTAGCGTTGCCAGGAGCGTGATCATCATGATCGTGCGATCGCCATGGTTGCTGCGCCAGATGCGGGCGATCTCGTCGAACTCGATCAGGCTGTAAGCCGTGAGCAGGATCACCCCCGCCAGGGCTGAGAGCGGCACGAAGGCTGCGAGCGGGGCCAGAACCAGCAGGGTAGCCAGGATGAAAAGACTGGCAAAGATGTTCGCGATGCCCGTGCGGGCGCCCGCATTGTAGTTGACGACGGAGCGGGTGAAGGACCCGGCAACCACGTAACCGGAGAAGAAGCCGCTGGCGATGTTCGCCAGCCCTTGTCCGAAGAACTCCTGATCGCTATCCAGGCGTTGACCTGACTGCGCCGAGATGCTGCGGGCGATCGAGATCGACTCGACCAGCGCGATGGCCGCAACAGCCAAGGACCCCGTCGCCAACTGTCCGACGAACTCGAGGTCCAGCAGAGGGAGAGACGTCAGAGGGGGCAAGCCCCGGGGAAGCTCCCCGACAACCCTCACACCATTCCTGTCCAATCCGGTGATGGCAACGATAGCGGCGCCGATGGCCATAGCGAGGAGCGGAGCGGGCAGCTTACGGTTGGTCTTGCGTAGTGCCACGATCAAGCCCATCGTCCCTACACCAATGATCAAGCTGGGTATATGGGTCTCGACAAGATGCGCTGCCAGTATGGGCAGCGTCTCCCAAAGGCTGGGCAACGACGGGATGGCCAATCTCAGCAGATGGCGTAGCTGATTAACGGCGATCAGCACACCCGCGCCCGCTGTGAAGCCGACGATGACTGCATCGGAGATGAAGTTGACCATCACGCCCAACCGAGCGATCGCCATAGCGACTTGGATCAGGCCCACGATCACCGCCATCAGACCGGCAGCCAGCAGATACTCGGACGTGCCGGGTTCCGCGATGCTCAAGAGAGCCGACAGCGCCAGCAGCGAGGTGGTGTTGGTGGGACCGGTCTGCAGGTGATAGGACGATCCCCAAAGCGCTCCGACGACAGCGCCTACGATGGCGGTATAGAGTCCCATCTCCGGCGGTAGTTCGGCGATCAGCGCATAGGCCATCGCCTGCGGCAGCGAGATGACGGCGATAGTCAGACCGGCGATGAGATCGGGGCGCACCGCGCCCAAGCTGTAGTTCTGGAGGAGGAGGATGGGCCTGACCAGGAACTCGAGGATGGGCTGGAACCCTTGGCGCAACCAGGTTAGGTAGCTGATCTCGCCCTTCTTCCCGTGTGGAAGGAGAGGAAACGAGGGGTGTGCCTCTTGCGTCTCTTCAGTTGATGTCATAGCATTGGAACTAGCCTAACCTAGAGCGTGCTGCGCAGCAGGACGCCTGATATTCTATGCTTAAGTGGAAGCCCTTGCATTATTATAGCACGCGAAACAGGCCCTGACAGGGCCTTTCAGGTCTCGTTGGAGATCTTTGAGCTCTTGCAAGAGCTCAAAGATCTGTGTCGCCGAGGTGCGTTGCTCTACGCGCGAACCTCTTCAGGGCGCACGTACTTCTGGCCGCTGGGGTGGGTTGGAGCGGCCTCGATCGTCGGCCGCGGCTCGCCGGCCTTCTCCACCCGGCACAGAAGACGCTCACGCATCACGGCCTTCACCTCGTCGTGCGAATCGAAGGCGATCAGGTTGAAGAGCTCGTAGGGATCGGCCTGCAGGTCGTAGAGAAACTCCTCGACGTAATGGTCGCTATCCGGGTCCTGTCCCCCGGATCTGTCCGGCGCGACGACGCTGTATTTCCAGCGGCGCGTCCGCACCGCTCGGCCGACCTGCGCCTCGCTGATCTGCAGGAAGACCTCCTCAGGCCAGTCCTCGTGAGCGCCCTGGAGCAGAGGCAAGATCGATCGGCCGTGCATCAAGTCGGGCACCTTGATGCCAGCGGCGTCCAGAAGGGTAGGGGGTAGGTCCACGAGGCTCACGAGCTCCGGGACGCGCCCGCCGCCGTCAAACCCGGGGCCGATCAGCGCGGTGGGAATGCGAATGGAGCTCTCGTGGCAGGAGCGCTTGTACTCACTATTTCGCGTTTTGAAGTGGCAACCGTGGTCCGAGGTGAAGAGCACAATGGTCTTCTCGTCTAGACCCAGGCTCTTTAATGCGTCCAACACGCGCCCGAACGCCTCATCGAGCCGCTTGATAATCCCATAGTAACCGGCGATGTGCTGCTGGGTCGAGCCGCCCAGAGCGGCGAGGTCCGGGGGAACCCAGCGGTTCTGATAGGGCTCGCGGTAGCCGTCGGGCGGGACGAAGTCGTCGATGCGATTCTGGTGATGGGGCTCCAGATAGGAGACGAAGAGGAAGAACGGATCCGCTTGGTGCGCATCGATGTAGCGGATCACTGCATCGGTCTCCGCGTCGACGCGGTAGCCAGGCAGTTTCACGGGCCGACCCTCGCCATCGTACATCACGGTGTCATAGGGCTCCGAACAGAACTCCAGAACGTTGGCACCCAGCCAATACTCGTAGCCGCCCTGTTGGGGCTTGGGGACGGCTTGCTCGTCGGCGAGGTGCCACTTGCCGATGTAGCCGGTCGTATAGCCAGCCTCGCGAAAGTAGTGCGCCAGCGTGCGCTCGTCGGAGTCGAGCGCGATGCCGTTACGCCACACCCCAGTGTCGAGGGCGTACCGCCCCGTCTGCAGGCTGGCGCGCGCCGGCCCACAGACCGGTTGGCAGGTAAAGGCGTTATGGACGTGCGTGCCCGCCGCGGCCATACGATCGAAGTTCGGGGTGAGCCCGAGGGGGTTTCCGTGCACGCCGGTAGTATCCCAGCGTTGTTGGTCCGTGAAAAAGACGATCACGTTCGGGTGATCATATGCGCTGTGAGTCATATCTGTCTCCTGGACTCATGCCATCTCAAACTCTTCGGCATAGACACGGGACTGCGGGAGAACCAACTCACGCAAGCCGCGGTAGATGTGCTCGTCGGGGACCTGAAGCTTCTGAAGCTCTCCCTTGACAAACTTGATCATAGGAATGGGGCCACAGATGAAGTAGACGCACTCCTGGCAATCCTCAATATGGCGTCGCATCACGTCGGCGCTGATAAAGCCCGTCTCGCCCTCCCAACCTTCGTGCGGCTTCTCGAGCACGTGGACGACCTCGAGATCGAGCTTCTGCTCAAGCTCCTTGAGCTCCTCGCGGAAACTGACGCTCTCCCAATCGCGGTTGCCGTAGAAGAATTGTAGTTGGCGCTCGTCACCGCGATCCGCCATCGTGCGCAACATGCTCATAATGGGCGCCGAACCGATCCCGCCGGCGATGAAGACGTAACGGGAGCCGGGATGGTGCGAAAGGTCAAAGGTGCCGTAGGGGCCGTCGATGTAGGCGCGGGTGCCGACGCTGTACGTGCTCACCTGGGATGACCAATCGCCCAACTCCCGAATGGCAAACCCGATGCGTTCCGGGCGCTCGGCGCTGGAGACGAACGACAGAGGATGCGCGTTCAGTCCGAACGGCGAGTCCTCGATGGCGAGCCAAGCGACCTGCCCGGCTCGAAACTCGAGCCCCTCGTGCCCGACGGGCTCGAACTCCAGCGTCCACGTGTTGCCGCGTTCTTCGATGACGTTGACCAGCTCGAAGGGATGCCGTAATAGGCGGACTGGGATCATCACTCGAATATGCAGGATCATCACGATCCACACCAGGGCGTAGACCGCCCATAGAACACGCTGGATCGGCAAGGCCGTGAAATAGCCGACGCGCAATATGTGATAGAGCGCAAACCCCACTACCGTCACCGCAAGCAGATCGTGAAGCGCACGCCAGATCTCGTATTCCATACGCAGCCACTGCCGCCAGACGGAGGTGCCCACCAGCGCAACCATCAGCGTGAAAGCGACGACGCCTGCGCGCAGTCGCCACACGCCGCTGATCACGTTGAGGGCCACGAAGTTGTAGGGATTGCCCACTACGAGCATAATCGGATGGGCTAAGACGAGGTAGAACGAGATGCGCGAGAGTTGATGGTGGACGTTATAGAGCGTGTCGAGGTTGAAGATATCCGTCAGCCACCCAAGCCGGACGGTGGGCACGAACTGCCACCCCATCAGCGCGAGGCCGAGGAAGCCCAGCGCCACAGCCCCATCCCGCCATAGCTGCCGACCCGCCGGCTGCGCTGCAAGCAGCATGATCAGGACGGGCAGAATCGTAATCAGCACGAACGTCACCAGGCAGACGATCTTTTTCGCGTAGTTGCTCACCGTAGATCTCTCCTTCCGAAACCGCAGACTAGCTTCCCGGGATGAATGGCGACTTGCGATAGCCAGACTCCAGTATATTATCGCTCTTAGAGCGGTCAAATGCCGTGCGCATCGACATCGATGTTGAATTGGGCACGGGTAGCGTTGAAAGTAACCAGCAGACAGGAGGTAACCTATGAGCTGGATGAAGATCGTGACTTTTGTTGTCGCTATAGCGCTTGTTGTAGGAGGGGGAATCTGGGCTTATCGCCTCTTCGAGGCGCCAGAGTCGATCGATGCCATCACCGGTAAGTGGTCGGAATCCGGACATGCGGACGCGACCTCCGAGTCGTGGACGCACTGGGATGAGGATGATCCGCCCGAGGTCCCCACCGCTTGTGGGAAATGCCACAGTCTCTACGGCTACCTAGATTGGTTGGGCGCAGATGGGACCGCCTACCGCGACGTCGAAGAGCCGGCGAGGGTCGGTACGGTGCTCTACTGCAACGGTTGCCACAACTCTGAGGCCCATTCCCTGAGCACAGTGCTTTTCCCGAGCGATGTCGAGGTGACCGACCGTGGTCGGGAGGCCAATTGCATGCGCTGCCACCAGGGCCGCGCGTCCACGTCCCATGTGGCCGACGCCACGAGCGGCGTCGACGCGGATATGGTATCCGAGGATCTGGGCTTCATCAACGTCCACTACGCCATCGCCGCTGCGACCCGAATGGGTGGGGTGACGGAGATTGGTCATCAATACGAGGGCAAGAGCTACGTGGGGCGCTTCGAGCACGTCGAGGACTACAATGTCTGCATCGACTGCCACGACCCGCACAGTACCGCCATCGATCCGCAGGCGTGCTCGCCCTGCCACGGCAATGTCGTCGACTACGGCGATCTCTTTGACATCCGCGAGTCGGAGCTCGATTACGACGGAGACGGCGACACGGATGAGGGGATCCTGCAGGAGATCAATGCCTTCCACGCGACGCTCTATGATGCGATCCAGACCTACGCCGCCGAGGTGATCGGCGAGCCCATCGTTTACGCCGATAGCTTCCCCTACTGGTTTGTGGACACCAACGGGGACGGAACCGCAGATGCCGACGAGGTGAATTTCGGGAACCAGTACAGCTCGTGGACGCCGCGGCTGGTGCGGACGACCTACAACTACCATTACGTGGTCGAGGATCCCGGCGCCTTTACGCATAACGCGGAATACGTCCTCCAGTTGATGTACGATGGGATGGAGGATCTGGCTAGCCAGGTGACCGTGGCCTATGACGGTTACACCCGGCCCTGAGTCCGCATCCGGCGCCGTGTTCTGGCTGCGTCGCGGGACGCGGCGCAAGACGCAGACCTGCGGGCTGCGTGCGGCCTCTGTTGCACTTGCCAGAGGTTGAATCCCCATTATACTAAATGGGTATGAGATATCGTGTGAATTCCGGCGATCGCGGCGGGTTCCGTTCGTGGCATCGCGGTCCCGGGATGCTTGTGATGTTGCTGATGGGCGTGGTGGTGGGTGCCGCCGCCTGTACATCGGAGCAGACTGTTTCGTTCACACCTGGAGCTGACACTATGCCGACTTCGCCGGATGCGACCATCTTCGTCTATGTTGGAACTTACACCCGCGAGGGGAGTGACGGGATCTACATCTATCAGTTCGATCCCCTCACAGGAGGCCTGGAGCTTCTAGGAAGCCAGGAGGCGGAGAACCCCTCGTTTCTGGCGATTCACCCCAGCAAGGCCTATCTCTATGCGGTGAACGAGCTCGGAGAATTCCAGGGCGAGCCGACGGGCGCTGTCAGCGCGTTTGCTATCGATCCCGGCACCGGACTCTTAACCTTTCTCAATCAGCAACCTTCCGAAGGTCAGGCGCCGGCCCACGTCAGCGTGGGCCGTGACGGCGAGTACGTCTACGTGGCCAACTACACCAGCGGCACCGCTGCCGTCTTTCCGGTGGATGGACAGGGAAGGCTTGAGCCTGCCTCGGACGTCGTTCAGCACGAGGGCGCCGGCCCGAATCCGCGGCGACAGCAGGGGCCCCACGCCCACTCCATCACCATCGATTTCGCGAACTGGTTTGCGTACGTCGCGGACCTGGGAATCGATCAAGTGATGATTTACGACATCGCGACGGAGCGGGGAAAGCTGACGCCAGCCACACCTCCGTACGTCGCGGTGGACGGTGGCACTGGCCCTAGGCACTTCGCGTTTCATCCGAGCGGTCGCTTCGCGTACGTGATCAACGAGATGGGTAACACCATCACCGTCTTCGAGCACGAGGCGGAGAGCGGGGCCCTGACGGTCCTGGAGAGCGTGCCCACAGTGCCCGAGGAGTTTGAGGGCAGCAACACCACGGCCGATGTGCACGTCCTGCCCACGGGCGACTTCCTTTATGGCTCCAATCGGGGCCACGATAGCATTGTGGTCTACGCCATCGACCAGGATGATGGCACGCTAAGCTACGTCGATCACGTCTCGACGCAAGGGAGAACGCCGCGGAACTTCGGCATCGACCCAACAGGCACGTTCCTGATCGCGGCTAACCAGGATAGCGACGCCCTCGTCGTCTTCCGCATCGATCCAAACCACGGACAACTGACCCCAATTGGCGAGGAGGTCGAGGTCTCTATGCCTGTCTGTGTGAAATTCCTGGTGCGGTGAGCAGGGTCAACAACTTAGGTGATGACATGGATCGGTGGTGGGCCCGCTCTGTCAACAGATCGATGCGTTGAGTCAGCGGCCCCAAGCCACTAGATCCGTGCGTGACCTCACGCGGGCGCGGTGTCCGTGTGAGCTTCAACCGGTCGGGCGATACGACCACGACCGGAACAGAAAAAACTAGCAAAAGGAGGCATAGCACATGGTTAAGGTTGGTATCAATGGGCTTGGCAGGAT
>CAZPJP010000013.1:28953-47227 GCA_964586915.1 uncultured Anaerolineales bacterium
GGTAAGTTCGACGGCCTCGCGGTGCGTGCGCCCGTTCCGGCAGGCTCCATCGCCGATATCGTCTTCTTGACCGAGCGCGACACCACGGTTGAGGAGGTCAACCAGATCCTTCGTGAAGAGGCTGCCACCGACCGGTACAAGGAGGTCCTGGCGGTCACTGATGAGCCCTTGGTCTCGTCCGATATCCTGGGCGATTCGCATGGGTCGATCGTCGACGCGGGTATGACCAACGTGGTCGACGGCAATCTGGTCAAGGTGATGAGCTGGTACGACAATGAGTGGGGGTTCACCGCTCAGATGATCCGCCAGGTCATCGCCGTCGCCAAGGAACGGGACGACTTCTCCCTCTAGACGGGGAAAGCGTCCGAACGCCGGCGCCAGGCAACGAGACCTGGCTGTCGGCTCTTCCCGTTGAGCTGTTTCTTTAGCGGCATCGCCCGGATCGTTTGGATCAAGCCCTGTGTTTTGCTTGATCCGAACGGCCCGGGCGTTCCCATATAGGTGAGTGTGCTGATGAGTTCGATATCCCGAGTGCCGCGCTCCCGGGAGGCCGCGCGTCAGACCTACAACCAGCTGAGCCCCTGGTACGATCTATTGGCGGGCCGGGCCGAGGCCCCCTTTCGCGACCGTGGGCTGGCGATGCTGGACGCGCAGGTCGGTGAGACCGTGCTCGAGATCGGCTTTGGAACGGGCCACGCTCTCGTGCAGTTGGCGAAGCGCGTGGGGGACGAAGGCTACGTCGTCGGTATCGATGTCGCGGACGGCATGGCCCGGCGGGCGTCGGCGCGCCTCGAGGAGGCGGGCTTGCGCGGGCGTGTGGGCGTCTGTGTAGGGGATGGCGCGAATCGTCTCTTCGCCGAGGCTGCCTTCGATGCTCTCTTTATGAGCTTTACCCTGGAGCTTTTTGACACACCCCAGATCCCTGTGGTCTTGCGCCACTGCGCTGCGATGTTGAACGCTCAGGGGCGCCTGGCGGTCGTCGCACTCTCAAAGCCGGAGGAGCCCGGTGTGCCCGTGCGGATCTATGAGTGGGTGCACGAGCGGATGCCGCACTGGGTCGACTGCCGCCCCATCTTTGTCACCGAGGTGCTCGAGGAGGCCGGCTTCCGTGTTCTGACCTCGGAGACCCAGCGTATGTGGGGGCTTCCAGTCACCATCGCGTTGGCGCGCCGACTCGGTTAGGCTTGATTAGGAGGACGTATGGCTGAGCTGAGTGAGACCTTGAGGAAGACCCTCTTGCAGTTTCAGGAGAATGAGATCACTGAGTATCACATCTACTCAAATCTGGCCAAGGCGATCGACTCGGCGGAGAACCGCGAGGTGTTGCAGCGGATCGCCGAGGATGAGCGACGTCATTACGACGAGTGGAAGGCGCATACCAAGACCGAGGTCAAACCGGACCGGTTGAAGATCTGGTGGTACTCGCTCCTGGGCCGGACCCTCGGGGTCACTTTCGCTCTCAAGCTGATGGAGGAGGGCGAGGAAGGGGCTCAGGAGGTCTATGGCGAGCTCGTCGCCACCATCCCAGAAGCTGAGGTCATCCTCCAGGACGAGAACTCCCACGAGGACGCGCTCCTGGACATGCTGGATGAGGAGCGCCTTCGCTACATCGGCTCCATTGTGCTGGGCTTAAACGACGCGCTGGTCGAGCTGACCGGAGCCTTGGCAGGACTGACCTTGGCATTGCGCGACACGCAGCTCATTGCGCTGACCGCATCGATCACAGGGATTGCCGCGTCGATGTCGATGGCGGCTTCGGAGTACCTTTCCACTAAGACCGAGGAGACGGCCAAGGCGCCGGGGCGGGCGGCGCTCTATACGGGTATCGCGTACATTTTCACCGTGCTGGTCTTGGTCTTGCCGTACCTTCTGTTGCAGAATTACTTTGTCTGTCTCTTGCTCTCACTCGGGATCGCTGTGACGATTATCGCCGGCTTCAATTACTATGTGGCGGTCGCGAAGGGAGAGCCCTTCAAGCGACGCTTTGCTGAGATGGCCGGCCTGTCACTGAGCATCGCGGCGTTGAGTTTCGGTATTGGTTACGTCATCCGCGAGCTGTTTGGCGTAGACGTCTGATCTGGAGCGATCCATCCAGCAGCGGATTTGTTGAGGGATTGATTTTGTTGTATACTTTAGATAGAAATAGTCGATAAGGAGGATAAGCTATGGAATACCGATCGTTAGGGCGGACAGGTGTGCAGGTCTCACCGCTTTGCTTGGGCGCGATGAACTTCGGCGGGCCAACGGATGAGGAGAGCTCGATCACGATCATCGATCGAGCGCTCGATGCCGGCATTAACTTCATCGACACGGCCAACGTCTACAATCGGGGCGAGAGCGAGCGCATTGTGGGCAAGGCGCTGCAGCAGAATGGGCAGCGTGACCGCGTTGTGCTCGCCACGAAGGTGCACGGCAGCATGGGTGAGGGGCCTAATGAAGCAGGCAACTCCCGCTTCCACATCATCAAAGCCTGTGAGGACTCGCTGCGACGGCTGCAGACCGATCACATCGATCTCTATCAGCTGCATCGGCCGTCGTTGACCATTCCCCAGGATGAGACCCTGCGGGCTTTTGATGACCTGGTCAGGGCCGGGAAGGTACGCTACATTGGGTGCTCGACGCATCCCGCTTGGATGGTGATGGAGGCGCTCTCCATCAGTGAGAAGATGAACATCGCACGGTACGTCAGCGAGCAGCCTCCGTACAATCTGCTGGACCGGCGTATCGAGAATGAGTTGGTCCCACTGGCCCAGAAATATGGACTGGCGCTGTTGCCCTGGTCGCCGCTTGCCGGTGGCATCCTGGCGGGCAAGTATACCGTGGAGATGGTGGAGAAGGACGAGTATCCCGATGGAACGCGAGCCGAGCGCTCGGGAGAGTGGTTCCGCTCGCGGGTCACGCTTGAGGGCGTCAAGGTTGCGGCGAAGGTGCAGGAGATGGCGCAGGAACGGGACATGAACGCCGCCCAGCTGGCGACGCTGTGGTGCAAGGATCAGCCGGGCGTGACCTCGCCGATCATCGGGCCGCGCACGATGAAGCATTTGGAGGACGCACTCGCGGTTCTCGATATGTCGCTGTCGGAGGAGGACCGGGAGATCTTCGATGAGTTGGTGCATCCCGGCAACGCCGTTGCTGACTTCCACAACAGCAATCCGTGGATGAAGGCCCGCATCAACGCGTGAGGTGAGGGTCGTGGACGTGACGGGTCGATCGCGATCCGTCACGCCTTCTGTTTGGGTCCCCGTCGACAACCGTCGACGACCTCGACGACCTCGACGGCCTCGACGACCTCGACGGCCTCGACGGCGGTGAAACTGGGGGAACAGAGATGCGTTTGAAGCTAGCGTATGGGCGCAAGGGACTGTGGGTGGATTTCCCCGACGTGGCGTCGTTGACCGTCATTGAGCCCCGTTTCGTCGAAGGCCTCAGGGACGAGCAAGCCGCCTTGAGGGCTGCGCTGTCCAACCCGTTGGGCTCGCCCTCGCTTCACGACCTGGTCGGGCCCGCTGATAGCGTGGCGGTGGTCTTCAGCGACATCACCCGGCCTATGCCCAACGACCGCGTGCTGCCAGTGCTGCTGTCGGAGCTCGATCGGGGCGGCGTGCCGGCGGACCACGTGACGCTTATCAACGCGCTGGGGACGCACCGGCCTCAGTCCCAGGACGAGCTTGAGCAGATGCTGGGCGCCGACATCGTCCGTCGTTACCGCATTGTTCAGCACGATGCCTGGGATGATCAGGCCCTGGTTGCGATAGGGCGGAACCATCAGGGCCGCCTCGTGCGGGTGAACCGTGCCTATGCTGAGGCGTCAGTGCGCATCCTGACCGGCTTCGTGGAGCCGCACTTCTTTGCAGGGGTCAGCGGCGGCCCCAAGGCGGTGCTTCCCGGTATCGCCGATGTCGAGTCGATCCTCGACAACCACGGCGCCGAGATGCTCTCCCATCCCCGGACGACGTGGGCGGTCACAGAGGGCAACCCTCTGTGGGAGGAGATTCGCGACGTCGCCCTGTCCACTCAGCCCACCTTTGTGCTCAACGTGACGCTCAATCGCGATCGCGCGCTCACCGGCATCTTCGCCGGCGAGATGCTCAGAGCTCACCACGCGGCGGTTGAGTTTGTGCGCGACCATGCGATGCAGCCCGTGACGGCGCCCTTTGGCATTGTCGTCACGTCGAACAGCGGCTATCCGCTCGATCTCAATCTCTACCAGGCGGTGAAGGGGATGTCCGCGGCGGCGCAGATCGTCAAACCTGGGGGTGACATCATTGTGGCGGCGGAGTGCTGGGATGGGATCCCGGACCACGGGGAGTATGGTCGGTTACTGCGCGAGGCTGAGTCCGTCGATGAGTTGCTGGCCACGATAATGGCACCCCGCTTCCGCTGCCATGACCAGTGGGAGGCGCAGATCCAGGCGCAGATTCAGAAGAAGGCTCGGGTTCACGTCTACGCCGATGGGTTGAGTGACGCGCAGTTGCGCGAGGCGATGGTCACGCCGTGTCCGTCAGTGGAGCGCTGCATCGCCGCGTTGTTGCGTGAGAATCCCGATGCGAGAATCGCGGTGTTGCCGGAAGGGCCGCAGACCGTGCCGTACGTCGCGTAAACTGTCGACGCCGCGCGAGATGCGGCGGGCTCAGACGTCGTGCCAGCTCCAGAACCAGTAGGCCAACCCCTTCCACCGTCCCCACCTTTGAAAGGCAGCTTCCACTTCAGCTGCACCGACCGGTGCGCCATCGTGCCACTCCACGCTTACCCTATGTCGCGCCCAGGAATCGACGGGCACGTAATCGTAGCGACTAAGCAGCATCAGCAAGCTCGCTGCAGCGTAGCTGCCCACCCCTTTGATTGCCATCAGCTACTTCCGGAGCTCGTCCGTGCTTCGTGGACTGTCCTGGAACTCCCGGGGAATCAGCCTGCCATCGACAACGGCGCGGGCGAACGCTGCGACGTAGGGCGCTCGGTATCCAAGCCCTCCTTCGCGCAGTGCGTTGACGCCTGCTGATGCCAGCTGCGGTGGGGTCGGGAATGCTCGTCACGTTACCCGAGGCTGCTTTGGGCGAAGTAGGAGGTAACTCGCTCATTGTTAGGTTGGCGGCTCTGGCGGAATAAAGCCCCGGCCTCTGATGTCCCGAGCGCCTGTTAGGATCACGAAGGCGGCCGGATCGGTTTCCCAGACGATCTCGCGGAGTCTGAGCTCCTGTGCTTTAGACAGCGCGCAGAAGAGCACGTCGCGTGGTTCTCCGGTGTACATTCCCGTCCCGGACAGCGCGGTCACGCCGCGCTGGAGCTCACCGATGAGTCGCGCCGACACCTGGGCTCTGCGATTAGTGACGATGATGGCCATTTGCTCCTCCTCCTGTTCGGGTACCTCCGCGCCTCCCACCGGATAGCGACCGGGATGGGCCACGGCCTGCTGCGGGAACAACGCCACGAACAGGACGAGAGCCAAGAGCGCAGCATAGACTGCAAAGACGACGCCAACGACCCAGGGCCCGGGAATCCAGAACCCGATGGCAGCGCGTGAAACCAGCTCGCTGAAGTCGTGCGCTGGGATCGGATGGACGCTGAGCTTAAGGAACCAGCTCACCACGACCAGGGAGACTAACCAGATGTAATTCCGACGATACCTGATGGCAGCCGAACGCCAGCGGGGTGTGATGAAGACAGGGTCTGCCAACGTCGTGTAGAGGGCGTCTCCCCAGCCGCGGGGAGGCGCGTAGGGGGGCACAATCATCGCGCCAAGGAAGCCGGTTTCCAAGAGCCGGACCCGATAGTACCAGAGCGCGTAGTAGCTATAGCGGCGCGCCTCAATCAGCAGGAAGGTGAGCACGAGCAGCAACACGAGCAGCAGCACGAAGTGGGGATTGTCCGGCGAGGTGAAGACGAAGGTGAGTGCCGCGCCGGCGGTTACGACGGCCCAGTTTGTCGTCGTGTCCAACCGGCTGCGCCAGAGATTGGCCCGCCCCACCTCCGCGCGGTAGAGATGGACCATAGCAGTGATGAAACTGTCAGCCTCAAGTTCGTAGTGCCTACCGGCCCAAGCCTGTGCTCTCTCTTTCTCGGCTTTTGTTCCTTTCATATGATGTGATCCTATCAGAGCTCAATGTCCAAGATGTCGAATCTCGGCACGCCTAGAAGGGCCGTTCTTTGAATCGGATCGGCCTGCACGATGGCGTAGGCGTCGCCATCGGCCCGGACGGTCCGAGGAACACGATCGAGGCCGTTGATCTTGAGCTCGACGTGCTCGTAGGGAGGGTCATAGTCCCCCTCACTCTCCCAGATGATTCGCACATGCTTCCTCTCACGCTGCAGGCGGAATCGATTCAGACGGAAGGTCCCTTCCCGGTAAGCCATACCGCTGCCCGCGTCCTCGTAGAGCTCCGTGACCGTCTCTACGGGCTCCGGTGTCAGGTAGACGCCGAGGCGCAAGAACTTCCCCGGACGGGCCTCGACGTTGGGGCTCACCTCTCCAAGTGTCAAGACGGTCCCGGCACGCACGAAGAGGGGCACGGTCTCCAGGGGCGCGTACTGATCGATTATGGACTCACTGGTGAAGAGTCGGTTCGTCCAGAAGTCATACCAGGCGCCGGGGGGCAAGTGCACCGGACGCTGGTTCGCGCCGGGGGCCATCACCGGCGCCACCAGGAGGCCATCGCCACAGAGGAAGGTATCATCTAGATCCCAGAGCTTGGGGTTCCCTGAATCGATCCACGCCAGTGGGCGGACGATGGGCCACCCGCGGGTGCATAGCTGCCACATGGCTGTGTACAGATAGGGGAGCAGCTCATAGCGAAGCTCGATGAACCGCCTAACGATACTCAGGTAGGGTTCGCCATAGGACCAGGGTTCCTGGTCGGGAGAGTACTTAGTTGTGTGAGCGCGGAAGAAGGGCATAAAGGCCCCCATCTGTACCCATCGCGTGAAGAGCTCGCCATCGGGAGCGCCGGCGAACCCTCCGACGTCGGCACCGCTAAAGCCCACGCCCGAAAGCCCCAGTCCAAGCATCATCGGCACCGTCAGCCGCAGGCTCTCCCAGGTGCTCTCGTTGTCCCCGGTCCAGGACGTCGCGTAGCGTTGCACGCCGGCCCATCCGGCCCGGGTGATGACCACCGGCCGGATGTCGGGGGAGAGCGCCTCGATGCCTTCTTGGGTGGCTCGGACCATTAGCATGCCGTAGACGTTATGTGCCTCCCAGTGGCTGCGCTCCTCGCCCTCCATGGCATGGCGCGCAGGAGAGGGTAGCGTCTTATCTCCTATCTGTCCGAAGGCCGACGGTTCGTTCATGTCGTTCCAGAAGCCTGCCACGCCGTCCTCAATCAAGGCGCGGTAGAGCCCGCCCCACCAGCGGCGGGTTTGGGGACTCGTGAAATCGGGGAACGCGCTTTCGCCGGGCCAGACCGGTGCGTGGAAGACCTCGCCGTTCGGCAGGCGGCAGAAGTGACCCGCCTCAAGGCCCTCTCGATACGCGGTATAGTCCGGATCACGTTTGATGCCCGGATCGACAATGGTAATGAGCTTGAGGCCTCCGGCGCGGAGGTCGGCGGCAAGCTGCGCCGGATCGGGAAAGCGATCGCGGTTCCAGGTAAAGCAACGAAACCCGTCCATATAATCGATGTCGAGATGGATGACATCGCAGGGGACGCGGTGCTCTCGGAAGTCGCGCGCCAGTTTCCGGACGCGCGACTCGTCCTCGTATGACCAGCGGCTCTGTTGGTAACCGAGCATCCAAAGTGGTTGAAGTCGATGACGACCCGTCAGCGCCGTGTAGCGTCTCATCAAAGTCTGCACCGGCCCGGCTGCGAAGTAGTAGCGCAACTCACCGTCGGAGAAACGGTGCTCCGCAACGTTAGGCGTTGTCTCACCCAGGTCGAACTCTGCGTAGTGTGCGTTCTCGTAGAAGGTCAGATAGGTTCGGGTGGCGCCGCTCTGAGTGGGCACGGCTCCCACGTAGACCGGTATGTTGAGGTTTATTGGGTCCTCGTCGGGCGCATAGCCACCGGGGTCGGTGTTCCAGAGGACGTGAGTCCGTCCCCGACGATCCAGAGGCGTGGCCCGCTCGCCCAATCCGAAGAGGCGTTCTCCGTCTGCCAGGGCAGCCCGGTGGCGAAGACTGCCATCTTCGCTCCAGGCAGCGTCGATGTCTGTGCGCAGGAGGTCGCCCTGGGGTGTCCCGAAGAAGAGCCTCCCGGAGCTAAGGTGGACGCCGACCAAAAGGGCATCCGTATGAACCACATATGCGTCATCCATGGTCACGGTCGAGACCTTGGGACTCGGCCATTCGTCAAGGGGCCGGGCAATGGCGTAGGGAAGTGGTGACTGTGCGTGATGCGGCTGTGATGGCCTGTGCCGGACTTGCACAAAGTCCGGCGCAAGGAAGCGTATCTCGACACTTCCCTGGCGAAATCCGAGATTGGCGCCGCGCTCGACCGGCTGGATCACCTGGACCCCTTGCCACGTTTGCCACCGTTGGGGCCACGTCGGTGAGGGGCTGGTCAGCGACTTCCTGTACGCGCCCCAACGCGCGATCCCGCGGCGCTTGTCTCCATCTGGCGTCCACGCGGCTTCGATCCATGCTTTACGAAACGGATAGACGACAGCGGCGCGAAGCGCCTCCGGTGCTAGTCTGGTAGCATTTCGAATGAGGCGACCTGGTGATTTGTTCATGATGTGCCGAGGATCCATTGCGCTACCGTGAGATAAATGAAGAGCCCTGTGGCGTCCACCAATGTGTGCATAAGTGGGGCGGAGATCAGGGCTGGATCTGCGCCGATCAGTGTGGCGAACAGCGGCAAGAGCGAGCCGACGGAACTCGACCAGAAGACGATGGCGCCAACGGCGGTCGCGATTGTCAGTCCCAGAAGCGGGTTGCCGCTGAATAGAAACGCTCGGAGAAAGCCTGCAGCGCCGATCAGCAGGCCCAGCACAATGCCAATCTGCACCTCGTGCCAGAGCACCTTGAGGGCGTCTCGCTTCTCAATCTCACCGACGCTGAGGGCGCGGATGATCGTCGTGGTCGTCTGCGAACCAGCGTTACCACCCGTCCCGATCAGCAGGGGGATAAAGAAGGAAAGCACGACGCGCTCATTCAGCGTAGTCTCGAAGAACTCAAGGACGTCGGTGGTGATCATGCCGGTCACGAAGAGCAGCAACAACCACCCCACACGCCGGCGGGCTATCTCCCATACGGACGTGAGTAGGTAAGGCTTCTCCAGGGGTTGCGAACCACCCAATCTCTGGATGTCCTCCGTGGCCTCTTCCTCGATGACATCGATGATGTCATCGATGGTGATCACGCCCGCTAGTCTGCCGACGCCATCGACAACGGGCAGCGCGGTCAAGTCGTACCGGCTCATCAACAGCGCACACGCTTCCTGGTCGGCATCAAGGGGCGCAGAGATGAACGACCGATCCATAATATCCTCCAGCTTGGTTCGAGGAGGAGCGCGCAGGATGCGCAGAACGCTAACGGTTCCTACCAGTTTGCCGTCGCGATCTACGACGAAGTAATAGAGGTAGTCTTTCTCGGTCTCCCACTGCCGGATAGCCTCCAGTGCTCGCTCGGCCCACATCTGATCACCCAGCGCGAGGTACTCGGAGGTCATCAGCCCTCCGGCCGTCTCATCGGGGTGCAGGAGCAGCGGGCTGATCTCCTCAAAGGAATCCATCAGTTGGAGTACGTTGATGGCTTCTTCGGCTTCAAGATCTCCGAGAAGGTCTGCTGCCTCGTCGGGCTCCATTTCATCGAGGATATCAGCCAGCTCCTCGGGCGGCAGCCATTTGGCGACCTCGGTCACTTCTTCGTCTTCGAGCTTCTCAAGGATGTCGGCAGTGTCCTGGATGGGTAGTCCTTCCAGGACCTTTCTCTGTTCGCCGGTCGCAAGGTCCCCGAAGATCTCGGCTTGGTCCGCCGGTAGAAGAGCTTCGAGGATGATCTGTGCCTTGCGGACCTCGTTTCGCTCAAGAAGCGACACGATCCGTTCGTAGATCTGATCGACCCACGCCTCGCGGGTCACATCCTGTGTCTCCATCTTACTCTCCTTGCAAACCCAGGATCGCATAGGATTGCTTGAGGCTGAAACAGCCTACGCGATCGGCCTGACACACAAACAGGGCTACAGCTGTAGCCCTGTGTCCTCACTGAAAGCAGTGGCGTCAGCGCTCGCTGTAGGCTGTTCTATCCTGCCTGATACGGACAGGCCCGTGCTCGAGCGATCCCCGCCCGGGACTTGGAGGCTGGGGATCGTCTCCGTTACAGTCGCTGTTCTGTGCTTGCATCCCTCTGTATTGTACGACCGGGTGGTGGTCGAAGGGGCTATCCCCCGACCTGTGATGCTGCGGCTTTCCGTATGTTAGCCTTGCTTCGAAGCATGTCAACGTCGAAGCCATTCCTGCCACTCGCGTATGAGGCCGCGTTCTTCCTCTGGCTGCAAAACTAGAGCTCCACGGTGCAGCCCAGCCCCGGCACATCGGTGGCGATCAACCAACCGTCCTGCAACTGGAAACCAGTCCGTGTTGGATCTCCGACTAGGTCGAAGTGGCCGTCGAGATCCCCGTATTGGACTGCGGGGCTGCTGAGGGCGAAGGCCAGCTCGGCGGCGATCAGCAGGGCTGGCTCGTGGACGCATCCGACCATTGCCACGAGGCGCGCGGTGCGGGCGATGGCGTCCATCTGACGACCGTGGCGAATCCCGCCGCATGTAGCGAGCTTGATGAGGAGGCCGTCGGCCGCACGCTGACTGGCGATGCGAAGCGCCGAGGGCGAGCCGACGACACTCTGGTCTGCCAGAATGGGGACGGGGCTCTGGTCGGTGACTTGACGGAGCGTCTCTATGCCCAGCTCCGGTGAGGTAGGCTGTTCCAGCATCTCAATCCGATCCGCCAGCGCTCGAGCCACCTGAATGGCCTCAGCCGCTGTATAGCCGCCGTCGGCATCGAGGCGGACGGTGATGTTCGGCAGCGCGTCGCAGACCGCGCGGACTCGCTGTACGTCTTCTTCCGCATTGAGCCCGCCTTTGAGCTTCAGGATCCGAAAGCCCTGGCTCGCGCGCTGGCGGGCCCTCTCGACCGTCTCGCGGGCCGGTGCGATGCTGACGGTGATAGAGGTCTGTATACGGTGGCGATAGCCGCCGAGCAAGCGATAGAGCGGCAACCCAGCAGCGAGCCCGAGCAGATCGTGGAAGGCGATGTCAAAAGCGCAAAGCGCCGACGGCAAACCCTCGGTCAACGGCTCCAGTTCGGCGAGCGCGAACTCGGTATTCAGGGGGTTTAGGTCGCGTGCACGGTCGGCGCATCTGCGGCAGGCTTCGATGACCGCTCCACGCGACTCACCGCTGATCAGCGGATCGAAGGCGGCGCATCCCCACGCAACCTCGCCTTGTACGGTCTCGATCTGGATAAAGACCGTGTCGATCTCGTCCACCGGCGCATCGGTGTGATAAGCCGTGCGATATGGAATGCGCAGGCGAAGCGTCAAGGGGATGACTTCGACACGTGCAATCTGCATCATTCACCTCCGATGATAGATCCTCGAGCGCGTGCACCGTGCGCGAGCTGGCGCTATCGATCCTGGAACGTGGGATTATATACGGGACCGTCCACGTCCCGGTAATGCTGTAGCACGCGTTTGGCCTGTTCCCTCAGTACGTCAGAGATCACGGCGATTGGCTGGAGCGGGGGGCGATGCTCAAGATGCTGAGCCCACTCATTGGGCAGTGGTCCCTCTGCAAAGCCCGTAATGGCCTCAACATCCTCGTTCCTGGCGCCGACCACTAGCCGACGCAAGCCACTCCACCATAGGTTGCCGTAGCATTGAATGCATGGCTGGGCGCTGGTCACCAGTTCCATTGGCGGGAGATGACTCGCGCTCAGGTCGTAGCTTTTGCAGACACGTTGAGCGATCATGATCGCCATCGCTTCCGCGTGGGCGAGGGAGCAGTTCAAGGGTATGACCATGTTGACGCCGGGGGAAACAAGCTTTCCCGACTCCATCTCGAATACGCCTGCCCCGAATGGTCCGCCGCCAGCCTCGATGTTTCGCTCCGCCAGGCGGATCACAAAGGCCATTCTGTCCTCGACGCTCTCGAACGCCTCGTCTGATTCCATTACCTCTTCCTCGATCCAGGCGGGCAGCCATAGGTTCACAGTCGGATACACAGCGCTCTCCTTATGATGTAGCGTCTTGGTGCTGGATTGTGAGTCTCCAGTCACCAGCCAGCGGATCACGAGATTCAGATTGCCCAGGATCTGGCCGGCAAGGACTTCGGGCCTCGCCCCGGAAGGCTTTGAAGGGCTGTCTGCCAACTGATCTCACTAACTCATCAGCGGATCAGAGAGGCACTACCATCGTTGATTATAAGGCTGCGATCCTCCCTTGACAAAAGCAGGGTCTCCGGTAGAATTCGAGGTGTGTGGGCCGAAGTGGCGGAATAGGCAGACGCGCTGCGTTCAGGGCGCAGTGACCCTTGCGGTCATGTGGGTTCAACTCCCACCTTCGGCACAAAACCGAGCCCCCGGGTAGTCTCCGGGGGCTTTCCGCATAGTGAGCCCGAATCGAGCTGGGGCGCCTGCGGCATCTTTGGGGCGATTATCCTGGCTGGGTGCGGCACCATTCCGCAACCCGGGCCATTCGATCGAAGCTCTCCTCGCCCCCGGCCTCGGGTAACTCATCGGATATGCCTAGCACCAGACGCGGGTGGAAGAGTTCGACGATGCGCTCGATGCAGCGTTCGAGCTCCTCCCGACCGTAGTGATCGAGAAAGAGCACCGCGGGAATTCCATCCAGGAGGATCTTGTCGCCCATCGCCTCCGCCATTTCCTCTAGGGTCACGTCACCCTGCGGTTCGGGTGTGAGCGCTTCGAGACCATCGAAAGGTAGATCGGCCAGGTAGGGCAGCAGCGGGCGGAAGTAACCGTCGATATGGATGTGAGTGAAGATGCCGGCGTCGCGCAGCTGCCCCGATCGCGTCTCGTACCAGGGGATCACGTAGGTCTCGAAGAAGCGACGCGAGAGATACGCCATGGCGATGTTCTCGCCGAAGTTCAGTATCTCGAGTTGTGCGGTCCCCGAAGGTCCTGCCGCCATCAGCTCGCTATAAAGCTCGTCGTAGGAGGTATCTATGACGTCCATCATCTCCTCCATGGCTTGACGCTGGTCGTTGAGGGCATAGATGAAGTCCTCATAACGCATCAGCTGCTGCGCGAGCGCGAAGTAGGGGCTCTTGGGAACCCAGAACTGTGGCACGCCCCTCTCACCAATGAAAGCTGCGCCCCGCTCGAAGGCGGAAGGGCTGAAGTGAAACGTCCGGCGCGCCAGGAGCCAGCGCAGGGCAGGTAGATCCTCCGGCTTCTTGGCGAGAAACTCAACGGTGCGCCAGGCCAGGTCGACAGTGAGGCGCTGGGTCTCGAAGAGGGATCCGTGCGGCGTGTCGAATCGGCGCTTGAGTAGGTCACCTTCCCGCTTTGTGACGATCTGTATCTCGTCGGCATAATGGCTCACGATGGGATCGGGTTGTCCGGTGTAGTAATGGACCGTGCGCATCGAGGCACCAATGAGGTCGTAGGCATCGCGCAAGGAAAGCCCTTGAAGCTTCGGCGGCAGGCTGTCGAACTGCGTGTGCCAGTCAAACCAGGGCTCAAAGCGAGGCTGGAAGAAGACGTGCGGGATAGCCTTGTGCTGAAAGACGCGCAGGTTCATCTCACGGAGGGTCATCGACATAGGGCTCTCCTCAGGGCTATGGGACATGTCGCAGCGCTGGCAACCGTTCTTGTCTGGGCAAGGTTGGGTATTCAACACGGCGCAAGGTCTTCGGGTGGTCGCGATCTCAGCGTCCGCCTGAGTCTAGGACCGGCGGCCTGATTGTCAAATGGGGATATTGGCGCTCGCCACATCGCTGAATTGACGGATCGAATGCGTCTGCTGCTCCGATGTCGTCCGAGCCGATTTTGCGCATACGCCTGGGTTCGGCTACAATGGTCAGTGTAACCGGACCTAACTCATTCATCGACTTTACTGAGCGCAAGCCGATCCGGCCCCGTCGGGGCTGGTCGGCCGAAGATAGCCGGTCTGGTTCTACCTATGAGGAGGCTTGACCTATGGTGAAGAAGCTTGTTGGGATGCTGACCGCAGGTGGTGATTGTCCGGGGCTTAACTCCGCGATTCGGGGTGTGGGCAAAGCCGCACACTCTCTTGATATCCAGGTGATCGGCTATCTGGATGGTTTTCGAGGGCTGGTTGAGAATCGTTTTATCCGACTGGATTCCTCACGACTCTCCGGCATCCTCACGCTTGGCGGCACCATTCTCGGCACGAGCCGCGACAAACCCCACAAGATGCCAGCCGGGGAGCTGGGCACGGTGGATATGCGTCCCTTCGCTGTAGCCAACTACGAGAAGCAACACCTCGATTGCCTGGTGTGCTTGGGAGGCGGTGGCACACAGAAGAACGCTCGTCGTTTGATGAAAGAAGGCCTCAATGTGATCACGCTGCCCAAGACCATCGACAACGATGTTTGGGGCACCGACGTGACCTTCGGCTTCGACACAGCGATGTCGATCGCCACGGAAGCCATCGATCGCCTCCATAGCACGGCTGAGAGTCATCATCGCGTCATCGTCGTGGAGATCATGGGGCACAACGCCGGTTGGCTGGCGCTCGGCGCGGGCGTGGCGGGCGGAGCGGACGTGATCCTCATCCCTGAAATCCCGTACGATATCGAGAAGGTCGCGGATGCTGTGTTGCACCGCAGTTACATCGGGAAGCGCTTCAGCATCATCGCGCTGTCAGAGGGGGCGCTCTCCATCGATGAGGCCGCGGCCCTCCAGGACAGCAAGAAGAAATCGAAGTCTGGAGACGCGGAAGAGTCCACCGAGTCAGTGAGTATGCGACTAGCACGGCGGTTGGAGGATCTCACACGCCTGGAGTCTCGTGTGACATCCCTGGGTCATCTGCAGCGCGGCGGTGTCCCGACCTCGACCGATCGTCTCCTGGCGACGCGCCTGGGCACGACCTGTGCTAGGTTGATCGAGAAGGGTGAATATGGTGTGATGGTCGCGGTCAAGGGGGAGGAATGCGTGCCCGTTCGCCTCAAGAAGGTTGCGGGGAAGAAGAAGATCGTGCCGCTTGATCACCCGTGGATCGAGGCGGCACGGCTTGTCGGCACGAGTTTCGGTGACTAACGTTCAATCACAGACTCGAGAGCGAGCTTATGGCATACACTGACCTACGAAGCGATACTGTGACGCGGCCCACGCCTGAGATGCGCGAAGCGATGGCGCAGGCGCCGGTTGGCGACGATGTCTACGGCGAGGATCCGACCGTCAATCGGCTCCAGGCGCTGGCTGCCGAGAGGCTTGGTAAGGAGGCAGCGCTGTTTGTGCCGAGCGGCACGATGGGGAACCTCGCATCGTTGTTGGCGCACTGCGGTCGGGGTGATGAGGTGATCGTCGGTGATCGGAGCCATACGTTCCTTTACGAGCAGGGGGGTATGTCCGCACTCGGCGGCATCATGCCCCACACGGTACCCAACCAGCCCGACGGTACGATCACGCTGGAGGATATCGAAAGTGCCATCCGTGGAGACGACGCGCACTTCCCGCGGACCCGACTCGTCTGTCTGGAGAACACCCACAACGCCTGCAACGGATCCCCGTTATCTGCTGCATACATGTCGGAGGTTGCGTCACTAGCGTATTCCCGAGGGCTTCAAGTGCACGTCGACGGCGCCCGCATCTTCAATGCCGCTGTCGCGCTAAACGTCGGCGTTGCGGAGCTGGTGCAAGACGTCGATTCCGTGACCTTCTGCCTCTCAAAGGGCCTATCCGCCCCGGTTGGGTCTTTGATCTGCGGCAGCGGACCCTTTATCCAGGAGGTGCACCGCGCGCGCAAGGTTCTCGGTGGCGGGATGCGGCAGGCGGGTGTCATCGCGGCAGCGGGAGTCGTGGCCCTCGAGACGATGGTGGATCGCCTGGCGGAGGATCACGCCCGTGCGCGCCGTCTGGCTGAGGGGTTCGCAGAGCTGCCCTACGTCGAGGTGGGCCCGGTGCACACGAACATCTTCTACTTCTCGCTGAGTGAAGCGTGTCCCATTGACGGAGCCGCGCTGGCTGCTGAACTCAAGACGCGCGGAATCCTATTGCCCAATCGCGGAGCGCGGAGCTTCCGTGTCGTGACTCACTGTTGGATCGACGACGCCGATGTCGAGCGGGCCCTATTTGCTATGCGAGAGGTGCTCAGCGGACTAGGCGCGGCTTGACTGAGCGGTGAGCGGGTCAGGACGCTGAGTCAGCTAGTCAGCCGACTCCGAACTGGATGTTCGGTGCGGCGGGGCAGGCACGGGAGAGACGGGATCGGATGACCTGTCGCCCTCCTTGCGCTCCGTCGACGAGGCTGACCCTACGGAGGACGCCCGCTGAGCGGCTGGCGCGCGTGAGGCGAATTGCGGCGCTACCCACGCTCCAATGGCTGAGGTGAGGGGCACTGCGAGCATCAGACCGATGCTGCCCACGAAGGTACGGACGAGCTCCTCAGCAATGAGCTCGCGGTTGATCGTCAGATACCACGGTTCTGGATACAGATAGAAGAGAATGAGCAGCGGAAGCGCCGTGCTCGCGTAGGCCAGGACCAGCGTGTTGACCATCGAGGCAAGGTGTGTCACGCCGATCCGCATGGCGCTACGATATAGGAGGCGTGGACGCAGTTGTGCGTTGGCGGCGCTCAGCTCGAAGACTGTGACGGCCTGAGCGAGAATCACATCATCGAGCACTCCGGCGGCGCCCAAGACGATTCCGGCGAGCAGCAGTCCCCGCATCTGGACGCCGACACCCACGGCCTGCAGAAAGAGCGTCTCCTCGGAACCAAACCCGGTGAGAAAAGTCACTCTAGTTGCGATGATGGAGAGCACGGCGGTGACGCCGAGGCTGGCGAGGACGCCGAGCAGCGCGGTATGGGCGATGATGTTCCAGCCCTGGATGAGATAGAGCGTCACGGCGATGATGAAGCCGGTGCTTGCTAGGGCGACAAGGACGGGATCTCGATGCGCCAGGATCTGAGGCATGAGGAATCCGCCAATGATCAGACCGCTCAGTACAAGGCCGAGGATCGCGCGCACGCCCTGCCATCGTCCGATGCCGACGGTCACCAGCGTGAAGAGGGCCGCGACGGCAGCCAGTGGCAGAAGCCGTACGTGGTCCGCGACTTGGTAGACGGTACGGGTCTCACCGGTTCCGTCAGTCGCGGGCAGCTCGGAGATCATCACCAGCGCGCGAGCGCCCTCGCGAAAACGCACAGCGCTGAGGGTGGGGCCCATTCCATTGTAGTCCACGGTTATGACGTCTTGCTCGTGCGAGCCGCGGGTGATGATGCGCAGTTGCAGGCGCTGTGCGATCGTGATTAATCCGTCTTCACTTCTTGACTGCGTCTCGTCCAGTACCGCTTCTACACGCGCCTGCACCGTCTCACCTAAGGTGCTCGTCTCCTGACCATACTGAATGCTCGGTCGCGTGATGTGCAGTGCCAGAACGAGGGACGCCAGGGCCGCCAGAAGCAGGACCGCCGCTGCCTCCAGAATGTAGCGCGTTCTGCGTTGTGAGTCTGTCTGGTGCATATCAACCTCCGTGGCATCATTATACCTCATAGAGGAGTTGAGCATCTGCTAGAAGAGGGATATACTATAGATACGTATGAATCTGGTAGCGAAGGGAGGCCACAAGATGGATGAACTGGTGAAGCTGGTACAGAGCAAGACGGGGTTGAGTGCGGAGAAAGCGGAGCAGGCGGTGGAGACGGTGGTTGGTTACCTTAAGGAGAAGCTGCCGACGCCGGTTGCGACTCAGATTGACACGCTGCTCTCGAATGAGGAGCTGCTGGGCGATGTCAATGACGCCCTTGAGACCGGCGCCGAGAACCTTGGCGGCTTTCTCTCGCGCGCCCAAGAGAAGGACGAGTAGCTGGCACCCGGCGCTGACGAAACGCGGTCGACGGGGGATGCAGAACGCGCTCTAGCGGAGACAACACGTCTGCCGGAATCGCTCGCTCAGGTCGTCTTGGAGACGGCCATCGAGCACATTGCGAATCGGCGACCGGATCTCGCTCCGAAGGTGCGGCGTTTGCTCGCGTCACCGAAAGGGGCCGAGCGGGTCGCGGAGCTCGTTGCGCGGCTGGGTCGTCCCCTCGATCCGCGTCTGCGTTGAGCTGGATGAGCTATGCGATGGGTGGGTGTCGGACGGCGTCCATCTGTCGCTGTACCTGTCTGGACGGAGCGTCCTCTGGACGGAGCGTCCT
>CAZPJP010000014.1:0-42286 GCA_964586915.1 uncultured Anaerolineales bacterium
GCTCCCACAATCTGGATACCGGGCTCGCGTGCAGTCTCGTGCTGCGACCGCTCGGCGATGGACATGGGGCGCACCCGTTCCTCGTCCTGGAGCGCCCGACCGGTGAAGGAGGCCTCGACCTCGAGCAGGCCCTGCGGCGGCCCGGCGTAGACCAGGTCGCCGCCCAGAGGCCCAGCGCCGGGACCGAGGTCGACGATCCAGTCCGCCGCGCGAATGACATCAGTGTTGTGCTCCACGACCACGATGGTGGCACCGCGCCGGACAAGGCGGTCCAGGACCGTGAGCAATCCGGAAATGTCCCGGGGGTGGAGCCCCGTCGAGGGTTCGTCCAGGATCAGGATGCGATCGGCGAGGCCGCGACGGCCCAGGAACTTCGCCAGCTTGACCCGCTGCGCCTCCCCACCGGAGAGGGTCGGCGAGGGCTGGCCCAGCTCGAGATAACCCAGGCCGATGTCGCGGAGTGCCCGCACGATCCTGCCAGCCGCCCGTCTTTGCCGCTCGGACAGGTGCTCCGTGTTACGAAGCAGCGACGCGGCCTCGGCGATGGTCAAGCGATAGAGATCCGCAATCGAGAGCGTCTCGTCGCCAAAGCTCGCGGTGGCCTCGAGCACCTCGTCCTTGAAGCGCTGCCCCTCGCACTCCGCGCAAGGGATCCAGGTCGAGGGCAGATAGCGCATCTTGACCTCGACGGCCCCAATGCCCTTGCACGCCGGGCAGGCGCCCTCCGGCCGATTGAAGGAGAAATGCGAGGACGAAAGGCCAGTCGCCTCGGCGAACGTATCGCGGATGTGATCCGCGAGCTTGGTATACGTGGCCGGGTTGGATCGGGGATTGCGCCCAATCGGGCTCTGATCGACCACCATGGCCTTGAGCCATGGTCCGTCGATCTCGTCGCAGCCACGCGGCGACTGCGCCCGCAAGGAGGCTGCCAGCACCTCTTCGACCAACGTGCTCTTGCCGGAGCCCGAGACACCGGTGATGACCGTGAAGCGGTGCAAGGGCAGCGGGATATCGATGCCGCGCAGGTTGTGCCGGTGCGCCCCACGCACGGTCAGAAACCCGTCTGGGGCGGGGCGACTCTCGGGGACGACCACGCGGTCTCGAAGGCTGAAGTAACGCCCGGTCGCCGTGTCGCTCTCCCATAGCCCTGCGGGGGTCCCGACATAGGTGATCCGCCCACCGGCGCGCCCGGCGCCCGGCCCGAGATCGATCGCGCGATCGGCCGCCGCCGCCGCGATGCGATCATGCTCGACGTAGACGACGGGGCCGCGGAGCTCCCGAAAGGCCGGGAGAAGCCGGGCGACATCGGCAGGGTGCTGCCCGATGGTCGGCTCGTCGAGAACGTGAAGCATATCCTCGAGGCGGCTGGTCAGCGCGACGGCCAAGCGCACGCGCTGGGACTCCCCGCGGGAGAGCGCGGGTGAGGGCCGGTCCAATCCCACATAGCCGAGGCCGACCTGCAGGAGCGCCTTCAGCCGGCGCATGATCTCTGTTTCGAGGCGAGCCGCGGTCGAGGGGAGCGTGGTGTCCTCAAACAACCGATACGCCTCGGAGACGGAGCAAGCCAAAAGGTCCGGCAGCCGCAAGCGCGCCCAACGCACGGCGGCTGCGTCGGGATGTAGGCCGGTGCCATGGCAGTGCGGACATCCGGCGGTACCCTCGCCGTCGCAATAAGGGCACGCTTTGTGGAACACCACCGGCGAGAGCTCGCGAAACCACGTCCCGCATTCCACGCACACCGGCGCGCGGGAGAGCGTGAGGTCGCGCTGCGATCCACCATCCGAGGCCGTCGTAGGGGAGTCGGTGCGCGGTACATCCCGCTCAACGACTACGGCATTAGCCCCTAATGCCCATACCTCCTGCAGGGCCTCGCGTATCTCGCCGACAGCGGATCCCTCAACAAGAGAGGCTACCTCGACATCCAGACTGTGGGGTTCGGCCGGGTTCAGACCGGTATCGGGAAAGCCAGATCGATGCCCCTCAGCTGCCGGGCCCTCTCCATCGATCCTCAGGCGCTCCGCGCCGAACTGCTGGCGTAGCAGGCCCAGCAACGTCATGTGGCTTCCCACGGCCTGCCGCAGGAGCGGCGCATAGAGGGTCACTGCGGCCCTCTCCGTCAAAGACGCGATCCGCTCCACAATCTCGTCCTCGGTGTACACGGCGAGCGGGGCCCCGCACGCAGGGCAGCTGCGCTCGCCGAAGTTCGCATAGAGCAGGCGGAAGAAGGGATGGAGCCCGGAGGCCGTGGCCAGCGTCGAGCTCGGATTGCGGTTCAGAAGGTTCTGGCCGACGGCAACGGCGGGGCCCAGACCTGTGATGGACCGCACATCGGCGGGCGAGAGGCGCTCCCCAAGGGAGAAGATCTCCAGGAAGCGGCGTCGCGCCTCATGGTAGAGCGTGTCGAAGACCAGCGAGGTCTTTCCCGAGCCCGAGACGCCGGTCACGACCGTCAGGCCGTCGCCGATCTCGACGTCGACGTTCTTGAGGTTATGCTCGTTGGCACCCTCGATCTGGATCTTCACGGTTCGGGGCCTTCAGGCATCAGATCGACTACAACGAGCTCGGGACGGCAGCGGAAACGGAGGCGCGGGGCGCCCGCACGCTCCATGCCAATTCCGCGAGAGACGATCAGCGTCCTCTCCGGCGCGATCTCCGTCACACCGGCGGCCCAAGCGCGCGGCACCGAGGAGAGGGTCAGGAGCGGTCCGATAAAGGGCAAACGCACCTGCCCACCGTGTGTGTGACCGGCAATCAACAGGTCGGCCTCCACCGATCCCAGGCTGAAGTTCGGGCTGTGCCCCAACACGATGTGATAGGCTTCCTCGCCCGGGACCACGACACCCGTCTGGAAGGAATCCTGGCGGCTGAGAGCGGTCAGCACCAGGGGGCCAAGATCGTAACGCGTCGTGTCCTCAACGGCAGTGATCGACAGGTCCTCAAAGAGCGCGAGCCACTCGCCGGTCCGGTCAACATTGCCGGCGACGGCGTAGATACCCAGTGGTGCCGCCAGGTCTGCTTCGAGCAAGAGGTCGCGCAGCGCGCCAATCTCGGCCCGATATCCGCGGCCGCGGCGCCCCACTTGAATGTAGTCCCCGGCGAAGAGAATCAGGTCCGGGGCCTCGGCCCTCACGCGCTCAAGGACCTCAGCCTCATACCGCCCGGGACGATCGGTCTGGATGTCGGCGACGACCACGATCCGAAGCGGGCCTGGCAGCTGGGCCGCAGGCAGCGTCAGCCTTGTCACCTGGAGCCAGTGTGGCTCGATCAGAAAGGCGTCCAGCGCGACCAACGCCACCAGCGCCGCCAGGCCAAAGGCGCCCAGCGCTATGGCAGGCAAGTCGTGGCGCAGGATCCACGCGACCCCGATCAGAAAGAGCGGGACGTGCAGGAAGACAGTCCACGCCGCCCACCGTGCAATGGAGAAGATATCCTCCGCTAAGATCACGGCGCTGACCGAACCGCCGATGCCCAGCACGACCATCATACCAACGGCACCTCCGATCGTGAGCGCCGGCGCCCCGACACATCCAGATGACCCCGTAGCAGCCATCCGCGTATAGTGTCGCAGGCACGCAAGCAGGGCCCCTACCAGAGCGAGGCCCAAGGTATTGTGAACGAGTGCGGTCATACACAGCCACCGGCTAAGCCAGGCCGACATCGACACGCCAGCAAGCCCCTTACCATAGGATCAGCATCAGGCTTCACAGCTACAGCCCGAAGTCCTTCATCTCGTCGGCCAGCAATTGCGCGAGGTGGGGTTGAATCTGCCATTCGTCAACCATCATCCGGTACTCCTCCACCATCTCGGGATCGCCAGGCGGAACAGCATACACAGCACGGATCATCACGGTCCGATCGCTGTGCTCCGACGGGACGAACTCCACCACATCCGTCCGGTAGCCCATCATGCGCAGGATCTGTGCGCGGGCGCTATCCGTTAGCACATCGCCCACCCGCTCCTTCAGAATGCCACGGCGCAATACCGGCTCGAAGACAAGCGGCATGGGCCGCTCATCCATGTGGACCTGAAGACTAGGGTGGCAGCGGGGGGCGCTGAAGATCAGATCCGCGCCCCAGCGCACTGCCTGCGTCAGCGCTTCGTCGGTAGTCGTGTCGCAGACGCGAAGCGTAAGGACGACATCCGGCGGCGCCTGTGGCCTGTAGTCCATGATCTGGCTTGCCTCGAAGTGCAGATCGGTCCATCCGAGCCGTCGCGCACGTGCGTTCCACTCGGCCAGCAGACCGGCCCTGACATCGATACCAACAGCCTCGACCTCAAAATCGAGGACGTGGCTGAGATAATGGTAGGCGGCGAAGGTCAAGTCGACGCTGCCGCAGCCGCAGTCCACAATGCGGACCGGTGAATGGAGGCTCTCCAGCGCTCCCGTCTCGACAACAAGCCGGAGGAACTCGTTGATCTCTCGGAGTTTGCGGCGTCTGCTGGTGCGAACCCTGCCGTCCTGCGTCTGGATATCCAGTACTTGAAGGAAAGAATCTGGCTCATCCGCCGACAGGAGTTGCGGCTTATGACGAGCGTGCGTCGGCGACGGTCGTGGCAGGGGCTCAGCCGGCCCACGCTCGTGGACCCGCGCCTTTCCGTTTCGCGAGATCTGAACCTGAATCTCCCGTCCGGTGGTCAGCACGTGGATCTGCGCAAAGGGGAGGGAGAGGAGCTCGTCGATCTTGTCAGCCGCTTCGGGGCCCGCGTAATGCTTCGCGATCTCCCGGGTCTCATCCAAATGGGAGATCTGCAGATGGCGCTGTCCCTGTATGGATACGGGGCGGGCCGTCACCCGGCGCCACTGCAGCTCATAGCCGCGGCGACGACCGGTGAACGTCGCCTCGACGAAGGCCCCGCTCAGCATCGCGTCCTTCACCACTTGCCTGTAATCCTCATTGGGAGACATCGCTGCATCCTTCCAACGACACGGTTGTGTAACCGATCTACGCGCCAGGCACTACCGAGGAGAGACGAGCTCTCCGGGCAACCTATAGGCCTCACGGCCACACATCAACGCCTCGGAACCCTGATGATCCATACGCTTGCGTGCCACCACCACAGGACCCACGAACCAGGTCCGATGCTCGAAGACAATCTCCCGCTCGACCCGACAGGCAATCTGAGCCCCACACTCGGCAATGCCCACCGCGCCCACGCCCTCGAGCGGCTGCGATGTCAAACCGGCGCGCTCGAACTTGTCGCCACCACGCCCCGAGACGGACCCACAGAGCTTGACCTCGTCCACCAGCGCAGCGCCAGGCACGTTCACCACGAACTCCCTTTCCTCTTTGAGCAAGGGATACGTGTAGCGCGCATGAGCTACAGCGATGCCGATGCGCAAAGGAGAAAAGGTGAAGTACTCGATCTGGTTGATGGTGATGATGTTGGTTCGCGTCGAGACGAGGACAATGGGATAGGGCGGCAGCAGAGCCAGCACGGAGCCCGGCTGAAGTGGGACTTCGACCGTCGTGGCGGTGTTCATCTGTTACCTCCCAGGACTTCGTAAGCCATCAGCGCCCTCGATCACTGCTGCAAACCGATACTTCCACAGAACGGAACACCTTCATTATACCTGTGCTACGGATGTCGTGGATCACGTGATCGAGAAGGCGATGTGGCTGCCCGTGACGAGCCGCGCTTGCTCGCAACAGAGGTAGAGTACATGAGAATGGTGTCACATTCCGACATATATCGACAGTGCCGGGTGGAAGTCTGTATGGCCGGCAGATGCGCCCACTCACCCCAGGGCCTTTGTCAAGGGCTGTATCAACCGCGGCGGATCGACCTGCTCGACAACGAACGCGTCGCACGCGTTGAAGCGCGCGAAATCCCGCAGGCGGTCCGCCAACAGGGGCAAGACCTGATCATAGGCAGCGAAGTCCGGCTCGAAGGTCAACTGGCGGACGATGAGTGTGTGGGACTTCCGGTCGGCCTTTGTATCGACCCGACCGATGAAGCGATTCCCCCAAAGAATCGGCAGCGCAAAGTAGCCGTAGGTGCGCTTCTCCGCGGGCAGATAGCACTCCAGGCGATAGTCCCACCCGAAGAGCTTCTCCATCAGGGGACGGCGGATGATCAAGTTATCGAAGGGTGAGA
Source organism: uncultured Anaerolineales bacterium (assembly GCA_964586915.1). Taxonomy (GTDB): domain Bacteria; phylum Chloroflexota; class Anaerolineae; order B4-G1; family SLSP01; genus PWVB01. Next base: position 6,098 of record CAZPJP010000014.1, read on the forward strand.
GGATATGCAGCGAGCGGGGGGAGTCGTCATCATCCTGTTCCAGGGCCGCAGTCCACGCGTACCACGTCTCAGCTTCGTAGCCCTCCAGCTCGACCGGTGTGATAAGCCCTGCCTCCACGGCACGCGCCAGCGCGGCCTTCCCCGCCCGAGCGCTGCGCCACCAGGCGACCTGACGTTCGGGCACGACGCCCAACGAGCCGACAGCCTGGCGGACGATGAAGTCCTGTGTCGCGGCCTTACTGGGCGTCGGACGAGCCGCGCCCTCCGGGATCACGCGTTCGCGCAGGTCGTAGAGACGCTGGAAACTATCGCGGGCGTGCACCATCAAGGTGCCCAGGTTGAAATAGATCTCCAGCGCGCGCTTCGCCGGCTTCCAGCCACTCCACCACGAGCCGCCGTTGAAGCCCTCCGGCGCCTTGAAATCGGCGGCGCCCAGCGGGCCCTCCTCGCGGATGCGAGAGAGCACACGCGCCATCACCTCCTGATGCTCCTCCATCCACGCCCGCTGCCTGGGATTGATCGCACGCTCGCCCATACGCGGTGCATAGTAGCGGAAGTCGGAGATCGGGATGTAGGAGGCCGCATGCGTCCACCACTCGAAGACACGCCGGTCCTCAGCCAGGAGCTCGTGCAGCATCCGAGGGTGGTAATCCGGGCACCGGCTCCAAAGCACGTGATGATGCGCGCGCTCAACGACGTGAATAGTGTCGATCTGGACGTAGCCGAGGCGCTCGATGGCCTGGGCGACGCCCTCCTTGCCGGGCGACAACGACCAGCTGCCGTCGAGTCCCTGGCGATGGAGCGCTATACGGCGCGCCGTCGAAAGCGATAGTTTCATACGGCGGGCTCCCGCCCCTCAAGGCGCCCAAAGCGCCCGAGTGTCGTCAGCATACGGACCGTAAGCACCCCCGACCAGTCTCTCTTGGCCTGCTCCCACGCCTCCGGGTACAATCCGCCCCAGTCCCACCTTGGCTCCCAGACCCCATCTTTGGAATGCTGCGTGATTTCGTAGTCCAGGTGAGCCGCCACCACATCCGCCAGCAACGCAGCAAACGGCATGTTGGGGCCCTCCACGACGTCGAGCGGCGCCAGCCCATACTGTCCCCACCGCGCCGGGTCTTTCACGACTGCCCGATCCAGGACGGGCGTCATAAGACGAAGAAGCTCGCATCGCACGCCACCCGGTAGCCCCGGCGTCTCGATGAGGCGGACATAGCAGGGGATATCCTCCCCCGTGAGTTCATCGCCACGTGTTCTGAGATGCTGCACCACTGCTCTCGTGAAATGATCGCGCAGCGCCGCCGGCACCAACTCAGCGTAATCGTAGAGGTATCCTACGATCTCGGCCCGCGGATTCGCCAGGAAGCCGCCAAACCGCTCGTTGAACCCTTCATCAAGCGACCACCACGGCGCGTGCGGCGCCTCGTTGGCCGCTGCGGGGATGATGGGCCATACCTCATCGTCGACGTCGTAGGTCGCCATCAAGTAGTCCATGGCCCCCCGCACCAAGGGATGCTCAGCGTCCACATCCAACCGCCGCAGCATCTGCAGCCCGACGGTCGTCGCGAGGACCGACGAATCGGGCAACCGGAGGTCCGACTCCAGAGCGCGGCCAAAGCCGCCGTCGGCGTTCTGGAACCCAGCCAGCTCCTGCAGAACAAGATCAGCGGTGCCGCCCTCGAACTCGCAAGCGAAGATCGCCTGCTCCAATGGACGCGCGTGTGCGTAAATGAAAGCCCGCGCCTGGGCTTGCGCTTCCCGACTCAACGTTTTCATTTCGTCCCCCTCGTATGTGGAACTGCTCACTCCGACCAGCGCCGCTCCCGTAACTCCTTGAGTACCTCAATCACCGCGGACGTATCAATCACGATGGCGTCGATATCTGGCGAGGTGGGCACGTAATCACAGGGCGTGACCGTCACCAAAAGCCCGCGTGGCATCACGCCGCGCCCGATATGGTCCATCAACATCGGCGACCTATGGATGTCGTCTAGGTAGCGGCGAAGCTGCGCCTCGTGCTCAGCCGTCAACTCGCCCCGCTTGAGCTCCACCAGAATCAATGTGCACTTCGCGGGATCGAGAAAGACCATATCGACGACGTGACGTTCTCCGTGGTCGAGGGAGACAACGAGCTGGCGAGCGATCAGCTCAATCGGAGGGTCGAAGAGGAGCCGGGGCTCCGCTTCGATGGCGTCCTCCAGGTTACGCTCGGTATCGACCGCAGCGTACTCGGCGTGAAGCACCGCGTAGATCTCGGCGGCGCGTGTCGTGCCGATACCGCGGACCTCTCGCAGCTCCTGGGTCGTCGCGCTCACGATGCGCTCGATGCTGCCAAAGCGCTGAAGCAGATCCCGCGCCGTCACCCGCCCACAGCCGGGGAGCATCTCGATAACGCGGCGCTGTAGGTCCGGCAGGTCAACGGCCTTTCGCTTAGGAACCAACGAGATCTCAGGAACACCCTGCTGCGTATGGCGGGCCATCATCGCAATCAGACGCGCGGTCTCCATAGGATCCGACGTAACTACGACACTGAGGCCGTATTCGAGCATCATCGACGATAGCGCCCCACGCACGGCCTGGGGATGGAACCCCGTGCGGTCGTAGTCGATCTCCCCCTCCACGACCAGAATGGCCGTCTCGAAGCGCTCGCGCAGGAAGATGGCGGAGGCGAAGAGGGTCTTGTCCTGTATGCCCTGCAGAAAGGTACGCGCCGTGCGGCGCTCGACCGCGACCTGAGGGCCCAAGACGAAGCGGTCGACGTTGTCCTCTTCCTCGATGTGCTGGACCGCGAGCCCAGCCTCGGTCAAGGTAAGGGCCACTTCACTATTGGGCTGTGTCGCCCCGATCGTCAGCATTGAGGGTCCGGCGGGCATACTGCCCCCTGAGTTTGACACCAGAGATGTATCAGCATAGTAGCACAAATGTTCTGGCGCGCAAACGTCCGCACGTCCCCAGCACGCGCCGCACCCGCTGTTGGGCCCTCCCGACGCTCCACCTCCACAGCCGGATCGAGCGAGTGCTCGCGCTGCACCCTATAACGTCTCGCCGCCTCTTCGCAGCGGCGGCGACGTTTTCGAGCGCGGATGGCGTTGAGGCCCAGGAGTGCGGCAGGACGTCAGGACCCCACGATGGACAACAATTCCGGAAGTGCGCGGATCTCGTAACGGATAGCCACCTCGACATCGCGGGGACGCCCCTCCAGATTGTACCAGCAGGCGTCGATCCCGTAGGCATTGGCACCCCGTATGTCCGACGTCAGACTATCCCCAATCATGAGCACGTCATCCTTATTCGGCTGATCCATCCGAGCGAAGATGATGTCGAAGATGCCCGGGTCGGGCTTCGCGACCCCCTCCTCATCGGAGACCACCACTGCCTCAAAATAGGTATCGAGCCCCGATTTGGACAGACGTGACCTCTGGACCGTCGACAGACCGTTCGTGATCAAGGCCAGGCGCACTTTTCCTCGAAGGTCGTGCAGGACCGCCGCAGCGTCCGGCATCAGATCGATGCAGTCGCCCAGGTTCCGCAGATAGCGCGTGCCAAATCGCGACGGGTCGGGTGCCGGCTGATCAAGATCCAGCTCGTCAAAGAGCCGAGTGAACCGCTCCGTCTTGATCCGATCCGACGTGATCTGCGCCATCTCAAAGTCGCGCCAGAGCTGGCTGTTGATCCGTCGGTAAGTCTCCAGCACGTCCGGCCCAAAAGGAAGCCCAGCCTGAGCCAAGGACCGAGACAAGGCTTGGTATTCGGCGGCATCATAGTCGAACAGGGTTCCATCCGCGTCAAAGAGAAACCAGCGGTACGTCATCGGGCAGGATCTCCTTCCGGATGAGATGGAACGCGAGGATTGCCTAAGGGTCCGATCCTGACGTCCCCCTCAACCGTCGAGAGGTCCAGGACAATGTCACCGCCCTGGCCCAAACGGCCCTGTAAACGGTGCGTTGGCGTCGTTTCTTCGATCAACGGTAGCTCACAGTGAATGGTCCCGCGCTCGGAGTCAGCGCGGAGCCAGCCGTTCAGTTCAGCGGGCACGACGACCTCCACAGTCCCCTTGACGCTCTCTGCCGTCAAGGGCGCCGTGACCTCCTCAACCTGGCACTGGATCCCGCCGAGCTGGGTCCGAAACGTGCCTGGCTTGCTTAACCGTGTCAGCGATGCCCAGACGTCGCCCGCTACCGTCTCGAGCTCGGCGCCTCCGCGACCGCCTTCGAGTCTGATGTTGCCGGTGTGGCTCGTCACCTTCACCGAACCCTCGGTCTGAAAGATCGTGACATCACCACGGGTCGTCCACAGTCGTGTGTGGCCGGTGACGCCCCGAAGCTCGACGGAACCATTCCCGCTCCTGGCATCAACGGTCCCTTCTACATCAGCAACTCTGATCGTGCCGTTGGACGCATAGAGCGTCACAGGGCCCAAGCCATCCTCAACCTGGATGTTGCCGTTCCAGGTCTCAGCCTCGACGGCACCCTCGATGCCGGCGATGTGGACGCCGCCATTCTCTGCGTACGCATCAACGTCGATCGCCCTGGGCACCTGGATCTCATAGTGGACGAAAACGGAGGTCGCCAGAGGGGGCGCAGGATAGACGGCCTGCACATACGCGGCCTCTTCGACCTGTGTCACATAGACCCGGACGCGCTCCGCGAAGGCTTCGGCCAGCCCTTCCGTGGGGCCGCGGACGGTCGTCGACGCCACGACGGTGATCCCCTCGTGATCGCCGCTGCGGACGGTGATCGAGCCGTTCCTTGTCCTGGCCTTGAGCAAGGTCGCGGACCCCTCCAGCGACCAGGTCGTCTGCTCCATATGCTCGGACCAGGGACCGAACAGCGAAAACAGATTCTGCACGATCTCATCAAGAAACTCGTCAAACAAAGTGTCCCCCCCTCTTTCTTTGGCCGGCCTCTGCTGATCTGGCCCCCTCGGCAGCTCACGAGCGGCACACCACTGAGCCGTAAAGCCGGTCGCGCCGTCGCCGCCGTCTCTTGTCGTCCTACGAGCATTCTACAGCAGAGGGCGTTTTGGACGAGGTTCAAACAAGGCTACCGCATTCCGCCTCGGGTCGCTGTGACGCATTCTCTGCAGCAGGCGCTCGACATCAGGCTCAGAGCTCGGGCAACGGGAAGACGTCACCCGTTCGGGCAAGCCAGCTTGCCAGCTGAGCCTGCAGAGCGGCGCGCTCATCGTTGTAGGTGTCGAGGAAAGCCAGGTTCGCCATCTCGTAAGGATCCTCGTTGAGATTGAACATCAAGAGCGGCTGATGCTCGAGGCAGACGTACTTCCAGCCATCGCAGGTCCGGATGCCACGCCAGACCCGATTAAGACAGTCAAACCGCTTGCGGTAACTGTGCTGCAGGAACGCGGAATCGGGCTCGGATGCGGGCTTCGGACGTCCAGGGACGACGTAGTGCGAGAAGTCAGTGCCCGCCATCCAGTCTGGGACGTCGATGTCGCAGAGGCCCAGGGTCGTCGGCGCGATATCAACGTGGTTGAGCGGCGCATCGGTGACCGGCGCCACACGGTTCGCACCAGCAGGCTGGACAACGAAGGGGATGCGCACCGCCTCCTCCCAAGGGCTGCTCTTGCGCACGTAGCCGTGGGAGCCGTGCATGTCGCCGTGATCGGAGAAGAAGAGGACGTGCGTGTTCTCATCGAGTCCCAACTCCTGGAGCGTCGCCAACACGCGGCCCACGTTCCAATCGAGGTTCTCGATCTGAGCATAATACCCAGCGAGGTCCCGTCGCGCCGGCTCTGTGACACGCGGGATATCAGGGACGTTCGGGCGCAGCACGATCTCATCGGGATCGTGCCGCGCCATATATCCGGGTGGCGCCACGTGGGGATTGTGCGGCGGCTGGACAGAGAGGACGGCGAAGAAGGGCTGTTGTTCCCTATATGCGCGGACAAACGAGAGCAGCCGGTCGGTGAGCGCGTCCGTTTCGTAGGTCTCAAGCTTCTCCGCGAGCGGGTCCTGATCGTCACGCCCGTCGAGGTCATGTCCGTGGATCCAGCACTCGTATTGGGCATTGTTGTTCTCGTAGCCCAACCATATGTCGAAACGGCCACGCTCCTCGCGGGGCACGTGGATCATCTGATTCGCCCCGCTCAGGTGCCATTTACCGAAGTAGGCGGTGAGATAGCCTTCGTCGTTGAGGACATCGGTGACGACCGGCAGGGTCGGATCGAGCCGCTCCGGAGTGCGGTTGACGGCGTGGTGGATATACCGGCTGGTCAGCAGCGAGCCGCGGAAAGGCGTACACCACGGGCAGCCACTGACGGCGTTGGTGAAGCGCACGCCGGAAGCCGCCATCGCATCCAGGTTGGGCGTCGCCAGGTTAGGATTTCCCGTGTAGCCCATCGCCTGCGCGCGATGCTGGTCGCCGAAGATCCAGATGACGTTGGGACGTGCCGGGTTGTCTCTGCTCATAAGACTCCTTTACATTGGATCCTCACACACTCGATAGATACTCCACAAGCAGCGGGTTCACGAGGTCTGGGCGCTCAAGATGCAGCGCATGCCCGGCCTCCGGGATAGGGCAGAACTTGGCATTCGGCAGCGCCGCCCGAACGCGCTCGCTGAGCTCAAAAGGCACCATTCGATCCTCGCATCCCCAGATTAGGAGGATGTCGCGCTCTTGACGGCCCACCCTCTCATAGGCGTCCGCCATATTCTGGAGCGGTCCATGGCGGATCGTGGAAAGCAGCGCGCGCAGAAAGCCGCGGTGTCGCATCTGCACGCGGTACTTCTCCGCCAGCTTAGGCAGCTTCTCGGGTGTGGAGAAGCCCTGAGTGAGCCGGGCGACCAACAACCGCCTGCCGACGGTCAACATCAACAGCTCGCCAACTAACGGGACATGCAAAAGCCGCACCGGCCAGGCCATCGACATAGGGAACCCAGCCGGATCGATGAGCGCCAATCCCCGGACGAGCTCTGGATGACGGTCCGTGAGGCCCACCGCCACAGCACCCCCCATCGAAAGCCCTACGACGTCGACGGGCGTCGGAAGATCCAGCGCCGTGATCAGATCGATGGCCTGCCGATCAAACCGAGCCAGATCGTACCGACCGCTTGGACGATCGGAATATCCGCGTCCATAGAGATCATAACGGAGCACCCGGAAGCCGGCCTTGACCAGACCTATGAAGGTAGACTCCCATATGAACGACGGCACCGAGAAACCGTGGATCAGGACTACTGGGACCGCTGAGCGGGCATAGGTCTCCGGCCCCGCCAGCTCAAAATAGGTCTTCCCTTCAGAGAGCGTGACAACGTCACCGGGTGCGGCGCGGCAAGCGGTCCCCTCCAGGCGTCCGTTCCTCATACTGAAGGCAGGTTAGTCGACCCAGAAGGGCTGGACGGGTACGCCAAGGCGTTCCTCTGCTCTTGCGGCAAGGCGCCGGAGGATGTACGGAGGCACGCGCTGCACATCGGCCGACAGAACCGGATAGTCCGTGCTGTAGATCTGGACGGATGCGGGCCCGATCTCCTGCAGGGTCTCCATCCATGCCTCGAAGGCCGCATCGCTGATGTTACTCACGGCACCGCCGATCAGAACGCTTTGGATGACCAGATTCGGGGCGGTCTTGAGCCCCTCAATGATGGCCTCAAACTCCACCTCGGGCGCGGGCCGGTTGACCCTCAAGAAGGTCTCGGAATCGCCGGCATCGAGTTTCAGAATCGGGACGTCGATGTGGCGCAACGCATCCTGCACCTCTGGCTGCGAGGCCGTCGTCGCGTTAGAGAAGAGCGCCAGCTTGACGTCAGGACAAAGCCGGTCACGCAAGCGCGCGACCTCCAGAACAAGGTATCGGAAGTGTGGATGAAGTGTCGGTTCTCCATTCCCCGAGAAAGTCACACACTTCAGCTCTGGCGACTGACTGAGGTGCCCCTCTAGCGCGGAGAGCACTTCGTGGACGGAGGGGAAGTCATCGGTCGGCGGATGGAGGGACTTCAAGTCCGTGCTCCCGTAGTGACAATAGAGGCAGTCAAAGGAGCAGACCTTGTAGTCGGTCGGCAGGACGTTGAGGCCTAATGAGAGATCCAGGCGACGCGAGTAGAGAGGGCCGTAGACGATCTCCGACTCAAGCGGCAGCGGTCGCAATCCGTCCCAGCTCATCTGTCGATTCATAATGCCCTATCCATGTCTCGTGATGCGCCAGGCTTCGGACTTCCGGCGATGCCAGGCGCGCAGCTCATCAGCGGTGAGAAAAGCCGCCTCGTCGATGCCGAGGTCGCGGGCCCAGTCCAGAGCAATGTCCAGCCGGTCAAAATCGTCGGGATGATGCGCGTCGGCGGTGACCGTGAAGCGCGCGCCCATCTCCCGCGCCTGGTTGAAGAAGCCCTCGGTCGCCGCGCGGTAGGCGGAATCCTGCCCGGCCCCGCCATTGAGCTCAATGGCGACGTCACGCGCGTTCGCCAAGCCGATGAGTTCGGCCTGCGTCGCCGCGTCGATCTCCTCCATAATGGGAGCCAGAGGCTGCATTACGCTGCAGTCGAAGGGATGCGCCCAGATGGCGACACCATCGAGCCGCAGCATCTCGCGGGCCAAGTCAACCATCAGCCTGGCCCGCGCCCGCGGCGTGCCAGCCTCCGGAACCGGCGCTGCAGGCAGGTGAAAGTGGCTGGCGGCGCAGACGACATGGTCTGCCAGTTCAACCACCGCCTCGTCGAGGCAACCGGCCCCCGCCAGCGTGTAGTCGGCCTCAATGCCCACCAGGAGCTCCAGCTCAGGGGGAGTGACATCGACCAGGGCATCCAGCGCGGCGCGCATCTCGATTAAGACCTCGATCTGCTGCCCATCGTAGAAGGCGCACCCCGACACTGGCGCCGGCGTTACGTGATCGGCGAACCCCAAAGCCGCCAAACCCTTGGCCTGTGCACGGGCCACCATCGTCGCCATCGTGGCCTCTTGGTGTCCACAGGGCGAAAAGCGGGTATGGACGTGAAAGTCAGCATAACCTGGATTTCCCATAGATGCCTCCCGGGCATTCAAGAAGCTTGACGTGCCTGCCAAACCGGCGAGTTGCCGCTGACGTCCCGCATACAGCCGCCATCCTAGAGCACGGGTGGACAGGTCTTCACTCTGTCATCATAGCACAGCCAGCGACATTTAGCAGGATCGCTTCCGGGGCTACTTAGAGGATAGCGCCGGTCAGAGCGCGGCGTCTTTCTCACTGTCGGGTGCGCACCCGGATCTCGACGCCGTTCGAGATCACTTCAACAGGTCCGTGGCGACCGGTGATGTAGAGCGGGACATCCATCAATCGCGCTGTGAGGTGCGGAGCAAGCATCCGATCCCCAGACCTTCCCACGACGACGACATCCGGATTAACAGCCTGGAGAAACGGCACCGTGCAACAGGTGTCGTCACCCCGTCGGGGCAATTGTAGCACCTGGCTTCTCAGAAGCGCCCCATCGTCAGCGACGAGCTCAGCCTCAACACGCGTCGTCGCATCCCCCATGAACAGCAACGATGCCTCCCCGTGATCCAGGCGTAGGACGCAGGGACCCACCTGATCTGGCGGTGGCCAGAGCGCCTGGAGGATCACGTCCCTGTCCAGCTCCCAAGTGTCGCCGGAGAGCATCACCCCCCAAGACCCCGCGGAACGCGCCGCCAGCAGCTCCTCCCAACGCGCATATTCCTCGCCAGTCCCGACCTCGGGGCTTGCCGCTACGAGCGCCACCTCATAGCGCTCCAGAACGGGCAGGAGCCCGGTGAGCCGATCCGCATCAGGGGAGGTCAGGACAACGAGGTCCAGCGAACGGTCCCAAAAAGGCATCTGTTTCCCCAGAGCAGCGAGCGTTTGACGTGGATCCGGTCCGCCATCGATCAGTACTTGGCGACCGCTAGGCGTCTGGATGTAGACGGCGTCACCGTGGCCCACATCGAGGAAAATGACGTGCAGCTTGCCATCCGGCAACTGGAGGCCGTAGACGGTCAACAAGACGCCCAAGGCGCCAGCACCGCCAACGAGCCGATAGTCCAGGCCGAGAAGCGTCGCCCACACCTTCTCGCGCGATGGTTTTGAAAGCCCAAACCAAGCCGTGGCAATGCCGAGAGGACAATAGTAGGCCCAGATCCACACCTGCGGCACAGTTTCGAGCGCGATGGAGGCATAGGGCAGGGATGCCGTCCAACTCACCACAAGCGTCGTGTAGACCAGAAAGACCCAGGTGATCCAGGCAAAAAGCACACCGACCGGACGCAACGTGAGCCCGCCAAAGAGCGCGAGAAAGCCGAAACACATAATGAGAGGTTGCACCGGCAGGATCAGCTGATTGGTAAGCGGGGCTACCAATGAGAGCGTGCCAAAACCGATCACGGTAATCCCCAGCGTCACCATCTGCACAGCCAACGTCACGATCATAGCATCGCCGATCCCGAGCAGCACGCGTTTGATGCGCTCGCTGTGGATGAAGCGGTCAAGAAAGCGGGTCAGAATCCGGGTCATCGGCGGCACGTAAAGCATCATCCCCAGGGTCGCAGCAACGCTCAGCTGAAATCCGAGGTCCCACAGGACAAACGGCCTCCAAGCAGAGAGCATAAGCACAGCCGCGGCCAGTGACGTGGGCCCGTGAACCCTCCGTTGTTCTCGCTGAGCCAGCGCCAGCAAGGAGGACATCACCCCGGCCCTCGCGACCGCAGGCGTAGCCCCGACCAGCAGAACGTATAACCAGATCGTGGCCAGCGCGATCGGAAACTGACCGCGCTTCTGAAGGAACCGTCGAGCCAGCTGCATCACCATCCCCGCAGCCAGGGTCAGGTTGAAACCGGAGATGGCGATGATGTGCGTCGTCCCCGTTGCCGCAAAGGCGTTAGCAAGATCCGCAGGGATGCCGTGCTCGAGCCCCAGCAGGATGCCCGCAAGGAGCGCGCCCTGCGGCTCCGGCAGGAGAGAACTCAAGACCGTATAGGCGCGATCCCTAAACTGAAAGAGATGATCGAGAAGGGGGCTGGCCTGATGTGAGGCGACCACGCCGATCGAACCGTCCTTTATGAGGGCGAAGATGCCTTGATGCGCCAGGTACTCGCGGTAATCAAAGCTCTCGTATGTCGGCGGCGTTGTGAGATGCCCCGAAACCACGATGCGATCCCCGTAGCGAATCTCAGCATAGGGGGAGGCATAAACCAATACGCGACCCTCGACCTCCCGTGGGAGCTCACCAGCCAACGTGAGTTCATCGGCCCGAACGCGGAGTCGGACGTCCTTAACGCGCCGATCAGGATCCTCGATGACGACACCGGAGATCTTCACCTGACCGCGATCTCGATAGAAGGCAACGTGGTGGGGACCGATGTTCGGCTGAGCCAGCGTCGTCCGCACGCCGCCCAGTGAAATCGCAATCATTGCGCCTGCGACCCCGCGCGCCCAACGCCGGTCCCCCCAGCCGACCAACAGAACGAGAGCTGGCGGAATCAAGCCCATTAACCAGACCACCGGGCACTGGAAAGCCTCGGTGAGCCAGATGCCAAACGCCCAGGCCAGGGCGAAGCGTATCAAGGGAGTCATCGAGCTCCTCCTCCGCTAGACTCGCTTGAGCACTCCCTCTGACGGAGACCCGTCGCGCGGCCATCGTCCCGACCGGGAGTTTGCATTATCTCGGGGACGTATGCTCAAGCATTATAGGAAGAGGCTCGCTGCGAGTCAAACAAGGCAGCGGACGTAACCATGCCGCAACACAGTGTTAATGACCCCGCGGGCATCCTATGCTAGCATGAATGGTAAGAAAACGGTTTGTGGACCCATTAGCATCCCGTTGGATTGCAGAACATGAGCACGGATATGCTTTTGGCCGAAGCTATCGCCTTTTCCACACTCAAAGTGACCTGCCTACCGACATCGGAGAAGACAATGCAAAAGAGAGTGGATGTAGAAAGACACGGACAAACGGCCATTGTGACGCTGAGAGAGCGGTTGGACATCCTTGCCGCCTCCGAGCTGATGCAGCAATTCACGTCTTTGCTAGAGATCGGCACGACGGACTTCGTGGTCGACCTGACCGCCGTTCGCGTGGTCGCGCCGGACGCGGACTACCCCCTACTCCACCTACTCAAGGGGACTCAGGCTGTTGATGGCGTCGTCGTCCTCGTCTGTCCTCCCGACAATCCGATTCGGATCTTCTACGAGATGATGCGGCTAGACACGCTCTTTGAGATGACGGAATCATTGGAAGAGGCCTTACAGGCGTTGGCCCATCCTTTGGAAGTCTAGGTGGCGCGGGGGGCGGGGTACTGTGGGCTGCTGGCTAATCCGGTCTAGAATACGGTCAATTATCGAGACCCACATATCGAGGACCGTATGCGACCTTCAAGTCCCTCAGACCCGATCAAGAGCGCAGCACAGGCGCTGAGACCCAAGCTCGCGGACTGGCGTCGTGCTTTCCATATGCGACCGGAGTTGTCCGGCGAGGAGCAGCAAACAGCCAGGTCGATCGCAGCTCAACTGCGAGGCCTGGGTTTGACCGTCAAGACCGGGGTCGGAGGGTATGGCGTGCTTGGCGTGCTGGAGGGAAATCACGTCGGTCCGACCATCGCCTATCGCGCCGACATGGATGCGCTCCCGATTCAGGAGACCCGGGATCGACCGTATGCATCGCTGGAGCTGGGCGTCAGCCACGCCTGTGGCCATGACGTGCACATGGCAACGGCTTTAGGCATCGCGGACCTATTGAGCGGCATGCGTCCCCGATTACGAGGTCGTGTCATCTTTGTCTTTCAACCCGCCGAGGAGTCCTTGAGCGGTGCGCGTGCGATGCTAGACGAGGGCACCCTCCTCAGTCACGATCCCAGCGCCATCCTGGCGCTCCACGCCTTCCCCATACCCGTCGGCACCCTCGGCGTCGCTTTGGATCTCTGCGCGGCGGGCATGGAGGAGTTCAGGGTTCGCTTCTACGCTCCCTCCGGCAATCTAGATGCGATCACGACGCGGGCAATTTCGGATCTGATGGCGCTGAGCACGGCCCAACCTCCGACAACAGCTGAGGGATTCTCAGAGATCGCGGAGAAGATGGAAGAGGGGTCAGGCTTACGGGATACAGTCTTTTTGAGCTGTTGGCGCCATCCCCCCGGGTCCATACCGCGGGCGCACCTGCTGGGGCTGGTGAGCATTTCCGACTTCGGGCGCAGAGCGTCCGTCCGGGCGCGCATACGAGAGACGCTAGACGCAATCGCCGAGGCATACGGCGCTGCGTACGATCTCGCTTACACCTTCCAGAATCCGCCCCTTCACAACGATCCCGACCTGGTCGCGGAGATCCTGCCAGTCGTTGAGGAATCGCTGGGACCGGCGCACGTCCGGAAGTTCAGTGACCCCTATCCCTTCGCGCACGAGGATTTTGCGCTGTACGCCGCCCAGATGCCCGCGGCGCTCCTCTGGCTAGGCACAGCCAACCGGGACCGCGGCATCGACAGCCTATTACATACAGCCGATTACGATGTCGACGAAGCGTCTCTGGTCCTGGGAGCGGAGGTCATGACGAAAACGATCCTGCACCTTCTGGACAGCCTGCCCCGTCGAACTCGTCGAGAGCGCCAGGATAATCCGCGAGCCCACGACGCATCCTCGCCCGTAGATCCCCTCTTTCAGTCGGGGGGATAAAGGCCGCGGTCACCGCGTGGCCCAGCATTCGATAGATCCAATGCGCGCCCACGCCCATTCGATCTACCGCGACGACATACTCGTCGCTCAGCGTCGTGCCACTCACGCTCGGATCGTCGGTGTTCAGGGTGGTTCGGATCCCCAAGCGAAGCAGATCCGCTAAGGGATGTTGACAGAAGCGAGGCACTACCCCGGTATGAACATTGCTGGTAGGGCAGACCTCCAAGGCGATACCGTTCTCACGGAGCAGACGGACGACGTTGGAGTCCTCGATGGCACGGATCCCATGACCGATACGGGTAGGATGCAGCGTGGTCACGGCGGCACGCACGCCGTCCGCTCCAGCCGCCTCCCCAGCATGCACGGTAATACCGAGTCCCGCTTCAAAAGCCCGCTCGAACGGCCCGGAGAACCCCTGTGGTGGGTAGGACGTTTCGTCGCCGGCCAGGTCGATGCCACGGAGCCACCGGCCAAAGTGGGCTATCGCGATATCGACAATCTCGGCGGCAACGCTGAGGGGCTCATCTCGTGGGATCTGCAAAATGAGGCAGGTACGGGTGCCCGTCTCCGCCTCCGCGGCAGCCGTGGCCTGGATCACCCACGCGACGACATCGTCGAACGCGAAGCCCTGGGCCCGCGCCAATGCCAGAGGATTGAAGCGCAACTCGAGGTAACAGACATTGTCCCGCGCCGCGTCCACGATGACCTCTCGCGTAAGACGTTGGATGACCTCCGGGGATACGTAGAATCGGCGGAGCACCTCAAACTTCGCGAGGAATCTCTGAAAGTCGGGGAGATCGTCGGTCATCTGAACGAGCGGGCGCAGATCCTCGATGTCATAGCCGGGGAGATCAATCCCGTGCTGTCGGGCAACCTCCACCAAGGTCGTGAGGCTTAAGGATCCCTCAAGGTGGCGATGGAGATCGATCTTGGGGAGATCACGAGCCCACGTCCAGAGGGCTCTCCGATGGCCCCGCTCGCGCACGTTGTTTCTCGTTGGGCCGTCCATACGTCCCGCTGTCTGCTCCTCAGCCCAGTTCACCGACCCAGGAGCAGGCCGATCCAGCCTGCGAATCCCGGTCTACGGGACAGATTCCCGCTTCTGAGTGCACGCCTGTCCGGCCTACCATCTACGACGTGTCCCTGGGCAAGAGAACGTGGAAGGTACTGCCCTTGTTGAGCTCACTTTCCGCCCAGACCTTGCCCTGATGCGCTTCGACAACGCGGTTTACCACAGCCAGACCCAAACCCAACCCCCCGAAACGCCGCGTGCTGGACCCATCTACCTGATAGAAGGTCTCGAAGATCTGAGAGAGCTGACGCTCCGGAATGCCAATGCCCTGATCCTTGAAAGCCAGATGGACATATTCCTCTTCGGGGCCTGCCGAGATGGTGACACGTCCACCCTCGGGGCTGAATTTCACCGCATTATCCAGGATGTTATAGCAAAGCTGCCTGAGCTTCTCCACGTCCCCGCGCAAGTAAAGCTCATCCGCAACAGGCTTGAGATCCAATGTCACAGGGGATCCCGTGGTCTTGCCCTCAAAGGCCACGACCATCTCCTCAAGCAGTGACTTTACCGAGACCCGCTCCGCCTCAAGCGCGAGGCCGTCAAAAGGCCGGAGGGACAACGTCTGCTCCACAATCGCCACGACATCGTCCACCTTCCGCACGACGATGTCCAAGCTGCGACGCTGCTCCGGCACCAAAGGCCCCATCTGATTGTCGCACATCAGCTCAAGATAGCCCTTGATCAGTGTGAGAGGCGTGCGCAACTCGTGGGAGATATTCTGCAGGATCTGATCCTTGAGCTCGGCGAATCCCTGAAGGCGACGGTACGCTTGGCGCAGGTCATGGAAGGTCGCCTCGCGCTCTTCCCAGCGATCCTGCACGATCGCGATCCCGAGCAACCGGGATAGCGCAGACATCGCCCGAAGATCCATCGCATCGAAGGCAGACAGGTCCGAGCCGAAAAGATCGAGCGCACCGATGGGGCGATCCTGATAGCGGATCGGAAAGGCAGCCTCGGCTTCAGTGCCCTCCGGCACCCAAGGAAGCCGGGAGAACGATGGGCCCTCCCCCGCATCTCGGGAGAGGATGGGGCGCTGATTCTGTGCAGCCTGGACCGCAAGGCCCTCGGGGACCCGAAGCCCCGGTTGCCCGGCGTTTCCGCCGACCGCCAAGCTGAATGTCAGCGGTTGGCCGACGTACAAGGCGACGAGGTCGAGGTGCAGAGAGCTACGGATGCGCGCAAGCGCTTCAGAAAGGGTGCCGTGACCCGGCGTCGCGGAGATGACTAGCGCGCTGATTTCGTCCAACAACGTGAGATACGTAGTTCGTCGTTCCGGAGATTGAGACTCAGCTGATGGACCAGGCAGGTTATCGGACATAGATCTTATCTCAAATCAGATGGTCGATGCGATCGCGCATCGGCCCTAGGAAGACCGCGTGCCTACCACAAGCTCTCCTCAGGCAGTGAACCGAACACGCCATACCAGATGCCCTCACACCGATCTGCAGGCCTCACAACACACCGGTTGCTCTCGAAGCACAAGGTCGCTACCTGGAGCGGGATCTGCTCCGTGCTCCTCCGGTCGTCGACGTAACGGCCGCACGGCGGTCAGAACGCCAATGACAATCCTTGTACTTCTTTCCGCTGCCGCACCAACAGGGATCGTTGCGGCCCGGCTTGTCCGCGGCGCGGTGTGGTTGTGGGGCGGTCTCACCCGCCTGCGTCCCGCCACTGGTCCGAAAGGTCAATTGCCGCTCGCGCGGTTGGCGCACGAGGTCATCGGCCGCCTGAGGCTGTCCGGAGACGAGCGCGGTCTTCGGTACCAGGAAGAGCGTCCGGACAATCTGCGATTGGATTGACCCTAACATCTCCTGATACATCTCGAACGCTTCTTTCTGATAGGAAACCAGCGGGTTCTGCTGACCTACCGCGCGTAGCCCAATGCCCTCGCGTAGCATATCCAGGCTCGTGAGGTGATGTACCCAGTGATCGTCAATCTGGCGCAGCATCAGCCGCCGGTCACGGAAAACCCTCTGCACCTCAACAACAGCCTCACGGATTTGAGTCTCGAGCTCCTGGGGAAGACGCCTAACGGGCAAGTCGTAAGAGGGCTCGAAGACCGCACGACCGACCGAGTTCTCCAGACGCTCACCAACCGCTGTATGGAAGGCTTCTTCGGTCTCGAAGAGAGCGCGAACGGTGACGTCCTCCTGTCGCAGCGCCCGATACATCGCCTCGCCCATGCGCTTGTTCATCAGCCAATAGGTATCGTCAGCCCACGTGGTACATTGGGCGATGAGCTCCTCGGGACTCATCGCCTCGAGATCGGCGACCTCGAACCGAGGCGGGACGGGCGCAAATCTCCGCAATTCAGCCAGCATGGCCTCGGCGTCCAGATCCTCCTGCCCAGCACGACCATTGACCACGCGTCGAACTTCGGCTTCGAACATCTCCACAAGATCGTCATGGAGGTCATCACGGCTGAGGATCTTGCGTCGTTCTGCATAGATGACCTCACGCTGCTTGTTGACGACGTTATCGTACTCCAGGACATGTTTGCGGATGTCGAAGTTATAGCCCTCAACGCGCTCCTGCACCGATTCAATCACGCGCCCGAGCATATTCGACTCCAGTGCGCCCTCCTCCAACCCGGCACGATCCATCCAGGGCTGGAGCCGCTCGCCTCCGAACCGCCGCAGCAGCTCGTCCTCAAGGGAAATGTAGAAGCGACTGGAGCCGGGATCCCCCTGGCGACCGGCACGACCGCGCAGCTGATTGTCAATCCGCCGCGCCTCGTGCCGTTCGGTGCCGATGACGTGGAGGCCACCTTGCTCATAGACGCGCGCGCGATCCTCCTGGCACTGAAGCACTTTGTCGCGGAGAACCTCGGCCCACCGCGCATCGTAAGCATGGGTGGGATCCTGTCCCGTGCGGGCCATCCTTAGAGCACGCTCCCAATCAGTCGAGCGAATCTCTGTCAGATCGACACCCTCACGGCGCAGCTGATCACGGGCCATGCCCTCGGAATTACCACCCAGAAGAATGTCCACGCCTCGGCCCGCCATGTTCGTGGCAATCGTCACCGCACCAGGTTGGCCAGCCTGAGCGATAATCAGGGCCTCCTGCTCATGGTATTTGGCATTGAGGACATTATGAGGAATCCGCCGTCGCTTCAACAACTTCGACAGGCGTTCCGAGGTCTCAATAGCTGTCGTCCCGACGAGCACCGGTCGACCCGCCTCATACGTTCCCTGAATCTCGTCGATCAGCGCATCGAACTTCGTCTTCTCGGACTTGTAGATCTGGTCGGGCATATCAAGACGTCGATAATACCGCTCGTCACCAGGACCGTCATAGACCGTCACCGGATAGTGACTTTCCTCGGTAAGGACGCCGCCAAATGCAACACCGGCATCCTCCGGAGCGACCTGTTGCTCCTCAAGATCCCCGAACTGGGCTCGATACTCCACGTTGGTCGGGAGGATCACGACGTCCAGATCGTAGATTTTGTGCAGCTCCTCCTGCTCCGTGGCCGCCGTCCCCGTCATCCCGGCGAGTTTGTCGTACATCCGGAAGAAGTTCTGGAAGGTGATCGTCGCATAGGTCAGCGACTCACGACGCACCTCGACCCCCTCCTTGGCCTCGATCGCCTGGTGCAAGCCCTCCGAGTAGCGACGACCGAACATAAGGCGTCCGGTAAACTCATCGACAATGATGATCTCGCCATCCCGAATCACGTACTCTTTGTCGAGGGTGAAGAACTCCTTCGCGCGCAGCGCGTTATCCAGATAGGGCAGCATCGCTGCGTGCTCTGGATCGTAGATGCTTTCCCCCTCGGGGATGTTGAGCATCGACTCGACCTTGGCAACTCCCTCCTCCGTCAGAATCACGATCTGGGAGCGTACATCGATCTCGTAGTCCTCATCGGGGTGGAGACGCGGCACCAATTGCGCAAAACGCCGATAGAACTCAGAGGACTCCTCTGCTGGACCGGAGATGATGAGCGGGGTCCGGGCCTCGTCGATCAAGATGCTGTCCACCTCGTCAACAATCGCATAGTGCAGATCCCGCTGCGTGCGCTGGTCGAGATCGACGACCATGTTGTCGCGAAGGTAATCGAAGCCGAACTCATTATTCGTGCCGTACGTGATGTCCGCTCGATAGGCTTCACGCCGTGTGATGGGACGCAGATACTGATAACGGTCATCATCTGAGGAGTACTCCGGGTCATAGAGGAACGAGGCCTCATCCGGTCGCCCTGAGCCCGATTGAATCACGCTGACCGATACGCCCAATGCGTGATAGATCGGCCCCATCCACTGGACGCCGAACTTCGCGAGGTAATCGTTAGGGGTCACCAGGTGTGCCCCCTCTCCTGTCAAAGCGTTCAGGTAGAGAGGCAGCGTCGCGACCAGAGTCTTGCCCTCGCCGGTGCGCATCTCGGTGACCTGACCCTGGTGCAGAATGACGCCGCCGATCAACTGAACGTCGTAGGGACGCAGACCGATCGTACGGCGTGCAGCTTCACGAGCGAAGGCAAAGGCCTCAGGCAACAGGTCATCGAGCACTTCCCCAGCATCCAGGCGCGCTCGGAGCTCCTCCGTCTTTGCGCGCAAGACGTCATCGGAGAGCGCCTGCACCTCGGGCTCAAGGGCGTTGATGACCTCAGCCGTCTTCTGCAGGCGCGCAATTATGCGTGTGTTAGGGTCGCCAAATATTCTCTTTAGGAAGCCATTAAGCATTCAGATCTCCATGCGGACATACCTACTCCCTGGGATTATACCACGCAGGATACGCCCAACAAGAGTGAGGCCCGAAGCAGAGGGTTCAACTGACGCGTGAACCGCGTCGTCCTGCCGAAGGCTATGGGCAAGAAGATGTGACGAGCGGTCAAACGCAGTGTCTCAGGACCCATCATGGCCTGGCCCCCCGGTGAGGGGGGATCCGGGGGGCCACCAGCCAAGGAAAGGAGGAGAGGTGCGATGGAATTGACATACCATCATACTCTCTTCGCCTATAAGCATAACGATTCTGGGTTCGGGGCCTAGTGACGAATGGCTATGACTCGTATGACGTAGCTCCCGTGACGTAGCTCCGGTGTGGATTGCCCTCATCTCTGACGTTTTGGCGTTCATAGATTTGTGCTAGACTTAGCTCAACCAAGCTTCGTGACACAAGACACCAAGAGAACGCCATAGCATTCATAAGGAGACAAGATGAACGCCAACACAGAGTCTCAGGAAGAGGAGATTGCGCGGGAGCCGATCAGCGTCGAGAAGGCCAGCGAGGGAGAGGTCGGCGAAACGACGACCACGTCCGACGAGGTGACAGAGGAGACCGTTAACATCGCACAGAGCGGTATCGAGGCTGTCAAAGCCGATAAAGTCTTTGTCGAGCAAGGGGGCATTGGGCGGGCCCAGGCTCGTTTCATCGACGTCGAGGAAGGCGGCATCGGCATCGCACAGGGAGAGAATATCACGATCACCGATGGCGGCGCCGGGATTATCGCGGCGGAGAACGTCAAGATGGAGGACGCTATGGCGGCGTTCGTGGCCGCCAACGAGATCGAGGGAGAGAACGTGACGATCCTCTTTGACATCCGGGCCGCGGTCGTCTTCGCCCTCGTGCTGGGTGTGATCACCAGCATATTCAAATTGCTAACCCGGAAGAGAGAATAGCCGGCTCGGGGCTGATAAGAGTGCAGGTCTATCCTGTTGGCAGATCAAAAAGACGGGCGGCGCTTATAGCGCCGCCCGTTGCTTGACCATGCTATTAGCTACGTAAGGTAGCTCAGGCCCGAGCACAGCTCAGGCCCGAGCTTGGCTCGGGTCGGAGCAAGGCTCAGTGCTGAGTTACACTCAGGTTTGCGCAGCCTCCACGACCGCCGCAAAAGCCTGCGGTTCGTTAACAGCCAGATCCGCCAGCATCTTGCGATCAATCTGAATTTCAGCTTCTTTCAGATCGTGAATCAAGCGACTATAAGTCGTATCGTTGTTTCGGGCGGCTGCGTTGATGCGGATGATCCATAAGCGCCGCATATCGCGCTTCTTATTGCGCCGATCGCGGTACGCATACACCATGGACTTCATCCACGCTTCGTTGGCTCGCCGGAACAACTTACGGCGCGTCCCAAAGAAGCCCTTGGTTCGTCGAATGAGCTTCTTATGGCGACGGCGTGTTACGGTTCCACCTTTAACTCTCACAATTCACCTCAGATGACTAAGAATTCTCTTTCAGATACGGTACAAGCTTGCGTACGCGTTTCCGAATTCCCTGATTATCGACCGCGTGCAGCTCATCAAACTGAGCTCGCACCCGACGCGGCTTCTTACGGCGGAAATGGCTCTTCCCCTGCTTGGTGCGCATCAACTTCCCCTTGCCGCCCTGTGACAGGCGGAACCGCTTGGAGGTTGACTTATGGGTCCTTATCTTCGGCACTGCCTTTCCTCCCACTAGTTCTTTTTCGGCGCCAGTACCATCAACATCGTACGTCCATCCATCTGGGGAGCCTGCTCGACGGCAGCAATATCGGAGAGCTCGCTGGCTATCTCTTGCAGCTGCTCCATCGCGACCTCAGGATACGTGATCTCGCGACCGCGGAATCGAACACGAACCTTGACCTTATTCCCCTCTTCCAACCAACCACGCGCGTTCCTGACCTTAAACATTGTATGGTGCTCGGTGGTCTTTGGTCGGAGGCGTATCTCTTTGACTTCGATCTGCTTCTGAGACTTACGTGCTTCGCGTTCTTTCTTTGCCTGCTGATAGAGAAACTTGCCGAAGTCCATAATACGCGTTACCGGTGGTTCTGCATTCGGTGCAACTTCCACCAAATCCAGGCTCGCCTCTTCGGCTAGCCGCAAAGCCTGAAAAATGGGCATAACACCAAGGTTATTGCCCTCTACATCGATGACACGAACCTCCCGAGCTCGGATCTGGTTGTTTGCGCGATACTGCTGCTTGCTGATGATCGTCCCCCTTGTAGCCTACTGGCCTATGATGTGATTGATACAATCGCGACGGTATCATAGCATAAAAGCTTGCACTGTCAAACTTTTGGCTAGCCTCAAGGCGCGTCCGTCGGCGTGGGCTCAAGCGATTCTGGGGACGGGCTGGGCGACGGCGAAGGCGAGAGGGTGGATGTGGGCGTGAGTGTCGGCTCACCCTCATCCGGACCAGGTGTGGGAGTCGGGGTCGGCGTCAGCGTGGGTGTCACCGGGAGATCGGTCGGTGTGGGCGACGGCGTCAGCGTGGGAGTTTCCGTTGGCGTTGCCTCCGGCGTTGGCGTCGGTGTGGGCCCAATCACCTGGACAGTCTGACGGTCCTCGAAGCGGGCGCCTTGCCTGTTGTAGGCCACAACCCGCAACGTGTAGCGATTGGGCGGGAACTCCGGCGGGATCTGCCAGACAGCCAAAACGCCATCTTGCACCGTCGCCAAATGCGGGCCGCTGATCCAATCCCACGCCTGTGGATTCTGTCCAAGGCCGTACGTGACCTCGTACCGGTCAAAGTCCGCCAGCGCCACCGTCCCCCTGATCTCTGCCCAACCGTAAAGCTCTGCACCCGGCGGAGGGGCAGTGATCTCGACCACCGGTGGCTGCTCGGCGGTGGTACACTCGGCCTCCGGGGCGATCATCAGCCCGCGGTCTGCCGCCCACTGTTCCAACCACGTTCGGCCCTGTGGATCCCGGACACGATTGACGAAGACCACAACCTGAGAGACGACATTTGAGCGGCAGTAGGCATTAGCCAACAGCCCGCTGTTGGCGTCGATCTCCACCTCTTGGAGCCACGCCTGATCGGCCTTGGGGGGGAGGTTATCCACCGAAAAGACCTCAACGCGCTTCTCCGGGCAAGGCGGCGAGGGTTCAGCTCCGGAGAGGGTGCAGATCTCGCGTTCCACAATACCAGCCGGCCTCGGGAAAGCGTGGGGGGGGATGCCCTCGTGCGCACGACGCATAAAGCCCTGCCAGATGGGACCGGCCCCCTGCGATCCCACGACGTTATCCATCGAGCTGTTGTCGTTGTTGCCGATCCAGACCCCTGCGGCGATGTCCGGCGTGTACCCTACGGTCCAGGCATCTCGCGTATCGTTAGTGCTGCCCGTCTTGGCCGCCACAGGGCGATCCGGGAGCTCCAGAACGCTGGGACACGCAAACACGAGGCAGCGCGTCTCGGTATCCGACAGAATGTGCGTGATCAAGTAGGACAGCTCGGGCTTGACGACCTGGTCACCCTGTCTCTGACGATTCTCGACCAAGACCTTACCGCTCTGATCCTCAATCCATAGGATTGGCGTGGGCTCCATATGCAGCCCACCATTGGCCAGCGTAGCGTAGGCGCTGGTCAGTTCCAGCGGCTTCATATCCCCACCACCCAAGGTCAGGGCCAAGCCGTAGGCCGGTCGCGTCTCATACGGATAGTCCGGGCAGACCTCCTGAGGCGCTACCAATGAGGTTGCCCCGAGGCGGTCCGCCATCTCCAACAGGCCATCGACCGTGACGAACTCCAGCGCCTTGACCGCCGGTATGTTCAGCGAGTTCGCCAGGGCCGTGCGGACCGAGACCGGTCCACGGAATTTCCCGTCGAAGTTGACCGGTTCATAGACGTTGCCCGCGGTGTCGGTATAGGTCACAGGCAAGTCCCATAGCGTCGTGGCGGGCGTCCACCCACGTTCGAATGCGGTGAGAAAGGTGAGAGGTTTGATGGCGGAGCCCGGCTGGCGGCAGCGCAGGGTGACGTTGACCTGACCGCCGAGCTCATTGTCGTAGAAATCGGCGCTTCCCACCATCGCCAGGATGTGGCCACTGGAGGGTTCGATCGCGATCAGCGCGCCGTTGGAGACATTGCGATCCGCGAGGGCCTCCACGCCTTGGGCCACCTCTTCCTCCGCGATGCGCTGGAGGCGCGGATCCAGCGTCGTGTGAATTCGCAGCCCCCGTCCCTTGTACAAGGCATCCGCACCCAGTTGCTGCTCCACCCACTGGGTCACGTGGACCACAAAATGGGGCGCCGGGATGCGGTCACCGTATACCGGACGGAATTCATAGGCGTCCATCTCAGCAGCGGCAGCCACAGCTTGGTCGATCGTGATGTAACCGGCTTCAACCATTAACGCCAACACAACTTTTTGGCGTGTCAGAGCGGCCTCACGCCCACCCTTAAAGGGGTCGTAGATGGCGGGTGACTGGGGAAGGCCGGCGAGGAAGGAAGCTTGGGCCAGGGTCAACTGCGCGGCATTGGTGCCGAAATACGTACGCGCGGCGGCATCCACCCCGTAAGCGAGGTTGCCATAGTTGTTGTTGTTCACGTAGATCTCGAGAATATCGTCCTTGCTGTAGCGACGGCTCAGCTCTGCAGCGAGAATGATCTCTTTGATCTTGCGAGAGAGCGTACGATCGGCAGCAGCTTCAGGCCCCAGGAGGATGTTGCGCGCCACCTGCTGGGTGATCGTGCTGGCACCGGAGACGACCTCCCGCTCCTGCAGGGCATAGAAGATAGCTCGGGCAATCGCAATCGGGTCGAAACCGCCATGCTGATAGAAATTCCTGTCCTCGGTTGCGACGGTCGCTAACTTGAGGTAGGAGGAGATCTGATCGATCGGGACGTAGGTGCGCCTCCCGGTCGTCGGATCGATGATCTCGTGCAGGAGCATGCCATTGCGATCGTAGATCTGGCTGCTAGCGAAGTTCGGCTCCCGCTCTCGCAGCTCGTCAGGAGAGGGCAACTGCGCCGCGAGGTAAATATACCCAATCGTTGCCGCGACGAGCGAGAGCATAAAGAGACCTACGCTCACCAACGTCGCCGTCAACAGGACGTTTGCCCAACGCATCCCGCCGGCCCGGCGCCGACCACTCCCAGCCGGCGGATCGCCCGACGAGGGCGGTGTCGGCGGAGACGGTGGCTCCACGGGACGGATAGGCTGAGTTGGCTCATCGTCAGAATGGCGAACCGGCGAGGCATGATGCGGCGCGGCCGATCTCGGGGCGGGTCTTGGCTGACGCCATGGTGGCACCGGTCGCGTCGCCCCATCCGTATCGCGCGGCGGGTTCACGGTGATGCGTTGGGTGACCGAATCATCATCTGAGGCCGTCGGGACATCGGCCGAAGACGCCTCCTCGGGATTGGGTGCGGTTGGTTGATACGCCTGCGGATGCAGGTCGGCCGGACGCCAGGAAGGCGGCGCGGCGCTCTCTGCCCTCTGAGCGGTCTCCGAGCTTCGCTCCTCAGCCACGTCTCGTCGCTGATGCGGTTGACTGCGTTCTCCTGATGCCATAGATTCTGTCCACTCCGTGGCTTCTGTTCACTCCGTGGCTTCCGTTCACTCCGCGGCTTGCAGTGCCATTCAGTGATAATAGAAACCTCGCCCTTCCATACCGCAGAGACTGTCACGGGCGAGGTCATCACAACTTTCAGGTAAAGGCATTTTACCGCTAACGACGGCGAAGACAACGGTCTAGGCGAGAAGTGCTCTAGCCTCCTTGATCTGCGATCTCACCGACGCTGTGGCAGTTCCCCCCACGACATCGCGACGCTCCACAGCCCGCCGTAGATCAAAGATGTCCTCGACGTCACGACCAAAATCAGGATCGAAGTGCGAGGAGATCTGGGCATAGGTCTCAAGCGACAGCTCACCGATCTCGCACTGCTGTGCCAACGCGGCTCGAACGACCTGACCCACGATCCGATGGCTTTCGCGAAAGGGCACACCGCGCCGCACCAGATAGTCCGCCAGGTCTGTGGCCAGCAAGCTATCCCCGAGCGCGGATTTCATGCGATCTGGATTGAGCCTCAAGGTCTCAATCACGCCAGCGAGGACCGGCAGCTCGATCTCCAGGGTGTCCACCGCATCAAAGAGCGGCTCCTTGTCCTCCTGCAGGTCCTTGTCATAGGCACTGGGGAGCCCCTTCAGCATCGTCAGCACGCCCACCAGATTGCCAACCATACGACCGGTCTTCCCCCGGGCCAGCTCCAGGGGGTCGGGGTTTTTCTTCTGGGGCATGATGCTGGAGCCGGTGCTGAAGGCGTCGTCGAGCTCGACAAAGCCAAACTCGGCGGAGGCGTAGATAATCAGATCCTCGGCCAGGCGACTGAGATGGGTCTGTAAGAGGGCTGCCCAGAAGAGAAGCTCGGCGATGAAGTCACGGTCGGCGACAGCGTCCAGGCTGTTCTGACTCACCGTCTCAAAACCGAGAGCCTCCGCCAACGACGCCCGATCGATGCCAAAGGTGTTCCCGGCCAAGGCGGCGCTGCCCAGAGGCAGAACCGAGACCCGGTCCTCCAGATCGTCGAGGCGCGTCACATCGCGCTGAAGCATCCAGAAGAAGGACATCAGCCAGTGCGAAAAGAGGATTGGCTGCGCGGGCTGGAGGTGCGTGTATCCGGGCATCATGACATCGAGATGAGCCTCGGCCCGATCGACCAAGGCGGTCTGCAGGTGCTGCAGAAGATCGCGGAGCTCGGCCACCTTCTGCAGCACATACAAGCGCACGTCGGTCGCGACCTGATCATTGCGGCTGCGACCGGTGTGGAGTTTGCCAGCCACGTCGCCCTTTAGCTCGTAAAGCCGGCGTTCCACGGCTGTGTGAATGTCCTCGTCGGCCTGCTGAAACACAAAGGCACCGGTACGGAACTCCATCAGCACCTGCTCCAGCCCATCGACGAGCGCCTCCCGCTCATCCGCCGTCAGAGCTCCCGCCCGCTCTAGAGCCTCGGCGTAGGCGAGGCTCCCGACGACGTCCACCACACAGAGGCGTTGGTCGAAGTCGATGGACGCGTTGAACGCCTCAAGCTGTGCGTCAGTCGCCTTCTCGAACCGTCCCCCCCACATTTTCGCCATACGTGCCTCCATCTTGCCTGTCAGTCGCTAATCCCGTTTGAAAGCTGTGAAGTCAGGCTGAGCATAGCTGGACTTGCCCAGCCCCTCGATATCCAGCAGCGCCTTAACCTTCAGGGGCAACCCGAAGAGACGGATAAACCCCTCGGCATCGCTTTGATCGTAGACGTCATCCTCGCCGAAGGTCGCATAGTCCTCGCGATAGAGGGAGTACGGTGACTTGCGCCCGACCACGGTGCAGCTACCCTTGTAGAGCTTCAGCCGGACCGAGCCGGTTACATTCTCCATCAAGCTGTCCACAAAGGCATCCATCGCAGTCCTCAGCGGCG
Organism: uncultured Anaerolineales bacterium; assembly: GCA_964586915.1. Lineage (GTDB taxonomy): Bacteria > Chloroflexota > Anaerolineae > B4-G1 > SLSP01 > PWVB01. Next base: position 32,874 of record CAZPJP010000014.1, read on the forward strand.
TGAACCATTTGCCGTTGTAGACAATCTCAGCGTACTTCTCGGACACCACGTCTTTGTAGTGCATGGTCAAACCATCGAGGCAGAGCGTCTCCAACGCCCGGAGGCCCGTATAGAGCATCGTCCCTCCGGGAGTCTCGTAGACGCCGCGCGACTTGATACCCACCAGCCGGTTCTCAACAATGTCCACACGCCCGACACCGTGCTCGCCGCCTGCCTTGTTCAGGTAGGTCAGCAGCTCTACCGGACCATGCGCGATGCCATCGACGCGCACGGGTATGCCGGATTTGAAGTCGATCTCGACGTAGCGCGGCTCCTCAGGCGCCACCTCAGGCGCCACCGTCAACTGGAACATATCCTCTTCCGGCTCCCGCCAGGGATCCTCCAGGATGTGCCCCTCGTGACTGAGATGCCAAATGTTACGGTCGCGACTGTACTTGGATCTCCCCGTCGACGTGACGGGAACGCCGTGGGCTGTGGCGTAGGTCAGCGCGTCCTCACGGGAACGGATGTCCCACTCGCGCCACGGTGCGATGACGGTGAGCCTGGGATTCAAGGCCATCACGCCCAGCTCAAAGCGGACCTGGTCGTTGCCTTTCCCCGTGGCGCCGTGGGCGATGGCATCCGCATCCTCTAGCTCGGCGATCTCAACCAAACGCTTCGCGATCAATGGGCGGGCGAATGAGGTGCCCAACAGATACTGCCGCTCGTAGATCGCGCCGGCGCGCATCGTCGGAAAGACAAACTCCTTGAGGAACTCCTGGCGCAGGTCCTCAACGTAGGACTTGATGGCGCCGCTCGCCTTGGCCTTATCCGGCAGCCCATCAAGCTCGTCCTCCTGGCCCAGATCGGCGGTAAACGTGATCACCTCACAATCATAATTCTCGATCAGCCAGGGGACGATGCAAGATGTATCGAGACCGCCAGAATACGCTAACACGACCTTCGTTACTTTCCTTGCTGCCATCGCTCTCCTCCATCATTTGAGATACTTGGAACCAACCAGTTGAGTGATTCACTGCTTACATCTTTGGGACACGGATCGACACGGAATTATCTGTTAAGAGATCGGCCAGACTGCCGAAGGGTGCTTGGGAAATAGGGCGTTGATCAGCAACCTTCCCTCTAGGTTGCCGCCGCAATCAGCATAGGCGTGCTGCAGTTCCGCAAGGGAACGGTACCCAAAGAGGACCTGGAGAAAGGTCAGGTTGGGGAAACGGACGACCGCACCGCCAGAACGGCGTTCGTTGTCATCTTCATTCCCCAGAGGCCAGGGCGTGACCTCGCGAACACGTCCGTTGACCAAGACGACCTTAACCCCGTCGCGGTAGAAATCGAGCTTCAACGTGGCGGAGTGCCCCACAAGGCTCGACTGCGCCAGCCGCCGCTCCAGGACCGGCCGAAGCGCGCGCAGGACATCGGGCAGGTCGGCGACGCGGAGGTGCCAGGCGTACGGGGCCTGGACCTTGGGCAGCCACGCTTCGGCGATCTCATAAGCGGGGTGCTCGCTTCCCAATCCGAAGGCGATGCGCTGCAGAGGCGTTGCGTCCTCTCCGGACCAGTAAGGCTCAAGGTTTTCTCCTGCCGAGCTGAGATAGCGAAGCACCGTAGGCGTCGCTGACCACCAGGAGACGTCCGGCTGGAGCTCGTAGCGGAGGAGGTAGATCGCGTTGCCCCACCGACGCTGAGGATGAACGAGGAATCCCACAGGCTCCCCGGCCGGTGTCTCGATCATGCGGAAGGCCTTGGCCTCGCTGTTCTCCTGGCTGCGTCCGCTCAGCTCATAACGCCATAACGCCGCGTCCCGGACACACCGGACCAGACAGCGCTCCTGGGCGGTCTCCGCGGTGCGCGCCACAAATGGGAGGTCGTCGAGTTCAGCACGCCGGATACGGAAAGGCTCGCGCTCGTCTCCCTTAAGCTGCGGCACACTCGTGACGGCGCCGCTGCGCGATCCGTGCAGCTCCAGAGCCATCTCATAGCCGAACTGGCGGTAGTACCATGGGATGCCCGTGATCACCTGCACCTTGTGCCCGCGCTCCACGCCCCACCGATGCAGCACCTCAAACTGCGCGCGCACCAGCCCCCGACGGCGGTAGTCGGGATGCGTCCCCACCACCTCAGGACGTCCCACCCCGAACTCCACCCCAGCATAGGACCAAGTCTGCGAGATCAGATTGCTGCTAGAGACGATGCGACCCGTCGCCGTCTCCTCCACGACCAGGAAGTCGCCGACGTCGACGGTGGGATGCGGTCGCGTCATCAGATCCCGAACCCAGGCCCCGAGAGGGGCGTCGGGGGTCTCCCAACCGCGATCGCTATGGACGCGGGCGTTGAACTCAACCAGCGCTTCGGTGTCATCGACGGTCGCACGGCGCAGAATCAGGCCATCGCCCAGGTTGCGAATCCCGTGTGGCCCCGTCTCCATCATCGCCTCTCAGCCTCGCCCGGCGAGGATCTCCAACGCGTTGGTCAGGACCGCAATGGACTTATGGAACTCCGCAATCTCGATATGCTCGCGGGGCGTGTGATCCAGCGAAGAGTCGCCGGGGCCGTAGGCTACGATGGGACACTCCCACACCGGCCCCACCGTGTTCATGTCAGAGGTCCCGGTCTTCAGTTTGAAGCGGGGCTGTCCGTCCTCGGCCCGGATTGCGCGCAAGAGCGCGCGCACCGGCGGGGTGTTTTTCTCCGAGCGATAGGCAGGATCGGACCCCAGGAACTTCAGCTCAGCACCGTTACTCCAAGCCTCCATCTGGGACTGCAACCCGTCGATATTGAACGAGGGCGGCAGCCGCACGACGATATTCATCTCCACGAAGTCGTTGAGTCCATCGCTATACGTGTGCAGATCCCGCAGCGCCGGGTCGAGGGTCCCATAGCGTCCGGTGCGCCCCTGGTTATAGGCAAAGGCATACCGGCGCAGATGGTTCCAGAAGGTCACCGCGTGCTCCGCCGGACCGGGCGCCTCGCCGGCGCTGTGGCCCCCGGGTTGGACCAGGCGGTACTCCATATCGAGCATACCCTTATAGCCGAGGGTGATGCTATCCCAGGAGCTAGGCTCGCCGATGATAGCATAGTCGGGCGGAGCCATCGTTTGCGCCAGAAAATGGGCGCCCCAGCCGTGCGTCTCCTCCTCGACGGCGCCGATGACCGTGACCTTCGCCCGGTCCAGCTTGGGCGCGACTCGCGCCGCGGCCAGCACGAAGGCAGCCAACGGCCCCTTTGCATCCACCGCGCCGCGCCCGTAGAGCTTCCCATCGTCCCACCGCACGGTGATGAAGCCCGGTACGGTATCCATATGCCCCAATAACACGATCTCGTGCTCGGCCTCCGGATGTCCCACAGTACCCACGACGTTGCCCGCCTCATCTCGATGGGCGCGGAAACCCAGCTTGCGCATCTGGGTCATCAGATAATCCGCCAGGATATCCTCCCCCCCGGACGGGCTGGGAATGGACAAAAGTCTCTCCAAAAACTCTACATTGTCCACACTATCCTCCCTACGTGGGCCTCCACGCACTCTGGCCCGCCGATCCTCACGAACGCGCGTCGTCATCTCACCCTTCTCCTAACCGTCCCACCGTGAGTGTCTGAGTGCGGAGATAGCGAATCGCCGCCACGACTGCTCGCAACGCCACCAACGTCGTCACGTAGGGCACGTGGTGCTCCAGCGCCGCCGTACGAATACGATACCCCGAGGTGCGGACGCTATGCCAGGGCAAAGGCAGGCCGCGCGGTTGAGCCGACGGCGGAGGGGCGGACCTAGAAGCTGGTGCCCCGGAATGAGTCTGCTTCTGAGCTAGGGTCGGGGTATTGATCACCAGATTGACCCTGTCCTGCACGATCACGTCGACACAGTCAGGACGCCCCTCTCCCACCTTGGCCACCTCGTGAGCCACAACCCCCATCGCACCCAGCGCCCGCGCTGTCCCCCGCGTTGCTATGATCTCAAAACCGAGATCACTTAACTGTGCGGCGAGCGAAGTGCCCTCCCGTTTGTCGGGATCGGCCAGGCTGATCAGAACCGTTCCCGACGTCGGCAACGGATTGCCCACGGCGATCTGGGCCTTGGCAAAGGCCTCGGGAAAGCTCGCGCCGAAGCTCATCACCTCGCCGGTGGACCGCATCTCGGGCCCCAGAAGCACATCGGTGCCCTGAAAGCGCCCGAAAGGCAAGACTACTTCCTTCACCGAGGCGTGCGTGGGCCACGGCGTGGGGGCGCGATGCACACGGTTCAGTTCCTCTTCGAACCCATCCCTCGTCGGGGTTCGCGTCGCATAGGGCCAGTAGGGCTGGAGGAGCTCCTTTAGTGAGCGCCCCACCAGGATCTTCGCGGCAAGCTTGGCAACGGGAATGCCGATCGCTTTGCTCACATAGGGCACGGTGCGTGACGCCCGCGGATTAGCCTCCAGGACATAGAGGTCGTGTCCGCTGATGGCCATCTGGATATTGACGAGCCCAACCACGCCCATAGCCCTGACCAAGCGGGTGACCGCATCCTCAATCCGGTCCACGATAGAGCCGGAGAGGCTGACGGGCGGCATCACACAGGCTGAGTCGCCTGAGTGCACGCCGGCCTCCTCAATCTGCTCCATCAGGCCTGCAATCCAGACATCCGTGCCGTCGGAGAGGATATCGACGTCTAGCTCCACAGCCCCGTCCAGAAAGCGATCGATGAGCACCGGGTAGCCCGGGGATACCCGTGCCGCCTCGGTGATGTAATGTCGCAGCTCGTCTGGATGACCGACGATCTCCATCGCCCGTCCACCCAGGACGTAACTCGGCCGGATCAGCACAGGATATCCGAGCTGCTCGGCAACCTCCAGCGCCTCATCGACAGTGGCGGCCATACCGTAGGGTGGGCTCTTGATGCCCAGCTTCTGCAGCAGCGCGCCAAATGCCTCGCGGTTCTCCGCCATCTCGATCGTCGCGAAGTCAACGCCCATAAGCGGGACGTCAGCCTCGACCAAGGATTGCGCTAGCTTCAAGGGCGTCTGTCCCCCGAAGCCGACCACGATCCCGACGGGCTGCTCGTGCTCGACGATGCCCATCACATCCTCGACGGTCAAGGGCTCGAAGTAAAGCCGGTCGGCCGTGTCATAGTCGGTGGAGACGGTCTCGGGGTTCGAGTTGACCATAATGACCTCATAACCCTCCTCCTGCAGGGCCCAGACGGCGTGCACGTTGGCGTAATCGAATTCCACGCCCTGCCCGATGCGGTTCGGACCGGAGCCGAGGATCACGACCTTGGGACGCTCCGAGACGATCGCCTCGTTCTCGGTTCCGCTGTAGGTCGAGTAGAAGTAGGGCGTAAAAGCCTCAAACTCCGCCGCGCAGGTATCGACCATCTTGAAGACGGGCCGCAGACCTAGCTCTGCGCGTCGCGCCCAAACCTCGTTCTCGGAGCGACCGAAGAGCTCGCCGATCTCCAGGTCGGAGAAGCCCCAGGCCTTCGTCCGCCTCAGTATGTCGACGTCCAGATCTGCCCACGCCAGGTCGCGCAGCGCGGACTCCAGGCGGATGAACTGTTCCATCTCGGTGAGGAACCAGCGATCGATGTGCGTAAGCTCGTGGATCTCGTCGACGGTATAGTCACGACGAAGGGCCGCGTAGATATAGGCCAGACGCTCCGGCGTAGGGTTCGCCAGATACTCGGGGATCCGCTCGAAGTCAAGCTGCGGCGTCGCGTCTAGCTCCAGCGAGCGCAGGGCCTTGCCCAACGCCTCCTTGAAGGTCCGCCCAATCGCCATCGCCTCACCCACGGACTTCATCTGCGTTGTAAGCCGGGGGTCGGCGCCCGGGAATTTCTCTAGTTGGAATCTGGGCATCTTCACCACGACGTAGTCGAGGGTGGGCTCGAAGGCAGCCGTCGTCCGGCGGGTGATGTCATTGGCGATCTCGTCCAGGCGATAGCCCACAGCCAACAGCGCCGCCACCTTAGCAATAGGATAGCCGGTGGCCTTGGACGCCAGGGCCGACGAGCGGGAGACCCGGGGGTTCATCTCGATGACGACCATACGACCTGTCTCCGGATCGATGGCGAACTGGATGTTCGACCCGCCGGTATCGACCCCGATCGCCCGCAGCACGGCAATGGCGGCATCGCGCATCTGCTGGTACTCGCGGTCCGTCAGGGTCTGGGCCGGCGCCACGGTGATGGAGTCGCCAGTGTGGACCCCCATTGGGTCGAGATTTTCGATGGAGCAAACGATGATGACGTTATCGGCATGATCCCGCATCACCTCCATCTCGTATTCTTTCCATCCGATGACCGACTCCTCGAGAAGGACGGTATCTGAGGGGCTCTCGATCAAGCCCCGAGCCACAATCTGGGTCAGCTCCTCGGCATTGTAGGCGATCCCGCCGCCTGTACCGCCTAACGTGAAGCTGGGCCGGGCGATCAGAGGGTACCCGAGCTCATCGGCGACCTCGAGAGCCTCGGTCAAGCTGCCGATTTGGTGACTGCGCGGCACGGCCAACCCGATCCCCTGCATCGTCTGCTTGAAAAGCGCACGATCCTCGGCCAGTCGAATCGCTTCGACAGGAGCGCCGATGAGCTCAACTTCGTAGCGCTCGAGCACGCCGGCCTCGGATAGCGCGACCGCAAGATTGAGGGCCGTCTGGCCCCCCAGCGTTGGCAACAGCGCATCGGGACGCTCCCGCTCGATAATGGCCGCGAGGGCCTCGACGGTGAGGGGCTCAATGTAGACAGCATCGGAAAGCTCGGGATCGGTCATGATCGTCGCGGAATTGGCATTGACCACAATCAGATGGTATCCAGCCTCCCGCAGCGCCTTCAGCGCCTGGGTGCCAGAGTAATCGAACTCGGCCGCCTGGCCGATGACGATGGGACCAGAGCCAATAATGAGTATCGTGTCGATGTCGGTGCGTCTAGGCATACAATCTCTCTATCCTTGCTCTTGCATCAAACGCTTGCGCGTCGAACGCGCCTGGATCAAACCATCGTCCTTCACCAGCGCCAAGAACTTCTCGAAGAAGCCGCTCGCATCGTGAGGGCCGGGCGACGCCTCCGGATGGAACTGCACAGAAAACGCAGGATACTCGCGCAATCTCAGCCCCTCCAGAGTGCCGTCGTTCAACGAGAGATGGGTCACCTCCAGCGGCCCGAAGCCCGCGGGGCTTTCCCCGACGAGCAGCTCCTGAGGCAGCCGCTCCGCCATCGTGGTCGACGCATCGTCCTGAGTAGGCGGCGCAAGATCAGGCTCCGCGGGGGCAAAGGCCGTGTCCAGCGGAGCCCAAGGAATCCCAAGGCTTGTAGGATCGACGGCAAAGCCGTGGTTTTGTGTGGTGATCACGATCCGACCGCTGTGCATATCTTTGACCGGGTGGTTCACGCCGCGATGGCCGAAGCGCATCTTGTAGGTCTGGCCCCCGGCCGCCAGGCCGAGCAACTGGTGCCCCAGGCAAATGCCGGCGAGGGGCACGCGCGCCTGCAGCAACCGCCGGATCAGCTCGACGGTTGCCTTCAGAGGCTCAGGATCCCCTGGCCCATTGGAAACCAGGACGCCGTCAGGTGCGAGATCGAGGACCGCCTCAACGTCGACATCGTAGGGGACCTCAGTCACTCTCGCGCCTTGGCCCATCAGGTGGCGCACGATGCCGGCCTTCCGCCCCGCGTCGACCAGGACCACGTGCGGAACGTCGTCTCCTCTAGCGTCATCCAGCTTGACATCGTCCAGGGTGACCATCTGGGCAAGGTTACGCCCACTCATCCTTGGGGTCTGCCGAACGCGCGCAACGAGGCTCTCTGGCTCCAGATCCACGGACGAGATGCCGCCGCGCATCGCGCCGTGGGTGCGCAGGTGCCGCGTGAGAGCCCGCGTGTCAACGCCCTCGATAGCCACGGTGCCCGCTTGTTTCAGGTAATCGACAAAGCCGAGGGTGGCGCGTTGATTGAACGGCGTCCGCACCGCCCGATGGACCACATAGCCAGCAACCTGAATCTCCTCAGACTCGACGTCGTCCGGAGTCACCCCATAAATCCCAATCTCGGGATAGGTCATTACGACGATCTGGCCGCGGTAGGAGGGGTCGGTGAGCACCTCCTGGTACCCCGTCATCCCCGTGTTGAAGACCAGCTCACCAAACGTCTCCCCATCCGCGCCCACCACCGAGCCTGGGAAGATTGTGCCATCCTCCAACGCCAGCAACGCGGGCCTTCTCTCTGATGCCATTCCCTACGCTCCCCTACTCAACTCAGCATTCACTGCGTCACAATCAGAACCTGGATCACGCATCCGCCAACACCAGACCCACCCTCTCGATAACAGTCTCAATATCCGTCTCGCTGATGACGAGCGGCGGGAGGAAGCGCATCACGGTGGAGCCTGCTGGCAGCGCCAGAACGCCCTCTCCGGCCAGGGCCGCCAGATAGGCGCCCGACCTCGCGCGAAGCTCAATGCCGATCATCAAGCCCAATCCCCGCACCTCGCGGATGACCGACGCATCCAGAGACTGAAAACCCTCCAGCAACCGCGCGCCCAACCTCGCAGCCCGCTCGGGCAACTGCTCCGTCTCCATCGCCTCGATCGTGGCCAGCGCAGCAGCGCAGGCCAAGGGATTACCGCCGAAGGTACTGCCGTGCACGTGTCCCGGGATCTCGCCGACCCGATCCCCGATCAGCGTCGCGCCCATCGGCACGCCGCCGGCCATACTCTTGGCCACCGTCATCAGATCGGGTTGCAGACCGTGGTGCTCGCAGGCAAAGAGCTTGCCGGTCCGCCCAAACCCCGTCTGCACCTCGTCGACGATCATCAGCGCGCCGTGCTCGCGACAGAGCGCCTGAGTGCTCAGCAGAAACTCCGCGCTGCCAGGATTGACGCCGCCCTCGCCCTGGACTACCTCAATAATCACTGCCGCGGTGTCGACGTCGATGGCCTTCTCCATACGGGCTAAGCGATCGTAAGGTACAAACTCCACGTCCGGGATCAAGGGTTCAAAGGGCTCCCGATATTCCTTCCGCCAGGTGGTCGCCAGCGCACCCATCGAGCGACCGTGAAAGCCGCGCATCGTCGAGACGATTTTGGTCCGACCGGTACTGAGCCGCGCAAACTTGAGGGCCGCCTCGACCGCCTCCGTCCCCGAGTTGCAGAGGAAGGCCCGATCCAGGCCATGAGGCGCCACCCGCACCAACTCTGAAAGCAGACGCGCGCGCATGTCGTTGTAGAAGCCGTTGGGCGCCAGGAAAAGACGCTCAGCCTGAGCCTGGACCGCGGCGACCACGGCTGGATGTGCGTGGCCCATGTTGGCCGCGCCATGCCCGCCGATGCAGTCGATGTACTCGGTCCCATCGATGTCCCAGATATGCGCGCCCTTCCCCCGCACCAGCACTAACGGCTGCTTGCCGTAGACACCGCTCTCGTGCTGATCCTCCCAGGCGATGATCTGGTTCC
>CAZPJP010000014.1:42386-45853 GCA_964586915.1 uncultured Anaerolineales bacterium
GCTGACGGCTGATGGCTTTCCTTACTGAATGACGGTGCCTTGGCCAGCCAGAGCCGTCAGAACTGGCTTGTCGACGCGACCATCGGCGAGAATGACTCTGTTGACGCCGTCCTGGAGGGCCTCTGTCGCGCCGAGGACCTTGCGCTTCATCCTGCCCTCGGCATAGCGATCGAGATAGTCCTCAGCCTGGTCCTGCGGAATCTCTTCTATCAAGCTCTGCTCATCCTCGACGTCACGCAGCAGACCGGGGACGTTGGTGAGAATGACGAGGGTCTCAGCATCGAGCGCGGCGGCAATTGCCGCGGCGGCGCGGTCGCCATCGACGTTCAGCGCCTCGCTCTTATAGCTGATGGCCTGGGGCGCGATGACCGGCACATAGCCGGCGTCCAGCAAGGCGGACAGGAGATCCTTGTTGACCTTCTCGATCACGCCACTGTACTCGCCCCGGAGGATCTTGCGTTTCCCACCCTCGCGGATCCGCAGAAACGACTTGCGGCGGCCCTCCAACAGCCGACCGTCGACCCCCGAGAGGCCCACGGCATTCACGCCGAGCTGCTGCAACCGCTCCACCAAGAGCTTGTTGATCTTCCCCGCCGTGACCATCACAAAGATCTCCAGGGTCTCGCGGTCCGTGTAGCGACTGCTGTGCCCGGAGACCGAGATCACGAAGCGCGGAGGGTGGCCCAACTGCTCCGAGATCACGTTCGTCTCGTGGGATCCTCCGTGGACCAACACAACTTGCCTTCCTTGCTTTACCAACTCGGCGATGTCGAGGCAAACCGACTCCGTGTCAACGCCCTCGCCACCCCCAACTTTGATCACGATCATACGCACCTCCGGTCGGAAGTTTTCAGTTGTCAGTTTCCAGTTTCCAGTCCGCAGTCTGCAGTCTGCAGTCAAGAGCCTGAAGTCAACGTCTCTGTTGTTGACTAGCGACCGATGACTATGGACTGTGGACTAGATTGGGTGTAGGCCTGGGAACTCGAGCCCCAGGCGCTCATCCCATCCGTACATCACGTTCATCGATTGCACGGCGCTGCCCGCCGCGCCTTTCATCAAGTTGTCGATGGCGGCGACCACGACCAACCGCCCGCCATCCGGATCCGCCACGAAGCCGACGTCACAGTAGTTGGCGCCAGAGAGCAGCTTGGGCTCCGGATAACGGTGGATGCCCCGGCGGGACCGCACGAGGCGGACGAAGGGCTCATCGCGATAGTCGTCCCGGAACATGCCCCAGGCATCACGCTCTTCGACAGGTTCCTTCAGTAGGCAGTGACACGTCGCCAGCGCGCCGCGCACGAGCCCGACGGAGGTCACCGTGAAGTGCAGACCGGGCTTCGCGGGATCCAGCTCGAGCTCCTGAATCATCTCGGCAATGTGGCGATGCCCAAACGGTGAGTAGGTGCGCACCACATTGGACCGCTCCGGGTGGTGCGAGCCGGGATTGGGGTGATGGCCGCCCTCTGACGAACCGACCTTGACCTCCACCACCGTCTCGCGCACCAGACCCCGCTTGTAGAGGGGCGAGAGCGCGAGGATCGTGACCGTCGCGTTACAGCCAACGCCGCTCACATACTTCGCCCCGGCCATCTCCGCCCGATGGAGTTCCGGGAGGCCGTAGACAAAGCGATCCAGCCACTCGGGATGCGGGTGGGGATGCTCGTACCAACGATCGTAGTCCGCGGGATTCCGCAGACGGAAATCGCCGGAAAGGTCGATGATCCGCTCGGACATTCCGGCGTATGTGTCGATCTGCCCCCAGGCCATGCCATGAGGCAGGGCAAGGAAGAGCAGATCGCAGGGCTCCAGCTCTGCGAGGGGCTTGAACCGCAACATCGTGTGCCCCCGCAAGTTAGGGTGTACGAAATAGGCAAACTGGCCCGCGTAGGTCTCAGAGGTGATCTGGGTCACCTCGACCTCGGGGTGAAACGTCAGGAGGCGTAGGAGCTCGCCGCCCGCGTAGCCCGACGCACCGACTATGGCTGCTTTGATCATAGGTCTCTCCTCATTCTCTCGAATCCCTCTTTAGGCCACGGCGCCCTTTTCCGCCACCTTGAGCACGTATGCCACGATCTTCGCGGCGATGTCAACATCGGTCGCGTGACGGGCGCCATGAAACTCCGGTGTGTGGTTTACCTCATTGACGAGAAGTTGACCCTCCATCGTCTCCAGCAGGTCGACTGCCACAACGCCGCCGCCCACGGCCTTGGTCGCGGCTAGGGAGAGATACTCGATCTCGTCCGTGATGGGACAAGGTTGGGGGGCGCCGCCGAGCGCGGTGTTGGTAATCCAATGGTCGGAGTGCCGGTAGATCGCATAGACGAGCTCGTCCCCGGCTACCATCACCCGGATGTCACGGCCGGGTTTGTCGATGTACTCCTGGATATAGGCGACACCGTGCAGGTAGCCGCCTAAGGTGGTCTTGTGCTCTAAGAGTGCCTCGGCAGCGTCCCTGTCGTTGACGCGCGCCAGCAGCCGTCCCCAGGAGCCGAAGAGTGGCTTGAGCACCACGGGATAGCCCATATCCTCGATAGCCTCGAGTCCTGCTTCGGGCGAAAAGGCCACCGCCGTTCTGGGCATCGGCAGACCGGCCTCGCGAAGCGCCGCGCTCGTCAGGAGCTTGTCGCCACAGACGGAGATGGTCCGGTGCGGACTTACCGCGGGAATGCCAAGTCCCTCCAGCCAACGGGTGATGTAGTAGGCGTTGGTATGGCTCAAGCAGCGCACGAGAAACGCGTCGTACGCGCCCGGCGACCCGCCGTCCAGCTCAAACGTCAGCGCACGGGGATCAAACCGCTCATACGCGACCCCACGGTCGTCCAAGGCCGCCGTGATCAGTTTCTCCTCGACCCGCTTACGGGAATAGAGTATGCCAATCTTCATTCACAGGCTCCAGTTCAAGCTAGCTGGCATGAGAAAGGGCTGGGACGATTACTCGCCCCAGTCCTCCTCCACCTCAGGTGCCATCGCGAGCTCAATGGGGTCTACGGACAAGACCTCCAACTCGACGCCGCAGTCAGGACAGACGATGATCTCGCTCTCCTCAACATTCTCATCCAGCATCAGTTCGCCTTCACACTCAGGACACAACACGGCTGCCATCTCATCCTCCCTTTGATCTTTGGATACTTGATTTACTACCGCGATCCGGGCCTACCCAGACATCAAAAAAGCCAGCCCGGTCTGGGGCTGGCTTGACTTCCTCTTGGGCGATCTCGTAGTAGCTACGCGCAGAGATGCCGACCCAGCAGACCTGGTTCAGCTATCGCTCGCGCTCGTCGCTTCAGATTTGTAATTGTGTTAGAAATCGCCATAGGGTGTCGACCTCGGAACTTGATCAAGAGCATACCATGGGCCCGGATTTTGTCAAATGCAAAACCGCGTTGTCTGGAAACCCATGGTTGACAACGACGCAGGAGATGGCTATAATGGTGGTAGAACATCCGTTCTATTCAGCCCGTTCGGGT
>CAZPJP010000015.1:0-11115 GCA_964586915.1 uncultured Anaerolineales bacterium
AGATGGACGATGCGTCCTACAGATGGACGATGCGCAGATCCGGCGTGTGCTCTGCCCAATACTCCGCCACCAGGCGCCGGTGGCAGCGGTCGGCGCTCGCCTCCCGGCAGAGGAGACATGGCGCCCGGTAGCGCGCGAAAAGGGTGCTGCTGAGGCGCTCCGCCTCGCGCTCGCGCAGGAGCGGGATGAAGGCGCGCTCGTAGCGGGCCCAGCTGTCAGGATTTTTCGGCTCGTAGGCGTCGAGGATCTCGTCGGTAGGCGCAAGCTCCGGACGGTGCTCGTAGGCGATGTCGAAGCCCTCCTGCAGGAGATAGGCCAGGGTGTCCTTCTTGGTGTAGCCCGCCAGGTGCGACGTATTGCGCAACCGTATGTCAATGACGGCATCGACGCCCGCATCTCGGAGGGTCTCGATGAAGTCGCGCAAGGGACGCTGCTGGTATCCAAGGGTGTATACCGTGGGCATAAGATCGGGACCTCAACCGAAGAGTGTGAGCTGCTCGGGCTCGAGCGTGCCCTCGACGAGGGCGCCGTCGGGCTGGATGTGGCGGACCCGATGACCGTCGGCGACGAGGGTCTGGGTGATGAGCAGATGGCGGTGGCACGTGCTGTGGTCTCCCTCGCTACACAGCACGGTCAGACGGTCGGTCTCCGCCAGGGAGACGAGGGTCTCGATCCCGGCGAGATAGGCGGGAGCCTTAGCCATCCGCTTGTAATTGGGGCGCTCGGCATCGGGGGTGTCGTAGAGCGACCGATGCTCGGGACGTCCCCCGAGGCTGTCTCCCATGAAGCGGTAGGCGATGCCCGCCTCTGCCAGATCCTGCGTCAGGAACTCTCTGTTGAACTGATCGGCCCATTTGCTGTAGGGTTGGCTGCGGACGTCGACGACGAGGGTGATCGCGTGCTGTTGAAGAAGGGCGATGAGCGCTTCGGTGGTGTGGTTGCTGTGGCCCACCGTGTAGATGACGGCCATGGGGTCTCTCTGTTACCTCCACTGTATAGCGCTGGCTGATGATGAATTGATTGTATGTATTTTCGTGAGGCGCACAACCCCGGGGGGTTAGCGGCACTGATGTCCCTAATCGCAATAGAAGATAAGGGGTGATCGTGCTCTCATCACGGTCGGCGATAGACTAGGCCAGCTCCAAGATCTGCTCAGACCGTAGAATAGTACAGATTCGTCGAGAATCGCGAGGCCGCGGTCGCCGCGTTGGAGGCTGGGAAGTGTGATCGGATCCTGCCCGCCGCCCGCGGCTTGCTGCTCGTCGACTGGGTCACTTTGAAGTTCACGCGGCCTTACGTCAAGGATAAGGGCGTGCGCGGCATGTGGGGGATGGGCGTCGACCCGATCCCCGTGCTGGGCGGCGATCTGCCACAGCCCGGTCGTGGTCGCTGCCGCGGACCTGGTGGCCGGAAGGCGGATCGCGGTTTCGCGGCGTGCCGGGGACGCCGTGACGATCATGGGTGGCACGTACAACGGGACGTGGTCCGCCGTTGTGGATGGGCGCATCGTCACCGGGCGCGCGCTATCGGATATCCCGGAGTTCCGCGACGCCATCACCTTCCGGCTGTTGCGCGAGGCGTAGGCACGCTAGACGACGCCTGGACAGGATCCGCAGGATTCCCCAAATGCTCTGCCGAACTCCCTATGCTGCAAATCCTGTCAGGATACTGTGGTCCGTTTCGCGGCGGCGGGCCCGGCCCGTGGTGGGGTCACGGGGCCTCGTCGGGAGGCGCGACCTTAAAGCGGCGAAGGAACTCGATGACATCGTCCAGGCGTACGAAGTCGAGGCGTTGGCCACTCTGCACGTGCTCGATCCGACCGCGCCAGCGGCCCTGGTTGGCGGTCCACTCACGCCAGAAGCGGATCACAAAGGTGTTGTCTGGCGATGGGGAGGGTTTCTTGAGCATGCCGTTCTCCTCTGGAGAGCTGGTCCACTGCAGGGCCTTGGCGGCTGTGGCGACGTTGGTACAGGGGCCCGGGGGACTCCCCCGAGCCCTAGCCGCCCCCTTGGTTGCCCGCCGTCGCTGCGGTGATCTGCAGGACTGGTGAGCGTTGTGGTTAGTCCGGCAGCCACTCCCCGTGAGGGTCGAGGATGTGCATCGTGGCCGTGCCGACCATGGGATTCGCGTACTCGATGGTGCCGAAGACCTTCATGCCCTCGAACGCCCCGTAGCCGTGACCGACGGTCTCGACGAACATGCCTTCGGGTGTGGCCTTCCCCGTGTAGGTGCCAGAGAAGCCCGTGTCGGGGTATGCGCTGGCCGCTTTGTTGAACGTGCCCCAGACGGGGCCGAACCCGACAATGAAGGGTTCCATCACGACCGGCTCCCAGTTGACGTTGCTCACCACGGTGTTCGTGCCGTCGAGCCAAGGGCAATCAGGAAACTCTGTATTGTAGATGGCGATGCGGCCCCTGATGTGCATCCTCTCACCCGTGATGCGCACATCGCCCTCCTGAAAACCGGCGAAAGTGAGCGTGCCGTGACAGACGATCGTGGTGGCCTCGGCTGCTGCGGGTTGCGCGGGCAGCATCGAGAGTGCAATCAGCGCCAGTACAACGACTGTCAGTAGTCTGCGTTCAAACCTCATCACTCTTGCTCCTTCCTGCATATAACGTAAATCCATTTGGCCAACTTCCGCTCCCTCAGCGCTGCATCATCGCGGTCCGATCTCCGACTCTCCCTTCATTCATACAGAAACACAGGTTGTGGCCAACTGGGCGGCGCCGAGCGCAAGAGGTTGCGCCCCTACGGTTGCCGGCAGGGCGAGCCCTACGCTGCTGACGTAAGCGAGCGTCGCGGCGCGAGCAGGGTGTAGCCGAAGCCGGCGGCGAAGACGACCTGGATGGCGACGGGCATCCAGCCCAGCAGGTTGAGTGCGCCAGCGAGCTGGCCCAGGACCGAAGCGACGAGCGCGACGACGTAGGCGACGGCGAGGGCCAAGGTGATATCGCGGCCGGTCTCCGACTCAGCGGCGTCCCGCGTCAGCCAGGTCAGCAGGCCAAGGCCGATGAGCCAGGCGCCACCGTATTGCATCATCAGCGCCCCGGCGGGGCTCAGCGTGGCGCCGAAGAGGGAGACAAAGAGGTTGGGCGCAACCGCACAGCCGATCCCAAAGGGGATCGAGACAATCGAGTTTGCGATGAACAATGTCTTGCGCTTCATAGGTGATGCTCCTTTCCGATGCCAGGGCCCGGCGGATTTCTGCCCCAAGCATTGTCTATGTCTTGGATTGTCCGAGGTTCCCTTATGGTCCCCTGCGCTTGGCGCCCTCGTCACTTCCCGCCCGCCTTGGCCGGCGTAGGGTCTGACGCTGCCGACGCTGCTGTCGGTGCCGACGATGCCGTCGGTGCCGCTGCGCGTGCAGCGTCACGCCGCCAGATCAGCCAGGACGCGAGGATGCCGCTCAGGGCCAGGCCCAGATCCTCGATGATCCCCAGCGTAGCCCAGTAGAAGCCGCTGACGGCGTAGAAGAACGGTAGGACGAGAAGGACCTTAGGGACGCGCGACCTCGTCAGAAGCAACAGGCCGAAGGTGTAGGCCACCAGCGGGCACGGCGTGAGACCGAACGGCGGCGCCTGCGGATAGACGTGGCCCACCACCAGGCCGACGAGCGGATAGCCTACCAGCGCGTAGAGCGCTATCGCGATGCCCGCCCAGGACGTCGCATTCGACTGGAAGCCGAACGCGGGCCGACCCCGCACGGCCTGCGCCACGAAGAGCGCTCCCTGAACCACGAAGATCGCGACGAAGAGGTAAGCCGGTGCGAAGCCCTGTCGCGCACTGGGCAGCCAGAATAGGAAGGCCACCCATGTCCAGAAGAACGCCAGCACAGCCGTGACGCCTCTGCTGGAACGCGGGGTGCGCCGGATTGCCAAGATAAGCCCAACGACACCGAGCAGATAGGCCACGATCTGCATCGGCCAGATCTGCTGGTTGTAGGCTGCAAAGACTTCCAGTAACTGATCCCCCGTGATCCCCATGCAATGACCTCCGTTCTCTTTGCGCGAGCAAACCCGATCCGATCCTCTCGACCGACATCCGTGATTCACCTATAGGATAGGGAGGGGGTGCCAAAAAAGTGCCAAATGGAGCCAGACCTTTGAGCTCTGCGGCTGGAGGAGGCGCGCCGTAGGTAAAGAAGAGCTCAAAGGTCTGGCCGGCCGCGGTCGCCTCAGTGTTCCTCGATGACCGTGTCCTTCAAGTACCAGCGGTTCAGGGGTGAGATGGGGAAGTGCGTGACCCAGGGCTGGACCAAGAGGTGCTGGCGCCCGTAGAAGAGGGGGACGATGGGCGCCTCGTGCATCAGCATCTCCTCGGCTGCGCGCAGGAGCTCGAGCCTGGCCTTCTGGTCGCGCGTACGGTTGGCCTCAGCGAGCAGCGCTGCGTAGGCCTGGTTTGTCCAGCGTGTGCGGACCTGTTCGTCGATGTGCGCGAAGTGCGCGGGGTCGGGCCAGTCGGGGAAGCTCGCCAGCAAGTAGGCGTGCGGCGGGTCTTCCGCCAACCGTCGCTTGAAGGGCTCCCAGTCGGCCACGTCCCAGGTGACCCCTACGCCTAGGTTCCGCTGCCACGCGTCCTGCAGGAACTCGGGGACCTGCGCATCGATGGGCGTGACCGACAACGCCTGCAGAGCCGGAAGGTCGTCCGGGGCGTCATAGCCAGCGTCCGCCAGGAGCTGGCGCGCCGCGGCGGGGTGGTAGGGAAGACCCAATCCCGCTGTATGCCCCGACATCCCGGGCGGCGTGAAGCCGCCGGTGCCTGGCGCATACATACCCCGCAGGACTCTGTTAGCCAAGGCGTCCCGGTCGATCGCCATAGCGAGTGCACGCCGCACGCGCGCGTCGTCGCACGGTGGGCGGGAGGCGACAAAGCCCATGTAAACGGTGAAGAGCCACGGCGCCGACACGTACCGGTCGGCGAGTTGGCGTCGGATCCGGTCGCCCTCGGGGACGGACGCGTCCGTGAGGGTCAGGATGTCCAACTCGCCTTGGAGGAAGTCTGCCAGCGGGGCCGAGAGGTCCCGCGTGGTGGGATCCTGGGGAAAGCGCAGCTCGACACACTCGACGTTGCCACTTCGGTGGCCGGCGTAACGGGGGTTAGGTCGCAGCGTCATGGCCGCGTCCCCCTCCCACGTTTTCAGGCAGAAGGGGCCATTGCAGACGATGCGGCCCGCCTCGATCCACGCCCTGCCATGTGCCGCCACGGCATGCCGCGGGACGGGGAAGGCGTTGACGCTAGTCAACACGTTCAGGAAGTGGCTGACCGGGCTTTCAAGTTCGATGTCCAGGGTCGTGGCGTCCCGGGCGTGGACCTCGACGTGATCCAGGTTGGGATTCTCGCCGTTGTAGAAGGCGCGCGCGCCCTTGATGGCCGCCAGCGGCGCTGAGCGCAAGCCCGTGGCGGGGTCCAGCTGGCGCTTCCAGGCGAACTCGAAGTCGTGTGCCGTCACGGGAGTGCCGTCGCTCCAGCGGGCATCGGACCGGAGGTGAAACCGGTAGTGGCAACCGTCCTGAGAGACGTCCCAGCGCTCGGCGACCTCGGGTACGACGCTCAAGTCTGGC
This sequence comes from uncultured Anaerolineales bacterium, assembly GCA_964586915.1. GTDB lineage: Bacteria > Chloroflexota > Anaerolineae > B4-G1 > SLSP01 > PWVB01. Next base: position 5,562 of record CAZPJP010000015.1, read on the forward strand.
GCCGTCGTCACGAGCCCGCTGAACATCTGCTCCACCACCATGCGCGAGACGTAGGTGCCGGTGAAGGTGGGATCCAGTGTGTAGGGCTTCCGCCACCGAAGGCGCAGGGGGTGGGGGGCCGAGGGCCTCGCCTCGGACAGGATACGCGGCGCCGCCCGCTGCCACCGTGCGAACCCCTCCGCGAAGGCCCTACGCGCCTTATCGTAGTCGAACCGGATATGATGGACCAGGCCGAGCTTCATCAGCGTGCGGGCAGCCTGTTCGTGGTCGCCCCGGTCCTTCTGCAGGTCAAGGGCCTGGGCATAGTAACCGATGGCCTCCTGGTGGGCGTAGGCGAGCCGCGCCTGGTCGCCAGCGAGCAACAGATAGCGCACGGCCTCGGTCATGAGGGATGCTTGCAGGTAGTGATAAGCCAGCTCTCCGGCCACGGATGTCGGCTCCTGTGTCGGGCTAGTCTCCATCGCCCGCGCTGCTCGCGCATGGAGATGCTGCCGATGCCTCGTCGGGATGTCGGCGTAGACGACCTCCTGGATCTTGTGGTGATGGAAGGCGTAGTCGCGGCCCAGGGCGCCGCTACCCTCCTCGATCAGGCGCCGGCGCAGGAGGGTGTCGAGTACCTCCAACGTGGCCTCCTGGTCCCGCGTCCATGTGGTGGTGAGCAGATCGAGGTCGAACTCGCGACCGAGCACCGCCGCCGCCTGGAGCGCTTGCCGGGTCTCGGGTGCGAGCCGTCCGATTCGGTCCCGGATAGCCTCGCTCACGCCGGTTGGGAGGGGCAACGCGGCCTCGGAGACCTGGGGGCCCTCGATGCGCCAGATGTCGTCCTCCTGGCGGATCAGCCCAGCCTCGAAGAGCGCCTGCAAGGTCTCGGTGAGGAAGAAGGGGTTGCCCTCGGTCTCCTCGTAGAGGCGGCGCGCCAGCGGTTGGATCGTCTCGGCGCTGCCCGAGACCTTGTCCATCAGCGCCTCGATGGCCTCCAGCGGCAGCCCGTCGAGATGCAGGGGGGTGACCAGCCCCTCGCGGCTGAGCGCCATCTCCAGCGAGGTCAACGGGTGGCGGGCTGTCAGTGCTTCGGGCCGCAGGGCGCCGATGATCAGGACGCGGTGGGCCGCTAGGTGGCGCGCCAGATAGTGGACCATCTGCAGCGTGGACGCCGTCGCCCAGTGGAGGTCGTCGAGGACCAGGACGAGTCCAGCCTCCGGCGCCAGCGTCGCCAGAAAGCGGGCAACGGCCTCAAAGAGGCGCGTCCGCTGGGGGTCGCGATCCCTGTCGCCACTGTCGTCTGGCGCCGGTACGGCCTCTGCTAGACCAGGGGCCAAGCGAGAGAGCTCGGCTAGCATCCAGCCGGGGAGCTCATCGAGATCGCGGGAACTCAGAGTTGCCAAGGCTGCTTTGAGGGCCTCACCAACCGGTTGGTAGGGCAGGAGGCGTTCGAACTCGTAGCAGCGCCCCCAGAGGACGCGGACGCCCTGCCAGCGCAGGCGGTCGGCGAACGCCTCGACCAGCCGCGTCTTGCCCACACCGGCCTCCCCGCGGACCAGCAGGAGACCGCCACGTCCGTCGATGGCCGCCTGGTAGCGCGCCTCCAGGGTCGCCAACTCCGCCTCGCGCCCCACGAGTGGTAAGTGCAGGACGAGGTCGAGAGGGTTTAGGGCCGGGGGCAATGTCGGCTGCCGAGCGGCTTCAAGGCCGCCTAGTCCGCCGACACCTGGTCCGATTTCAACGCGCCCCTTGAGGATCGCCTCGTAGAGCGCGGTCGTCTCTGCCATCGGCTCGGCGCCCAGCTCCACCCGCACGAGCGCCTGGCAGCTGCGATACTGGTCGAGGGCTGCGTTGCGCTGGCCCAGGTGGCAGAGGGCGCGCATCGCGAGCCGGTAGGCGTCCTCGCGGAGGGGGTCGTGTCGGAGCAGACGCTGCGCCGTGGCGAGCGCCCGGTCGTGATGGCCCTTGGCCTCCAGACCCTTCATCAACTGCGCCAGCGCCTCGGTGAAGAGGGTCTCCAGGCGGTAGCGCTCGTTCAGGACCCAGTCGTCGTAGAAGGCCTCCATGAAATCACCGCGGTAGAGCGCAACCGCGGATTCCAGCGATGCCATATCCGCCGCGCTCACGCGACTCTCGAATTCGACGACGTCGAGCCAGAGGTCGGCGTCGGGGTCGACCTGCGCGCTCTGGACGTCGCTGAGCAGCAGCTCCTCCTCCGGCAGGCAGCGGCGGATGTGCCAGAGGGCGGTGGTCAGAGAGCGGCGGGCCTTGCGCTCGGGGCGGTCGCCCCAGAAGAGGCCGGCGAGCACCTCGCGCGGCTGGGGCCGGCGGCGGTGGAGGGCCAGGTAGGCGAGAAGCGACTGGGACTTGGCCGTCGGCGGCTTCTCGAGCTGCCGGTTGTCGACGCGGATCTCCAGCGGGCCTAGCAGGTAGAGCCTTAGGATAGGCACGGTGACCTCCGACTGGGCTAAGCGGGCAACGCCGATGGGACGCGGCTATCGTGAACGCCGACCAGAGTGAAGGAGAAACGGGTGTGGATGTGAGACCAGGATACGCGGGATTGTGTGGAGGTCAAGTGGCGCGGCCTGGAAGGGGCTTTGACAGGATTCACATTGGACACGGAGGTTTCCGCCTGCTACGAGCGCGATGTGGCAATGAAGCTGAAGCTGGCCCGCTTTGTCCGGAGCTCGGGGACACGCAGGGCCCCGGGCTCCAGATCCCTCCAAGCCACGCTTCCGTCCCTTCCTCTGATGTCCGCACGGACGCGTATTCGGTGAAGATCTCGGTTCGGCGGGTGGCTACTCGCCGTGTGGATCGAGAATGTAGCCGCTGGCGGTGCCCGGCTGGAACAGACCGGGAAACTCGATGGTGACGAAGACCTGCAACCCCGCGAGGTCGCCGTAGCCGCGACCCACGACGCGGATCACGCTGGTGCCGTCGGCGGCGCTCTTGCCAGTCCAGGTGCCATCCCAGCCGCCCGCGTAGTTGCTGAGGTCATTGGGCACCACGTGGAACGTGCCCCACGACGGTCCAACCCCGTAGGCGTCCCAGTTGGCGTTCATCGATCCGCGATCAGGGTGTGGCCGAACCCGACGGCGAAGACGACCTGGATGGCGACGGGCATCCAGCCCAGCAGGTTGAGCACGTCGGAGAGCTGCCCGAAAACCGAGGCGACGAGGTAGGCGATGGCGAGGGCCAGGGCGATGGCCCGACCCGTCGCCGAGTCGGCGGCATCGCGGGTCAGCCAGGTGAGCAGGCCCAGGCAGGCGCCTGCATCATCAGCGTCCCGGCCAGGCTCAGCGTGGCGCCGAAGAAAGAGGTTCGGCGCCACGGCGCAGCCGATCCCAAAGGGGATTGCGTGAGGTGTCGCGGGGGCGTGGTGACGTGGCTCCCGCGAAATCGCAGGCAACGGGAGTGTCCTATGGCCCATCTGTCGCTTCTGTTGCTCGGACCTTTCTCGGCCCAGTTGGACGGCGAGCCGATCGACGGCTTCCGCTCCGACAAGGTGCGTGCGCTTCTGGCCTACCTCTGGGTCGAGTGCCGCCGTCTCTGGTCGCGCGACACCCTCGCCGACTTGCAGCGATTTACCTTAACTAAGCACTAAGGTGTCCGCCAGAGCGCTCGCTGTAAGTCCTGGATGTCGTGGAGCTCTCGTTGTCTTGGCTCTGGCAATGCCTCGGCGATGATCAGCGCGCCGAACTCGTGCAGGAAGGTGAGGCCCATCGCGCGGCGATAGAAGATCGCGTTGAGGCGGAGGGTAGGGTCGTAGGCGCGGAGGAATGCCTCGAGTGCGGCGGACTTGCGGCCCAGCGCGCCAAACCAGAGGGCGACCCATTCGTAGTCGCGCGGCGCGGCGCGCGCATCCGCGAAGTCGATCAGCCCCGAGATCCGCCAGCGGCCCCCCTCTTCCACGAGCAGCACGTGGTCCTCGGTGATGTCGCCGTTGACAAGGAGGAGGTCGTTGGACGACGTGACGGGCTGCTCGGCCAGGGCACCGGCAACAAACGTCGGAATCCGGCGAAGGAGCTGCTCTGACAGCGCCGTCTGCCGACGCAGCTCTGCGACCACACGAGGCATCTGCTCGCGCACATAGCGCTCCCAGCCGGTGATGGTGGCGTCGAGGGAGGGGACCTCGGCCAGGGATATCGCCTGGAAGCTGCGGACGCGTTCGCCGAGGTCGGCGGCGATTTGCAGGAGGTTGTGGTGCGAGATCTCCTCGCGCACCTCATGGATGGGCACGCCGGGCACGTAGCTGAGCACGACATAGGGCCAGCGCGTCGAGGACGCCAGGACACCGTGGTCGATCAGGCTTGGCGCGCCAAGCTCGGGCTTTGACGCCAGGAGCGGATGGATCTCGCGCTCGAAGTCGTAGTCCTCGTGACAGAAGGGGGCATAAATCTTGACGACGGCGCGATTCTCGGGCTCTGCAGCGTTGACGATGAAGACGGCGTTGCTGCCGGGGTAGCCGGGCGTGATGGTGCGACACGGCAGAGCGGCGCGCCGGCAGATCTCGGCAACCAGCGGCGCCCAGGTGGGGACATCGAGGAAGATCTCGCCCCACTCGCCCCAGGTGGTGATCTCGGGGAGTCGATCAATAGCTTGCCGCCAGGTCGGCGAGGTCAAGCGGTCGGCGTTGCTCAAGCGGTTCTCGCCGGTGGGTTGATGGACCTGTCCTGGGTCCTCGACACGTTGGCGCCCCTATCCGAAGAGCGCTTTCGTCAGCTCCGCGACGCGGACACCCAGCGCCCGTCCCTTTTCCAGGTCGGACTCACCGGGCTTGCCGACGGCGAAGGGGCCGAAATGTGGACCTCTGGTCGTCCCCTGGACGACCATGCCCGAGACGAGCATCGCGGTGATGATCGACATATTGGTCAGCTCGTGACCGCACCCCGCGCCTCCGGCTGTGGTGAAGGCCGCACCCACCTTGCCCTCGAGCTTGCCGTAGATTCTGACGGTCTCGTCGAACATCGCCTTGACCTCAGCCGCCATCTGGCCGAAGTAGGTGGGGGAGCCGACGATGATCCCGTCGGCGGCGAGCCAATCATCGTTGGTCATCTCCTCGACGGGCTTGAGGGCTCCGGTGACGCCCTCCACCGACGTGACGCCCTCAGTCACGGCTTCGGCGAGCGCCTTTGTATGGCCACTCTTGCTGAAATAGGTCACGATGACGTGCGCCATAGCATTAACCTCCTTTGATTGCTGTCTGCTGATCGCTATTCAGCCTGCCGCCACAACCCTTCCCGCAGGCTGTTGCCATGTCCCCGGTAGAGGTGGGGGTTCTCGAGCCGGTGATGCACCTCCTTCACCGCGACCTCGGCGGCTGCCTCCAGGGCGGCCTGGCCGAACTCGGCGGTGGCCCGCTGCGGCGGCATGGCGCCCCCGACGCCGATCAAGGGCTCGCCCTCGGGCGGAAGCTCGTCAAGGTCGACGGTCTCGGGGTGGAGCGCCAGCATATGCGACGTCTCCCAGCCGGCGGCGTGGTCGCCTGCCTGTGGGTACTCGTCCCTGACCAGCAGGTAGTCGACGAAGGCCCAGGCCAGCATCCCCTGGCGCTTGCTGAACTCGCGCTGGT
>CAZPJP010000015.1:11215-16277 GCA_964586915.1 uncultured Anaerolineales bacterium
TAGTCGACGAAGGCCCAGGCCAGCATCCCCTGGCGCTTGCTGAACTCGCGCTGGTTGAACTGCAACACGGCGGCGCGGGCGTGATCGATCAGGGGGTAGTGACCGGCGACGAGCACACCAAGCTTGAACCCCAACGTCTCGGCCTCGGCGAGGATGTGGATCAGGAGCTTGTGGTAATTAAGGGCCTGCTCGGTCGCCGAGAAGGGCTGTCGCTCGGGAAGGAAGCTGTCCGGCGAGAGCGCCATCTTCGCCGCGATTCGGTCGCGGTCGGCAGCGTTGGCCTCCATTAATGCCTCCAGGCGGCTCTCTCCGTAGTAGAGCGGTGGGAAGGCGAGGCCGCCGCCCTTCTGGGCGCACAGGATCGCCAGGCCCTCGGCCTGCAAGGTATCGGCGCCGGTGGGGTTGTGGACCCCGTGCCACTCGATCGTGCCGATAGGGATGTAGGCGACGGGAGAGGCCTGGCGCCGCTGGACAATTTGGGCGGGGCGCAGCCTATGGTATCTGACCTCTGGGTTCATGTTCTGTCTCCTTCGCGAAGCGGATAGCGCGGTGCGAGCTCCTCCATCAGTCGCGCATTCATCGTCAGCTCGTCGAGGCTGCTGGTGCCGATGGTCAACGCGTGCACCGTGCCCAGGCCGAGCACGTACTCGAAGGCGCGACGGACGTCGTGTGTGAGGCGACCACATCCGAGCACCTTCATGGCGTAGACGGCCTTGCCGGCGGCGTGCAGCCGATCGATGAGCGGCATGACCTCCGAGACGGCGCCATCCATGTTGACGCCCGCGTGGTTGATGCGGACGAGCACGACCTCGGCCCACGGCTCGTCGATCGCAGTGCGGAGCGCGTCCAAGCCGTGGCAGGAGAAGCCCACGGCCCGCACCTTGCCCTGCTCCTTGGCGCGCGAGAGGGCCTCCATCGCGCCGTGGTACGCGTTGGGCCAGTTCCCATTGCGCATGCTGTGCAGAAGGACGACGTCGATGACGTCGGTCTCCAGCTCGCGGAGGAAACGGTCAACGTCCCGCGCGGCCTGCCCACCGCGCTTCGCCGTGGTCTTGCTCACAATGACGACCTTATCCCGGGGCACACGCTTGAGCGCCGCCGCCACGTGGGGATGCGAGCCGTACTGGTCCGCCGCATCCCATAGGTTGATGCCCAGCTCATAGCCCTTGACCAGAAGGTTCGCCAAGCCCTCGATGCCCAGCGCCGTCTGTTCCGAATGGTGCGCCCAGCCGTGGGTCCCTGTCCCGATTCCGAGGCGCGAGACGCGTAGGCCGGTGGCTCCGAAGTCTACATACTCCATTATCGTACTCCAGTCCTCAGTCTTACGTCGCCAGTCCGCAATCCTGGACGGTGACGCAGGATGTCTGTTGTGGTGGGCATTGGCTAGGCGCGTCCCCACTTCTCGAAGGCGTCCTCGAAGGACATGCCGGCAGCCAGATCCTCGCGCATCCCCTGCTCGCGGGACTCGATCTCCTCCGCCTTCTCCAGCGCCTCCATCGCGATGGCCTGGGGGACGACGATGACGCCGTCGGGGCCGCCGACGATCCAGTCGCCGGGCTCGACGCGCACGTTGCTGGTCAACGTACCGGGCATGGCGATGGGCACGTTCACGGCGTTCATCGCCCAGCGCTTGGCGGACTCGACGGGCGAGGTGCCCATGGCGCAGACCGTGTAGTTGGGAATGACCTCCAGGCCCAGCAGGTCGCGGATGAAGCCGTCGAGGACGATACCGCGGGCGCCGCCCTGTTGGATCGACCAACTGGTCATCTCGCCGAACTTGCCGGTGTGGGGCTCACCGCCGGTCTCCACCACCACGACGCTCCCGGGAAAGACGGTGTCGCGCAAGATCTGGAAATAGTTCTCGCTCTTGCCGTACTTCTCAGCGTCGCCCTCTGCCGGCACGTGACGGCTTCCGCGCGCCGTGACGGCGACGCCCGCCAGGTGCTGGTGGGGGAAGAGGGGACGGATGCTGAGATCGAGGCATTGGTTGGGATAGCCCATCTTGTCCAGCGTGTCGTAGAGGTTGGCGATGCGGATCCTGTCCCAACGGGCCTGAAGCTCCACAACCGATGGCTCTTGCTTCTCTTCTGGCATTTTGCTCTCCTCCTTGCCCTATGTGTTGGCTTTGCTGTTCTTTGGCTCTGTGCTGTGTGGCATTGAACGAACACGGGTTACGACGCAAACTCGGCGTTGGCGCGCTCCAGCAGCGCCTTCATATATCCGATGGAAAAAGCCGTGCCGACCTTGGGATCGTTGGCCATCAAGGGGATGTGATCGGCGATCGTGACGCCGTCGAACTCGACCTCGCGCAGCGCCCGCATCACCTGGTACATGTCCATATAGCCATCGTCGAGGAAGGTCTCGACGAAGTAGGGGAGGGGCCGGCTGACGTTGCGGAAGTGAATCTTGAAGAGCTTGTCGCGCTCCCCGAAGTAGTGGATGGTCTCGATCACGTCCTTGCCCATCCACTCACCGCCCTCGAGCCAGCAGCCTACGCAGAGACAGAGGCCGACGTTGGGGCTGTCGGCGATCTCCATCGCGCGCCGGTAGCCCTCGAAGCTGCCGAAGATACAGCGCGGGATACCGCCGAGCTCCGGCACCGGCGGGTCGTCAGGATGGATGCCGATCTTGACGCCCGCCTCCTCGGCGACGGGGACGACCTGCTTGATGAAATACTCGAAGTTCTCCCAGATCTCGTCCTCGGTGTAGGGGCGTCCGTGGGTCAAGGGGGCCTCGTAGATCTCACCGGCCCAGTGTCCCTCCTTGGCCTTCTCGAGGTTGAAGGCGCGGGCCGGCGCGCCGCCGCGGGTCGTCTCCCGCTCGGTGGACCAGATGCCGTTGGCCATATGGGCATAGGTCGTGTACGGGATGCCGGCCTTGCCCAGGTTGCGCAGATGCTGCTTGTACTCCTCGATCTTCTCGTCGCGTCCGGGCAGCCCCAGCGTGATCTGGGGCTGGTTGTGAACCGAGCTGCTCCCGAAGCCGTAGACGGTCAGTCCGGCGTCGGCGAAGAGCTCGCGGCGGCTGGCGTAGTAGTCGTAGCTCGCGTGTTCGCCGTCGGTCCAGAGCACGACATAATCCAGCCCCATCTGCTTGATGAAGGTCAGATCGTCCTCGGTGGGCTCGGGTCTCGCCTGCATCGCGATCTTGATGCCGGATTGGGGGGTGGACATAGTTTGCCTCCATAGGGTAGTATTGCTGGCTCTGATGAGGTTTGCTGAAGCCGGAAGCCAGAAGCCAGATGCCGGAAGCCGGATGGCGGCGGCTGGAAACTGCAAGGTTGTTTGGGTTGATGCTTGGATGTTTGGGTGTTTGCTCAGCGGTATGGCTCCTGATGCCGCCTGATGATGGCTTGCAAGAAGCTGTTGATTCGCTTGCTCAACGTATGATAGCGTTGGCTCAGATCTTGATATGTGCTCTCCTCCAACGAGCTGGTGCGATAGAGCATCTCTAGGTGAACTAACGTCTCATCGCAAGAGGCTAGGGCGTAGACGACGAAGCGTATGTAGTCCTGCTTATATCGCCTGCGGCCGAAGCCCTCCGCCAAGTTTGCCGGGATGGATTTGGCCGCTCGCCGAACTTGGCTGCCGACTTCGTACATCTCGTGTCTGGGCAGTCCCTTCGACATCAAGTCCACCTCGACAGCCAGTTCGAAGGATACTCGGTAGATGTTCAGGTCTCGATAGCTTCGCACTACCATCTGTGCGCTCACTTTCCTGCCTCAAGGTTGTGCTTGCCGGCATCCAGCTTCCGGCATCCGGCTTCTAGCTTCAGGCTTCTGGCTTCAGGTATCCGGTATCCCGCTCTTATGCCTGCACCACGATGAAGCATCCAACATCGAACATCCAGCATCGAACATCGAACACCCAACTTCCAATCCCGCGCATTATGACACGGCCCCCGACGGTCGTCAATAATCGGCGGGGAGGGTATACTCGGCTTGGAGGTGATGCCACATGAAAATCACGAGGCTGGAGACGTTGTTTGTGAAGCCGCGCTGGCTCTTCCTGAAGGTGCATACTGATGAGGGCATCGTGGGCCTGGGCGAGCCGGTGGTCGAAGGACGCGCGCAGACGGTGGCGGCGGCGGTCAAGGAGATCGGTCGCTATCTGATCGGGCAGGATCCACGGCGCATCGAGCACCACTGGCAGGCGATCTATCGGGGGCAGTTCTACCGCGGCGGTCCGGTGCTGAGCAGCGCCATCTCGGGCATCGAGCAGGCGCTGTGGGACATCACTGGAAAATGGCTGGGGGTGCCGGTCTATCAACTGCTGGGCGGCGCCACACGGGATCGCATCCGAATGTACGGCTGGCTGGGCGGCGAGACCTACGGCGACTATATCGAGAGCGCCAAGGTGAGCGCGGATCAGGGGTTTACGGCGCTGAAGATGGGGATTCTCGGCGCGGTGAACATCGTGGACACGCCCGCCGTCGTCGAGGCCAACGTCGAGCGTTTCGCGATGATCCGCGAAGCGGTGGGCAACGAGGTGGATGTGGGGATCGATTTCCATGGGCGGGTCAGCCCGGCGATGGCGGTGCGGATGGCTAGGGCGCTGGAGCCTTACAGCCCGATGTTTATCGAGGAGCCGGTGCTGCCGGAGAACGTCGATGCGCTGGCGACCGTCGCCCGCAGCACGACGATTCCGATTGCCACCGGCGAGCGTCTCTTCACCAAATGGGGTTTCCGGGAGGTCCTGGAGAAGCAGGCGGCTGCTGTGTTGCAGCCGGATCTCTCGCACGCCGGCGGCATCCTCGAGTGTAAGAAGATTGCGGCGATGGGCGAGACCTACTTCGCCGCCGTGGCGCCTCACTGTCCGCTCGGGCCGATCGCGCTGGCTGCGTGCTTGCAGCTCGATGCGTGCATCCCAAACTTCCTGGCGCAGGAGCACGTGACGCTGGGCGAAGGGTATCTGAAGGAGCCCTATGTCATCCAGGATGGCTACATCGATCTGCCGACGAGGCCGGGACTCGGGATCGATCTGGATGAGGAGGCCCTGGCTGACAAGATCAACGAGGGTGATTGGGAGACGCCGCGTCTGTGGCATAAGGATGGGTCGGTGGC
>CAZPJP010000015.1:16377-23821 GCA_964586915.1 uncultured Anaerolineales bacterium
GCCGAAGGGGTTGCTTTCACACGGGCCTACTGCCAGAGCCCTATCTGCACGCCCAGCCGCGCCAGCTTCTTGACCGGCAAGTATCCGAGCACGATTCACGTCAACCGTAACGGCGACGCGTGGTTTCCCGAGAGCCCGGGGTTGATCACGCGCATTCTCCGGGATGTGGGGTACGACAACGGTCTGGCGGGGAAGCTGCACCTCACGGCGGCGAATGGACGCGTCGAGCAGCTACCCGATGACGCCTATGGTTACCGGGTCTTCAAGTGGAGCCACCACCCGACGCCGGAGGACTTCTGGCCTACGGAGGATCACGATTATCAGGCCTGGTTGCGGGATCAGGGCGTGGATTGGGACTCGGCCTACAATGCGGACCTCGACAGCCCCTGGAACGTACCAGGCTACTGCCGTCCCGGCATCGCGGCTGAGTATCATCAGACGACCTGGTGCGCCAACGAGGCGATCGCCTTTATGACGGAGGAGCGCCAAGGGCCCTGGCTGATGAGCGTCAACCCGTTCGACCCCCATCCCGCGCTCGACCCGCCGCTCTCCTATCTGGAGCGGATGGATCCGGACGCGATGCCGCTGCCTCTCTTCCGAGAGGCTGAGCTGCAGAGCCAGCTTCGTTTTCGAGGCATCGACCACCAGACCGCCCTTCCCGTGTCGCCCCACGACTATGATGCCCGGCGAATGGTGGCGGCTTATTACGCCGAGATCGAGCTGATCGACGATCAGGTCGGGCGGATGTTGGATGCGCTGGAGGCAAGCGGGCAGCGCGACGACACGATCGTGATCTTCACCAGCGATCACGGGGAGCTGCTGGGCGATCACGGGCTTTTATGGAAGGGCGCGCGGTTCTACGAGGGCGCCGTTCGTATCCCGCTGATCCTCTCGTGGCCCGGGCATTTCGAGTCCGGCTCGCGCAGCGAGGCGTTGGTGGAGCTGACGGATCTGGTTCCGACTTTGCTGGAGGCGCTGGCGCTTCCGATCTCCGCCCACGTTCAAGGGGAGTCCCTGATGCCAATTCTCACCGGGGAGGACGACCCTGATTTGGGCCTACGCGAGTTCGTGCGTTGCGAGTATCATGATGCCCTCGACCGGGCCTTTGCCAGCCACGCCAACATGCTGCGCAACGACCGCTACAAGCTCGTCATCTATCACGGCCACGAAGTGGGTGAGCTCTACGACTTGCAGAAAGATCCGCAGGAATTCGAGAACCTGTGGGATGATCCATCGATGGAGGCACTCAAGCACACATTGACGAAGCAGCTCTTCGACGCTGTGATGCTGGCAGTGGATGAGGGCGTGGAGCGGGTCGGGCGATACTGAGTTCAGCGTCGTGCCGGCGCAGGGAGGACTATGTACCGACGTTTCAAGCAGGATCTTCGCTACGGTGTCAGTGCGGTCCTGTTGGCCCTGACGTTGACGGCGGCGATCACTGGCGCCGTAGCCGATCTCTGGGATCTGAACCAATTTGTGCTGCATACTTACGCCGGATACGCTATGTCGGCGTTTGCGTTGATCCATACCGTCTTTGAGCTGCCCAGGCTGCTGGCTTATGCGCGTCTGCGCACGCGCAAGCGAGAACGTTCCCAATCAGCGACCCGCCGGCGCCAGCGCGAGGACCAGAGATCTGAAGAGGCGGAGGGCACCGGGGATGTGCCTGACGTGCTGCGTGCCCGCCGGGGTCTGCTAGGTCTTCTCGTCGGCGGCGCCGGCGGATATCTCTTGGGGCGCGTCATGCCAGATGTCGGTGAGCCGGCTGAGGCGCGGGACCTTGGCCTTCGTTACCATGAGTGGAGCAAGCCAAGCGCTTCGAGCGTCGTCGGCGGGCTTCTTGACTGGGGCGGGCGACCGGAAGCGGACGCGAAAACCTATCCGGAGGCCCCTCGTATCGAGCTCCCTGTCGCGGAGACACATGACGGGCTTTCCGCCTTGGAGACCATCGAGCGCCGACGATCGGTGCGCAGCTATCTCGATGAGCCCGTGGCGTTAGCTACTCTCTCTCATCTCCTCGCCAGTGCTGACGGTGTAACGGCTGAGCAAGGCGGGCTGCGGCTCCGCGCCGCACCGTCGGCCGGCGCACTCTATCCCATCGAGACGTACGTGATCGTTCGCAATGTGGCGGAGTTAGCGCCCGGCCTCTATCATTACGCGGTGCACGATCACGTCCTCGAGGTGCTGCGGCACGACAGCCTGCATCAGGAGAGCGTTCGGCTTGGCGTGATGCAGGGGTTTCTAGGCGAGGCCGCGTTCGTCATCGTCCTGACCGCGATCTTTCAGCGGTTGCGGTGGCGGTATCAGCGGCGCAGCTACCGTTACGCGCTGCTGGAGGCCGGGCATATCGGGCAGAACGTCTATCTGGCGGCTACGGCCCTGGGTCTCGGCGCGTGCGCGGTCGGCGCGTTCCTCGACGATGGGCTGAACGATCTGCTGGGCGTCGATGGCGAGCGCGAAGCGGCGCTTTATATGCTGTCGGTAGGGAAACGATGACGGACAGACCGGAACTTGACGGGGGCATCCTCGACAACGCAAAGCGCTTGCACCCCTGGGATCTCGCGCCTTCGGAGGCCATCGCGCTACAGCGGGAGCTCGCTACCCGCGTCATCAAAACGACGACGTTCGATGACGTGGAGGAGGTGGGCGGGGTCGATGCGAGTTACCGCAAGGGGATCGCGCGGGCGGCGATCGTGGTGCTGCGTTATCCGGACCTGGCGCTTCTCGACTACGAGGTGGCCGAGCGGCCGATCGACTACCCTTACGTGCCGGGTCTCCTCAGCTTCCGCGAGGCGCCGCCTGTGCTGGAGGCCTTTGAGAGACTGCGTCGAAGACCGGATCTGCTTATCTTCGATGCCCAGGGCCTCGCGCATCCCCGACGGTTTGGCCTAGCCAGCCACGTGGGCTTGCTGCTCGACATCCCGTCGATTGGCTGCGCAAAGAGCAAACTGTGTGGTGAGTATGAGGAGCCAGGGCAGGAGCGGGGCGACTATACGTATCTATATGAGGATGGGGACGTCATCGGCGCCGTCGTCCGCACGCGCGCGAGGGTCAAGCCGGTCTTTGTCTCGATTGGTCACCGCGTCGATCTACCGACCGCCATCCACTATGTGCTGCGCTGTGGGCGGGGCTATAAGCTCCCGGAACCGACGCGGTGGGCTGACAGGATCGCGGGCGGCGCGCGACCTGAGGTGTCCGCAAGGTGAGCGGGTGGGCCGTGCTGTCGGTTAGTCATGCTGGCGGTTCGTTGCTAGACGGGATGACCTAATGCCTGGCGGCACGCTCGTGACTATGATTACGTGTAGCTGTGCTTGCAGTACGTGTAACTATGCTTACACAAGGAGGACGTTAGTATGAGCGACAGTGCGTTGACGTACGATATCACCAAGGATGATCTGAGCCGGTTTGAGGGCGTTGGGTCGGTGTTCGTGACCTTTGGCGAGGTGATGGTGCGCGACACGCCCGCTGACAACGAGCGGCCCGAACGGGCGCGGCAGGTCTATCTCTCGATGGCAGGGAGCGAGTACACGTTGGCGATGGGGCTGGCGCGTTTCGGGATCCCCGCCAGCTACATCACGCGGGTCCCGGATAATCCCTACGGCCACATGCTGCGCAACATCGCGCGCGAGAACGGCATCAACACCGACTATATCGTATGGGCGCCGAAGACGGAGCCGATTGGTCGGTTCATCTACGAGATCGGCCGCACGCCCCGCAAGAATATCGGGGTCTATCAGCGCCAGTACTCCGCTGCCTCGCGACTTGACGCTGGCATGGTCGACTGGGAAGGCGCCTTGAGCGGCTGCAAGCTTTTCCACACCTCGGGAATTAGCTTTGGGTTGGCGCCACACAGTGGCTACACCCACAACTGCATCCTCGCCGCGTTCAAGGAGGCGATCGAGTACAAGCCCGATGACTGTCTCGTGGGGCTCGACTACAACTATCGCTCGACGCTCTGGAGCCCGGAGGAGGCCCGAGAGGTCATGACGCCGATTCTCGTGGATCACGTGGATCTGCTCATCACGTCGATCGAGGATATGGCCCGGATCTACGGCTTGGACTGCGGCCAGTACACGGCGCAGCAGATCGTGGATGGCGATATGGGCCGTATCGAGGACGAGGACATCCAGGCTTTTGCTGAGAAGATCCACGAGCGGTTTAACACCAGGATCGTGGCGATCACCATCCGCTATCCCGATAGCTTTGAGCAACATCGCTGGGAGTCAGCGGCTGTTGACGCTGAGGGCAACTTCTATCGCTCGCCAGCCGTGAGGTCAATCACGCTCTGGGACCGCCTGGGTGGGGGAGACACCTGGAACGCGGGCTTCTACTATGGGCTTCTGACCGAAGGCTTGGGAGCGTCGGGTATCGAGAAGGGCGTCTTGGTCGGCGACGCAGCTACGCGGATCAAGCAGACCCTGATGTTCGATCTGCCCATTATTACCAAGGACGAGGTACAGGCCCTGATGGAGGCCGACGTTCTGGGCGGCGGCAAGCGGGTCGCCAGGTGATGGGTAGAAAGATAGGGGATAGGTAACAAGGGATCAGGGAACGGACCGGTCCTTTCGGATGGATTGGAGTTCGATGAGCCGGCACCGTATGGGCGCCTTTAGGGAGGAACAGTAGAGTATGGATAAGACAGCGAAGCTTACTATGATCCGTGAGACCGGCGTGATTGCCATCATGCGGGCGCAGAGCTCCGATCAGCTCATTGCGGCTGCGGATGCGATCAAGGCCGGGGGCGTGCGCGTGATCGAGGTGACGATGACCACGCCTGGTGCACTCGGCGTGATCGCCGAGGCGACGGAGCGCTACGGTGAGGACGTGCTCTTCGGCGCCGGTTCGGTGCTGGACGCGGAGACCGCGCGTGCGGCCATTCTGGCCGGCGCGGGTTTCGTGGTCGCGCCCACGCTGAGTGTGGAGATGGTGGTGCTCTGTAACCGCTATGGCGTACCGGTCGTGCCCGGCATCTTCACGCCGACGGAGGCCTTGACGGCGTGGGAGGCGGGGGCGGACATGGTCAAGCTCTTCCCGGCGAGCGTGGGGGGGCCCGGGATGATCGAGGCGATTCTGGCGCCGCTTCCACAGCTGGAGATTGTGCCGGTAGGCGGTGTGAACCTGACGACGGCGAGCGAGTTTATCAACAAGGGTGCGGCGGCGTTGGGTGTAGGAAGCGGCCTGGTCAACCAGAAGCTGCTGGACGCGGGCGAGATGGACGAGCTGACCCGTCGCGCGGCTGCATTCATCGATGCTGTGAAGGAGGGACGGTCCGGCTAGACGGCGTCCGGCAAGAACCCTTGTCTGCCTAACCGATCGAGCCTAACCGGTCGGGGTTTGGCATTCCCGGCTCGAGCCTGTCGGCGCAATCGCGCCGGATAGGTGCGGTTACACGTTGCCGGCTGTCTGCTGAAGAGAAGCACTTAGGGTAGGTCCCTGACTCCACTATGGCAGCCCGCACCGCGGCGAGAGATCTCTCGCCGCGGTGCGGGCTGTTCTGCTTGCTGTCTGGTTGCTGCTTTTGGCAGTCTCCGCTCGATGCGAGTCAGCGCGAGCTTGCGATAAGGGGACGCCGCCTCATTCGCCCGGCCTTTCCGCTGCAAAACGGTAAGCGCCCAAATGCGGGCCGAGGGCATGTCCAACATGCAATATCCCAAACGTTCTACACGTTTAGCATGCAGAACTTGGGATTTCCTATTGCATGGCTTGGGATTATGTTGTATAATGTGGACGTTGGTGGGGCGGAGTGGGGAATTATGGGGAAATTGACCACCGTTTCCCTGGAATCACCTGACTGTGGGGAATCCCAATCGTGTTTCTCAGTCAATTCACGTATACGCTTGACAGCAAAGGTCGGCTTACGATCCCTTCTCGTTTCAGGGATGAGCTGACAGCCCAGATCGTGGTGACGCGCGGACTGGATCGCTGTCTGATAGTATATCCGATTGACGTGTGGGGGGAAATCTCAGAGAAGGTGACATCCCTGCCGATCACCAATCCCCGGGGCCGTGCGCTACGTCGTATGTTCTTTGCTGATGCTATGGATGCGGAGCTTGACAAGCAGGGACGAGTCTTGATACCTGATCGTCTGCGGGACTACGCTGGATTGGATCTTTCATCTGAGGTGAAAATCGTCGGACTTGGCCGTTTCATCGAACTCTGGGATCCGGACCGCTGGGAGAAGCAAAACAACACCGAGATGGAGATCATGTCTGAGGATCCAGCGTTATGGGAGAGTCTGCAGATCTAGGAGCCTCTGATCCGCATCAGCATATCCCCGTCCTAGTTCAGGAAGTTCTGGACGGATTAGCAGTCCGTCCGGGCGGAGCTTACCTGGACGCAACCGTGGGCGGTGGAGGTCACGCCTGCGCAATCCTGCAGGTCAGCTCGCCTGACGGACGTCTTCTCGGCTTGGACCGAGATCCTGACGCGATTCGACGTGCATTGAAGCGACTGAGTGCTTTTGGTGATCGCGTCAAAGTGGTTCACGCTTCGTACGTTGAGCTGCGTAGGGTTGCGCGTGACGAAGGGATGCTGCCGCTCGATGGTATTCTGTTCGATTTGGGTTTCTCATCGTGGCAGATCGAGGATCCAGAGCGAGGGTTTGCTTTCAGTCAGGATGGACCGCTGGACATGCGGTTTGATCCGACGGCAGGCAGGACGGCGGCGGATCTCGTCAACCAGCTCTCTGAGGACGCGTTGGTCGATCTCCTCTTTCGCTATGGGGAGGAGCCCAGAAGTCGACAGATCGCGCGAGCCATCATCATGGCTCGCCCGATCCATACGACGGGAGAGCTCGCGGAGGTGGTGAGTCGGGCCGTAGGGGGTCGCCGAGGCGCTTTGCATCCGGCGACAAGGACCTTTCAGGCGTTGCGCATTGCGGTGAATCGGGAGCTTGAGGCCGTGGAGGCGGCACTGCCTCGTGCTCTATTGGCACTGCGACCGGGCGGGCGGCTAGCAGTGATTACGTTCCATTCTTTGGAGGATCGCATCGTGAAGCATTTCCTTCGGCGAGAGTCTCGGGATTGTATCTGCCCGCCGGAGTATCCTGTCTGCCGGTGTGATCATAAGAAGGTGGTGCGCGTTCTGACGCGCAAACCCATCAGGCCGTCTGAGGAGGAGATAGCGCGTAATCCACGCAGTCGAAGCGCTAAGCTGCGTTTGGCGGAGAAGATCTGAGCGTTGTTGTGGAAGAGAGGGAAGACGGGGTGAGTCTATGAGTGTCACATGGCATCAGACGACGCATGGGGTGCCTCGCAAGCAGGCGAAAGTGAATCGAGCCACTGCGAGTCTTCTCATCGTGGGCATTTTGGTGATTACCCTCGTGGTCGGTGCCTATCTTGCCTTGGTCGCGTCGACGATCCGTGTCTCGGGCAAGATCTGGTCCTTGCACAATCAAATGGGCGAGATACAGCGTGAGAACAGCCGGCTGCAGACAGAGATCGCCCGG
>CAZPJP010000015.1:23921-35517 GCA_964586915.1 uncultured Anaerolineales bacterium
ACAGTGCCTGTGGAGTCCACAGGCGAGGTAGGAGCGCCCTGAGATGCTTCGTGGTCCTGATACGCGCTTGCGCTTGGTCGGCGGGTTCCTGATTGTTGGGCTGCTGCTTATCGTGGGGCAGTTGCTGCGGCTTCAGATTGTCGATCGCGGTCGCTACGAACCTGAGGTCGAGGAGCTGCTGCAGCGTCCATATACGCTGCCCGTTCCTCCGTCTGGCATGATCCTGGATCGGAACGACGATCTTCTCGTGGGCAATGTGCCGATCTACGATGTGGGCGCGGAGGTCAATCTCATTGGGAACTTTACCGTCACCCAGAAGGTGGCGGAAGAGTTGGCGCCTCTACTTGGTCGTGACGCCAATAGTCTGTTTGAGGATCTCTGGGTCGAGACTCCCGGTAACCGTGTGGTGTGGCGCCCATTGGCGCACGGGGTCGGGGCTAGCGCAGGCGAGAAGCTCAAGGAGCTGAAGGAGAGCCGGTGGTTCTGGCTGACGCTGGAGCCCAAATGGGAACGATATTATGCGGAAGGCACCTTGGCGAGCCACACGCTGGGTTTTGTCAATGCTGAGGGCTATGGCTACGGCGTGGAGGCCTTTCAGCAGCGGTTCCTACAGCCCAAGCCAGCGATGGGCAGTGGCGAGGTAGGGGTTCTCTCAGAGCCCCTCGCCAGTTCGCTGGCAAAAGGTAAGCTTCGTGCCTATGCGGGCATCGATCTACAGCTGACAATTGACCGCACGATTCAGGCATTTGTTGAGGGGCAGCTAGATGCGGCGTTGGCCGAGTATAGTGCTGCAGGGGGCACCATACTGGTGATGAATCCGCAGACCGGTGAGATTCTTGCGGTTGCCAGCCGCCCCAACTACAGGCCTTACGATTACACCGATTATTCCGAGGCTGAACAGAGCCTTTTCGCCGATCCCGCCATCAGCGTCGCCTATGAGCCCGGTTCGGTGTTCAAAGTGGTGACGGTGGCTGCGGCGCTGGATTCGGGAAGCGTTGGTCTCGATTGGTCGTACCATGACAACGGGGTCATCGAGCACGGTGGGGCCGTGATTCGGAACTCGGACTATCAAGCCCACGGATGGCAGAATCTGCAGGGGGTGCTGGATCGATCGCTGAACGTGGGCGTCGCGACGCTTACGACACAGCATATGGGGAAGGATGTCTTTTATCGCTATTTGCGTCGGTTCGGATTTGGGCAGAAGACAGGGATCGGTCTTACTGGGGAAGCCGCAGGCATTGTGAATATGCCGACGGACTATGACTGGTGGGACAGCAACCTGGCGACGAATTCGTTTGGCCAGGGGATTGCCGTCACGCCGCTGCAGCTGGTCACGGCGGTCTCCGCCCTGGCTAATCATGGCACGATGATGACGCCTTACATCGTCGCCGAGTGGCGCTATCCTGACGGGCGCACGATTACGGCCGAGCCCAGGGCGCTGGCGCAGCCGATCCGACCGGAGACAGCCGACGCGGTTGCCACTATGATGACGAACGTGGTCGCCAATCGGATCGCCAATGCGCAGGTACCCGGCTACGCCGTGGCAGGCAAGACAGGTACGGCGCAGATCCCGGTCTCTGGCGGCTATGATCCAGAGAACGTTGTGACCTCCTTCATCGGATTTGGGCCGATGCCAGATCCCCAGGTGCTCATTTTGGTTAAGTTGGTACGTCCGCAGGTGCCGATGCATCTGCGGTGGGGGACTCAGACCGCTGCTCCTCTTTTCAGCCAGGTGGCACAACGCCTTTTTGTCCTCCTGGGGATACCGCCGTCCGACGTGATGGCTGACATAGCAGCAGGTCCATAGGGACGATGCGGGATGGCGTTAAGCGATTGCGTATGGCAGACGAACTGACGTTGGCGACGTTCATCGAGGGCGTGACGTCTACGCCCGGCGAGAATGGCTGGCATCCCGAAAACCTGGAGATACCGGTCTATCCTGTGATTGACTCGCGAGAGGCCGGGCCGGGATCGATCTTTTTTGCCTTTGAGGGCGAGCGGGTCGACGGGCATGACTATGTGGAGGATGCCTTCGAGCGTGGCGCGGTAGCGGCGGTGATTGAGCGGGACGTGACCTTGGCTCAGAGGGTCGACACACTGGATGTATCGAAGGCTCGGGCAGGAGAGGGGGCTTTGGCGACGCCCTTACTCATCCGCGTTCCCGCTGTTCTCACGGCGCTACAAGACGCGGCTCGGTGGTGGCGACGCCAACGTGACGTCCGGGTGCTGGGGATCACAGGCAGCGTCGGCAAGACAACCACAAAGGAGATGGTGGCGCAAGTTCTGTCGACTCGCTATGACGTAACCCGCAGCCGGGAGTCCTATAACAATGAGATCGGACTGCCGTTGACGCTGCTACGGCTCACGGACGCGTGTGAGCGCGTCGTGCTTGAGATGGGCATGTATGTGCGTGGCGATATTGGTTTCCTGGCGAACATAGCTCAGCCCGACGTCGGCATTCTGACCAATGTGGCGCCGGTCCACGCGGAGCGCGCGGGTACCATCGACGAGATCGCGCTAGGGAAGCGCGAACTGGTGGAGGCGCTTCCCGCTGCCCCGGAGGGGGTGGCGATCCTGAACTACGACGACGCGCGTGTGAGGGCGATGGCGGAACACACGCGAGCGCAACCTTTCTTCTATGGTACGTCTATCGAGGCATCCGCTGAGGCGGATCTATGGGCGGATGGCATTGAGGGGTTAGGGTTGGAAGGCGTTCGCGCTACTATGCACCACAAGGGAGCGGCACACCAGGTTCACGCACCGCTGCTGGGGCGTCACAGCGTCTATCCTATGCTGCGAGCCGCGGCAGCAGGCCTCGTGGAAGGTCTCAGCTGGGCCGAGATTCGCGAAGGCCTGTCTTCACCCCTCGAGTCCCTGCGGCTCGTGGCCGTGTCGGGGCCGGAGGGCTCGCTGATTCTCGACGATACGTACAATTCGAGCCCGCCCTCGGCGCTCGCGGCGCTGACGCTCCTCGAGCAGCTGGAGGGGCGCAAGCTCGCGGTGCTCGGCGATATGCTCGAACTCGGGACGTATGAGCGCGAAGGGCATCTGCAGGTCGGCTGTCGCGTGGCCGAGGTGGTCTCGGAATTGGTCGTGGTTGGCGAGCTCGGCAGGATGATTGGCGAGGGGGCGAAGCGCTGTGGTCTCGAGGCCGGGCGCATTCGTGAGGTGCCTGGGAGTGAGGCAGCCATCGACGTGGTGCGTTCCCTCATTCGCCAGGGCGACGTGATCCTGATCAAGGGATCTCGCGGCGTGAAGATGGAGCGCATCGTGCAAGCCCTCACGGAGGAAGCCTCGTGAGAGCCACAATGGGCAAATCGGCAGATGCGCAGATTGACGGATCGCCAAGACTGGAAGCCGGCAACGTGAAACCGGATACGTGCGCGAACCCCACCGTTGTGATCCTGGGTCTGGCGCGTCAAGGGACGGCGCTGGCACGGTTCTTTGCAGGTCAGGGATGGCACGTCGTTGTATCGGATCACCAGTCGGAGGAAGCGCTGCGCACTGAGATGGCGGAGCTAACGGATCTGGAGATTGACTACGTTCTTGGAGGACATCCGCTGAGTCTGTTGACGTCCTGTGATCTGCTCTGTCTCAGCGGGGGTGTACCCCTGGACATACCCTTGGTCAGGGAAGCACAGCGTAGGGGGATCCCGATCAGCAACGATGCGCAGGAGTTCCTGGCACGCTCCCCGGCGCCCGTGGTGGGCATCACCGGATCTGCCGGAAAGACCACCACGACGACACTGGCGGGATTGATGCTGGAAGCGTCAGGTTTTCGAACCTGGGTGGGGGGCAACATTGGGAACCCGTTGATTGATGAGCTGGCTGACATCGAGCCGTCGGACCGGGTCGTCATGGAGTTATCGAGTTTTCAGCTGGAGCTGATGAGCGTCAGTCCGCACGTCGCCGGAGTTCTGAACATCACGCCTAACCATCTCGACCGCCATAGGACGATGGACGCCTATATCGCGGCCAAGCGTCACATCGTCGCGCACCAGACCTCCGACGATATCGCTGTTCTGGGCTATGACGATGCCAATGCGCGAGCTCTGGCTGGTGCCACACGGGCCGATGTCTGGTATTTTAGCCTTCGTGAGGAGACGGCGGCCGGCACGTTTCTGCGCGGCGATCATCTCGTGCTGCGCGACGGCGGCGGGGACACGGAGATCGTGCACCGCGATGCGGTGCGCCTGCGGGGTGTTCATAACATCGCGAATACGTTGGCGGCCATCGCACTCGCCAATGCAGCCGGCGCGACAGTCGCCGGCATGCGAAGCGCGATCGGCGCGTTCGAGGGCGTCGCGCACCGGCTTGAGGAGGTGTGTTTTCAGGACGGCGTGCTGTGGGTCAACGATTCCATTGCCACAGCGCCGGAGCGGGTGCTCGCCGCGCTTGATGCGTTTGCCGAGCCGATGGTGCTTCTCGCGGGTGGACGCGACAAGGATCTGCCCTGGGAGACGCTCGCCGAGCGCGTTGTCGAGGCCCACAGTAGGTCCCACGGGGGGGTACGCATCCTGGTGCTCTTTGGGGAAGCCGCACCGCTGATCGAGGCGCAGGTGGTCGCTGCGCTGGAGAGGGCGCGGGAGAAGGGGAGCACCGTCGGGCTTGAGCGGATCGTTGTGGCCGGACGTCTGCGGAACGCGGTAGAGGTCGCTGCGCGCGAGGCTCAGCCGGGGGATGTGGTCCTCCTCTCGCCGGGAGGGACCAGCTTTGATGCGTTCCGGGACTTTGTGCAGCGCGGCGAGCGGTTTCGCGACTGGGTCAGCGATATCTGTTCGACGAGGGTGGGTTGTGATGCGGGAAGGGAAAGGTAGCTGATGGCTAAGCGACGGACCAGGAGCGGTTCACTTGATTGGGCGCTGATCGCCGTGATCGCCTCACTGCTCATCTATGGCTTGCTGGCGCTGTATAGCGCCACGCTGTCCCCTTATATCAGTGATGCGTTCTTCATGTTGCAGCTGAGGTGGCTGGTCGTAGGTCTCGTGGCGGGGCTGGTCGCGTATCTCATACCTTACCCGGTCTGGCAGAAGTTGGCCATTGTGCTTATGGTCGTGAGCTTGATCGCTCTGCTTGTGACGGTGGTCTTTTCAAAGCCTTCGGTCGATATCTCGGGCGCCCCTCGAGAGCTCTCTGAGGACCCTCGGCACCTCGGAAGTCTGCTTGGATTTGGGAACTCGGTCCAGCCAGGTGTTCTGGCGCGCTTGGTAGCCGTGATCTACATCGCGGCCTGGCTCTCCTCCAAAGGCGAGCAGCTGAATCGGGTGACCTACGGGCTGTTGCCTTTCGGCGTCATCGTGGGCTTGGTCGGTGGGTTAGTCGTGCTCCAGCCTGACCTGAGCACGGCGTTATTGATCGTCGTGACGGGTGTAGCCATGTTCTTTTTTGCCGGCGGCGACCCGATCCAGATCTTCGCCTCGATTGTCATCAGCGGGCTGACATTTGGCGTTCTTGCCTGGAATCTGGACTATGCGCGGGCGCGTCTCGAGGCCTATCTTGCGTCGCTAAGTGACCCCAGCATGATGCCTTACCACGTCCACCGGTCTGTGCAAGCGATCAGCGAAGGGGGCATCTTTGGCGTAGGACTGGGCGCCGGGCGCATGAAATTCGGCTATCTACCTGTGCCTCATACCGACAGCATCTTCGCGGTGATCGCCGAGGAGGCGGGGCTTCTGGGCTGCTTGCTCGTGATCGGTCTCTTTATTCTGCTTGCCCATCGGGGCTATCGGATCACGCTCGGCACGCCCGATCCATTTGGGTCGCTGCTGGCGTTCGGCGTGACGACGATGATCGTGGCGGAGGCGCTGCTCAACATTGCGGTGATGGTCGGGATCTTCCCGCCGACGGGGACAGCTCTGCCCTTCTTTAGCTATGGCGGGACCGAGATGTTGATCACACTGGGTGGGATGGGGCTGGTGCTGAGTGTCTCACGAGGCCGTCCAAAGGGAGATTGGGATGCTACTCTGGATCGTTGGTGGCGGGACGGGTGGGCACGTCTATCCGGCGCTCGCCGTCGCTCAGGCCTTGCCCGCCATCGCTTCTGATGTTGAGATCACCTGGATCGGTACTCTCGACGGAATGGAGGGCGATCTGGTGCGCAGAGCTGGTCTGTCGTTCCTTGGCATACCCGGGGGAGGGTTGCACGGCGTGGCATGGCACAACGCGGTTCGGAACGCTTGGGAGCTGGTGCGGGGCATCTTCGCTGCTCGGCGGCATATGCTGCGCGAGCGACCGGCGGCCGTGCTGACGACCGGGGGATACGTGAGCGGTCCGGTCTCGTTGGCAGCTAGGTGGCAGCGGGTGCCGATGTTGGTCTTTGTTCCCGATATCGAGCCGGCTCGGTCTGTGAAGGCCATTGCCCGGCTGGCCGAGCGGGTAGCCGTGAGCGTCCCGGATTCGGTGCGTTACTTCGAGCCTGGGAGCGTCTCAGGCGGCGACAAGGTGGTCGTGACGGGCTATCCCTTGGGCGAGCGCATCACGCGGTGGACCCGAGCTGCGGGGCGGGCGACGTTCGGCTTCGAAGAGGATGCGCGTGTGCTCTTAGTCTTTGGAGGCAGCCGGGGCGCACGCTCGATCAATCGGGCGGTGATGCGGAATATTGAGGGATTGACAGATCTTGCGCACGTAGTTCACGTGAGTGGCACGCTCGATTGGAAGGAGGTTGACGCTGCATACCAGGGGTTGCCCAAAGCGGTTCAGATGCGCTATCAGCCTTATCCTTATCTTCATGAGAGGATGGGAGCTGCCCTTGCTGCAGCCGATCTGGTGGTCTCGCGGTCGGGCGCCAGCGTGCTGGGAGAGTTTCCCTACTTCGGTCTCCCGGCGATTCTGGTACCGTATCCGCACGCGTGGCGGTATCAACGCGTGAACGCGGCGTGGCTGGAAGACCGCGGGTGCGCGGTGGTGGTGGAGGACGAGGAGCTCTCTCGGAAGATCGTCCCGACCGTTGACGCGCTCTTTGCCGATGATGATCGCAGGCAGAAGATGGCTGTTGCTTCCAAGGATCTGGCGCGTCCGAAGGCGGCGGCGCAGGTTGCACGAGTACTTTTGGAGCTCGGACGGCGTGCGAGTTCGAGGACGAGCTCCGTAGCCGGAGAGGGATAGAGCGAATGGTACCTCTAGAGA
Organism: uncultured Anaerolineales bacterium; assembly: GCA_964586915.1. Lineage (GTDB taxonomy): Bacteria > Chloroflexota > Anaerolineae > B4-G1 > SLSP01 > PWVB01. Next base: position 31,047 of record CAZPJP010000015.1, read on the forward strand.
CGGTGTTCATCGGTCTTGTGATCTTTTTTGGTATTGTCGGGGCATTGCGTGGCTGGGCAAAGGAACTGCTTGTGATCTTTAGCGTGATTTTGGCTCGGTTCATCGAGTATGTCATGCTGCTCTATGTGCCGGTCATGAGCACGTCACTTCAGACTCTCCAGCAGACCGATCCACGCACGTGGTTCTACGTGCGGCTGATGATTTTCGGGGTACTGGTGGCTTTTGGCTACGCTACCACTGTGATCTCCGCTCAGTTGGGGGCGCGGGCGCGAAAGGAGAAGCTGCAGGACACCCTCTTGGGGCTCTTTCTTGGGGCGCTGAATGGCTTCGTCGTAGTGGGTATGATCTGGGGATTCATCAACGAACTAGGATATGGTATCTGGGGCATTACGGGACCGCAGACCGATGCGGCGCAGGACCTCCTGAGGTACCTGCCCATCGATTGGCTACAGGGGCCCTCTTTGTTTCTCGCTGTGGCGATTTCGTTCGCCTTTGTTCTCATCGTCTTTGTGTGAGTTGGCCTGTGAGCGCTAGTGTGTAGACAGACTGTGACTTCTATGACACTCAAGGGTATCGACGAAGTCCACATTGTGGGCATCGGCGGGGCCGGTATGTCAGCGATCGCCCGCGTGCTGCACGGGCGAGGCAAGCGCGTCCACGGCTCCGACCAGCGTTCGTCGCCCATCACGGAAGCGTTGCGGGCTGAGGGCATCGGCGTCGTGGTGGGGCATCAAGGAGAGAACGTCGCACGTGCTGAGCTCGTGTTGGCCTCGTCGGCGGTGCCTGATGGCAACGTAGAGCTGGCGGCGGCTCGACGGCGAGGGATCCCGGTGGCGCGGCGACCGGAGTTCCTGGCGACGCTGACTGAGGGTTATGACGTGATCGCGGTGGCGGGCGCGCACGGCAAGACGACCGTGACCGGTATGATCACGATGATGTTGCTCGAGGCCGGCCTGGACCCGACGTACATCATTGGCGGCGTGGTCGCCAATCTGGGCACGAACGCCCACGCCGGCACAGGGCGCTATTTTATCATCGAAGCGGACGAGTACCGTAACACCTTCCTCGCGCTGATGCCCAGCGTGGCTGTCGTGACCAACGTCGAGTTCGATCACCCGGATTGCTTCGCGGACGTGGGGGACGTACGGTCGGCTTTCGAGGAATTTGTGGGCAAGATCGAGCCGCAGGGGCTTCTCGTAGCGTGTGGCGATGACGAGCTCGCGCGCGCCATCGCTACATCACATCAGGCGAACGGTGGTCGGGTCGAACTCTATGGACAGAATCCGGACCTAGACTTGGCCTGGCGAGTGGGCGATATCCATCCAAATGAGCAAGGTGGGGTTAGCTTCACCGTCCAGGGCCAATCTTGCGGCACTCGGGGCCGGGAACGTCTGGGTGAGATCGAGCTCCGGATTCCAGGTGACTTCAACGCGGTCAACGCGCTGGCGGCGATGAGTGTCGCTCAGGAGGTAGGGATTGAGCGGCAGACTGCCCAACGCGCGCTTTCGGCGTTCGAGGGTACAGCGCGGCGGTTCGAGGTACTCGGTGAGGTCGGGCAGGTGACGGTGATCGATGATTACGCGCACCATCCGACCCAAATCCGGGGTGTACTACGGGCCGCCCGGCGACGATATAGGGATCGGCGGTTGGTGGCGGTCTGGGAACCGCATACCTTCAGCCGAGTGAGGGCACTGTACGATGATTTTATGTCCGCGTTCCGTGATGCTGACCAGGTGGTCATCCTGCCGATCTATGCGGCGCGTGAGATTGATGATGGCGCGTTGACTGCCAGGGACCTGGCCGAGACGTTGGAACACCCGGCGGTCGTCAGCACGGATTCGCTGGATGAGGCTGTGGACCTTTTGGTCGATAAGGCTCGCGCAGGGGACGTGATCCTGATGATGGGGGCCGGTAACGAGTATATCGTGGGTCAGCGCCTGGTGCGTCGCTTACGTCGCCTATGCTTACGTCGCTCAAGCTTACGTCGCTCAAGCTCACGAGACCAGACGGTCGTGTCAGCGCGGGGGGAGGGCAAAGTATGAGTGCTCTCAAGTCCTGGTTCGAGGATCTGGATCGTGTCAAAGGACGCAAGCGGCAGCGTGTACGGGTGTATCGATCGGAGGTCCTCGAGGCACGCATCGAGCAGGTGCGCCGGAAGCAAGAGGGAAGGGATCGTCGTCAGCGGAGTCAAGAATTGGAGGACACAGAGACATGATGGCTGTGCAAACCTCCTCGTCCGCTTCCAGCCCTGTAGCTGCGATACAGCTGATGGTTGAGGAGCTTTCGGATGTCGCTCAGTTAGATGCGCCGCTGGCGCGGTACTCTCGGGTTGGGATCGGTGGGCCGGCGGATCTCTTGGTCATTGCCGAGAAACGCGACGTTTTGGTTCGCGCCGTGCGATTGGCTATTGCTCACCGTTTACCGTGGCGTGTCTATGGCGGACTTACGAATATCTTGGTCCCGGATTCGGGGCTGCGCGGGGTGACTGTGCTCAATCGCACGACGAGTGTGGCCTTCGAGGAGCCCTATCGGCTCCTAGCTGATTCCGGCGCGATCGTCGTCAAGGTCGCGAGACAGGCGGTGGCCCGGGGATGGGGCGGTCTGACGTGGGCGGTTGGTTTGCCCGGCACCATTGGGGGGGCCGTGGTCAACAACGCCGGCGCTTTTGGTGGAGAAATCTCAAAGGTTTTGATCGCGGCGGACGTCCTGGAACCCAATGGTCACGTCAGGCGCGTGCCCGCTGACTGGTTTGAGTTCCGGTATCGCTGCAGCAAGCTGAAGGGTGCAGGGACGCAGTGGTTGGTTCTAGGGGCGGAGTTCCAGCTGCGTAAAGGGGATCCGAGGCGTCTCGAGGCGAAGGCTGCCGAGTACACGGAGCGACGCCAGCGTACGCAACCACCCGGACGCACGTTGGGCTCGACGTTCAAGAACCCCGAGGGCGACTATGCCGGGCGCCTGATCGAGGCGGCTGGGCTGAAAGGTGCGCGCCGCGGCGGGATCGTGATCTCAGAGCAGCATGCGAATTTTCTGATCAACGAGGGGGAGGGCACGGCGGCGGATTTCCGGGCTCTGGTTGAGAGGGTGCAGACGGCCGTTCTTGAGCGGTTCGGGGTTCTGCTGGAGCCCGAGATCGAGATGCTGCCTGAGGCGTCCTCGGGGACAGGGAAGGGAGAAAGATAGTGGTGGGGCGGAAAGATTGTGCTGGAAGCTCTTGTTTGAGCGTCTTATCATATCTTTTGTACTTTCCGAAAATGGAAATTGAAGACTGATGGCTGACAGCTGGAAGGTGCTTTTTAGGGTGTGATATGTCAAAACTGAAGGTTGCTGTCATTTTCGGCGGGCGGTCTGGTGAGCATGAGGTGAGTTTGGTCTCGGCGCAGTCGGTAATGGGCGCCCTGGATCAGGATAAGTACGAGATCATACCGGTTGGGATCACGCGGGAAGGTGCCTGGGTTGTAGGTGACAACCCGATGCGCGCGCTGAAGCAGGAGGATCTCTCCGCAACGCGACCGGCGGCGCTGTTTGCCGATCCGTCCAAGCAAGGGCTATGGGCAGCGGTCGAGGATAACGCGATTACGGATGCCGAAGGGGCCAGCGCGCTTGCGCCGTCCGATCACGGGCCAGCTAAGCTTGCCACGCTCTCCGGCGTAGACGTCATCTTCCCGGTCCTTCACGGCACCTTTGGGGAGGATGGCACCGTTCAGGGATTGCTAGAGCTGGCGGGCGTCCCGTACGTGGGGGCAGGGGTCCTGTGCTCGGCCTTGGCGATGGACAAGATCGCGTTTAAGGATGTGGTGCGGTCCCATGGTCTTCCAATCACCGACTACGTCTGGACGACCCGGCGCCGTTGGGAGGTCGAGCCCGAGCTGTTTATGGATGAGGTCGAGACGCGGTTGGGCTACCCGGTCTTTGCAAAGCCGGCGAATCTGGGGTCCAGCGTGGGTATTACGAAGTGTCACGATCGCGATGAGCTTCGAGCGGGCATCGGCGAGGCGGCGCGATATGATCGGCGGATCTTGGTGGAATGGGCTGTCCCGGCGGCGCGCGAGATCGAGGTGAGCGTGTTGGGGAATGAGGAGCCGAGCGCCTCCGTACCCGGTGAGGTCGTTCCGAGCCGCGAGTTCTATGATTACGCGGCCAAGTATATTGATGAGGGCGCCCGTGCCTCGAAGCTGCTCGTGCCGGCGCCTCTGGACGGGGCCGCGGCGGAGCACATTCAGGACCTTGCGATCAGGACCTACCGGGCGATCGACGGTGCGGGCATGGCACGGGTGGACTTTCTGATGGATGGTGAGACCGGCGAGGTGTACCTCAACGAAGTCAACACGATACCCGGCTTCACCCCCATCAGCATGTATCCGAAGCTGTGGGAGGCTTCTGGCCTCTCCTATCGAGCGCTCTTGGATAAGTTGATCGATCTGGCCTTGGCGCGTCATCAAGAGAACGCGCGCTCGGAGCGTGTCTATCGACC
>CAZPJP010000015.1:35617-45481 GCA_964586915.1 uncultured Anaerolineales bacterium
CACCGGGTGCGACAACACCACGCAACACGTAGGGTGATCGTAGGGTAGGGTCACAGTGTGACACGGTCACAGCGTGACACGTTCACAGTGTGACACGTTCACGGGGTGACATAAGAACGGGAGGGAGAAGATGAAGAGAAAGCAGCGCTATTACCGAACGGCAGCGCTCCTGGGACCGCGGAGCCCTCAGGGACGGCATGCCGAAGCCCGGGCGCAGCGACGTCCCATCAAGATCCCACGCATCAGGATGCCGGCTATCAGGATACCCTGGCGGCTGCTCATCCCCCTGGCCTTGGTGATGGGCGTGGGACTTTGGGCGGCGTTCGCCGATCCCTGGTATCTGATGTGGGAAGATCTGGAGGTCAAGGGAATCAGCTCGCCGCAGGTTGTCCGGGAGATCAAGATCAACTCTGATTTGTTAGGGTGGCACTTATTCCAGCTGCGCCCCGATGAGGCTGAGGCGCGCTTAGTTGAGATGATGCCTCAGTTTAAGGACGTTGAGGTTAGTTGCGGTCTTGTCCCGACCTCCTGCCGCATTCAGGTCACTGGACGGTCACCGGTGATGACCTGGATCGCAGGGAACGATGTTTACTGGGTCGACCGAGAGGGCGTGATGTATCCTGCTCAGGGCGAGCGCCCCGATCTCCCGGTGATTCGTGGTGCGGTCCCTGCGGAGGACGGGCCTCATTCGATGGTCGCCATTCAGCAGGGTGTCGCGGCCTTGGTCGCTATGGGGGTGCCCGCGGACGAGCTTCAGTACTCACGGGAGCGGGGGTTGATCTGGACCACGCCGGAAGGATGTCGCATCGCGTTTGGTGTGGGCCCGGATATGGCGGCACGCTGGCACGTCTCTCAGACGCTGATGGACCACCTCGCCGCCGAAGGCACTCAGCCCCAGGTTCTAGACGCGCGTTTTCCGGATGGGGCTACTTATTCTATGGAACGCTCCTGGTAGGGGGTAAGACGTGGAGAGATCGGTTGTCGGCATCGATATCGGAACGTCGAGAGTCCTTGTGCTGGTGGGTGAGCTTGGGGATCACGATGAGGTCCGGATCGTGGGGGTGGGCAGTGTCCCCGCGAAAGGGATCAAAAAGGGTGTGGTGGTCAACGTTGCGCAGGCTACCGCAGCCATCTCAGAGGCGGTGGAGCAGGCGGAGCAGAGCAGCGGGTACCAGATCGAGCGTGGCTACGTGGGGGTCACCGGGGCCAACATCACGTCCCGCAATAGCACCGGGGTGGTTGGGGTTTCCCGACGCGAGCGGGGCATCGGTCCGGAGGACGTGGACCGGGTATTGGAAGCCGCGGGCGCTATTGTCCTTCCGCAGAACCAAGAGCTGATCCATATCCTCCCCCGAACCTACACGGTTGACGGTCAGGACGGCGTGCGAAATCCTCTGGGCATGCACGGATTCCGGCTGGAGGTCGAAGCGCACGTGGTGATGGGTTCGAGCACGGCGCTCCAGAACCTGAGGAAATGCGTTCGCGGGGCGGGGATCCAGATCGGAGAGCTGGTCCTGACGAGCATGGCCGCCGGGAATTCTGTGCTGTCGGAGAATGAGAAGGAGATGGGCGTTGTCCTCGTCGATATCGGGGAGGGCACGTCGGACATCGCTATCTTTATCGAGGGCACGGTGTGGCATACGAAGTCATTGCCGCTAGGCGGCGAGTATATCACGAACGATATCGCTATCGGGCTGCGCTTGCCCTCGCAGGTGGCGGAGCGGGTGAAGCTGAGTCATGGGCACACAGTGTCCAACCAGGTGGCCGAGGACGAACGTTTCACAGTCTCGCCCTACGGTGAGGGCAATCCTGTTCCGATTCCGCGCTGGAAGTTGGCGGAGATCATTCAGGCTCGCTGTGAGGAGATCCTGGAGAATGTGCAGCAAGAGATCAAGAGGTCGGGCTATGATGGCCTGTTGCCGGCCGGCTTGGTCCTCTGTGGAGGCACAGCGCAGCTGCCGGGCATGCGGAGTCTGGCGCGCTCGATCTTCGAGTTGCCTGTCCAGATTGGCATCCCCACGGATATCTCCGGACTCACCGACAAGGTCAGCGGCCCGGATGCAGCGGTGGCTGTGGGTCTGGTCAAGTGGACGCCTATGTGGGAAGAAGGAGGTGGCTGGCGAACGGTGCGATCGTCCTGGATGAAGCGGGCGGCAGGCTGGCTTAGAAACCTGCTGCCGTGAGAGAACTGCGAGACAGCGCCCAGCCTGCGTGGAAGCGCTAGGTTTGAGACGTGCACCAATGGCGAGAGGCTTGAATCTATACTGCGTCAGCCGTTATTGGTGAGGGGCGTGTACGCCTATGGGCTTCACGGGCTCACGCACGTGACTGATTGGCAGAAGGGTGGTGACCGATGGGATCGAAGTCGATGGGCTCGGGTTGGAAGGGAGAGAGGTCGAAGGCATCCCTCTCAGGAGGGAGATCTTCGAGGTTGGCGTCTGCTCCGCGAGGAGCAAAATCCGAAAGGTTAGGAGGTACTCAAATGTCTGGTTCAGCTGAGAATTTTGCGCAGATTCGTGTTGTGGGTGTTGGGGGCGGTGGGAGCAATGCCGTCAATCGGATGATCACGGAGGGACTTCAGGGGGTCGAGTTCATTGCGGTGAATACCGATGCTCAGGCCCTGATGCTCTCCCAAGCGCCGAAGGGGCTACGGATTGGCGACACGGTCACCCGTGGTCTGGGGGCTGGGGGCAATCCAGATGAGGGACGCAAGGCTGCTGAGGAGTCTCAGGATGAGATCCTCGAGGTTCTGCAGGGCTCCGATATGGTGTTCGTGACCGCCGGCATGGGGGGCGGCACGGGCACGGGGGCTGCTCCGGTCATCGCCAGGATTGCGAAGGAAGAGACAAAGGCGCTCACGATCGGTGTGGTCACGCGTCCGTTCACTTTCGAGGGAGCCAAGAGGAGTCACGTGGCTACCGATGGGATCGAGGCGCTAAAGCAGGTTGTGGACACCTTGATCGTGATCCCGAACGACCGCCTCTTGGAGATCACCGAGAAGCGCGTCAGCCTTTCGGATGCCTTCGGGGTCGCGGACGATGTTCTGCGCCAGGGCATTCAGGGGATCACCGAGGTGATCACAGTGCCCGGACTTATCAACCTTGACTTTGCGGATGTCAAGTCAATTATGCTCGAGGGCGGGGCTGCGTTGATGGCCGTCGGTCGTGCGTCCGGCGAGAATCGTGCGATTGAGGCGGTACAACAGGCCATCTCCAGCCGTCTGCTGGATATCACGATCGATGGGGCCCGTGGCATTCTGTTCAACATCACGGGTGGCCCCACCATGACACTCTTCGAGGTCAATGAGGCCGCGTCCATCATCCGTGAGACCGCACATCCCGATGTGAATCTGATCTTCGGTGCCGTGATCGATGAGAACTTGGAGGATGAGGTGAGCATCACGGTGATCGCGACCGGATTCGACAGCGACGGGGAACCCGAGATCGCACGACCTGCAGCGACGGCTGCGCCTGCGCAACGGCGCACGGAGACGAGTGAGCTTTTCGGTACGCAGACGGCTGATCGGGACGATATCGAGATCCCGGCTTTCCTGCGCCGCCGCGGTTAGCGCTCACGTCAAAGAAGGATGTGCTGGGCCTGAGGGTGGGGCCCAGCACATGCGCGATGACAGGGACGTAAAGTCACGCGCACGTCAAGCTCTCGGTGGGCAGCTTGCCAAACGGAGCCTCATCGGATCCGTCTGGTATCCCGTGCCGTGTCGGTCTCGAGATATGCCACCTCCCGCGCACGTCTTTGTTCAGGAGGGTCGGCGATCGTGCCGAGGTCAACTGCCGGTGTCGAGCCTGTCGGGCGGGCAGCGCGTTTTTGGGCTGCTCACGTCTCTATAGTGTGGGCGGTTCTGCTATAAAGCAGGCCGGAAATATCAGATCCCAACTGCCCTTGCCTGTCGAATTCACAAGCGTAGCCATTCGGGTTACGAGACGCCTCTGCCTCCCCACACGCCAACGTGGGGAGGCAGTTTGTCTTCTACGACGGAGAGAACGCAGTGCGACAGGAGGAGCGACGGCATCACCTCTGCTAACTTATGCCTAACTCTTCCCTAACCCGTCTGTAGATCTGGGATGTTTTCCGTGGTATAATCCTCACGATATGATCCAGGACAGCGTAGATGATTGAGACTGTGGGGCTGACGAAGCGCTTCGGCGATCTGGTGGCGGTCGATGATGTGACCCTCACCATACCGCCGGGCGAGGTGTTGGCCTTGCTCGGCCCCAACGGTGCCGGGAAAACTACGACGGTGCGGATGCTCACCTCGATCCTGAAGCCGACGCAGGGGTGGGCGCGTGTGGCCGGGTATGACGTCGCGACGCAGGGGCACGAAGTGCGAAAACGTGTCGGCGTGCTGACCGAGGCGCCCGGTCTCTACACGCGGATGACCGGTTGGGAGTACCTGGACTTCTTCAGTGAGCTGCGGGGACTGCCGTCCGACGTGCGAGGCCGGCGGATCCGAGACTTGGCTGAGCGCTTCAGGATGACCGCGGCGCTGCCTCGCCGGTTGGGCGAGTATTCTAAGGGGATGCGCCAGAAGATCGCACTCGTGCGGACGTTGCTCCACGATCCCCCGGTGCTGCTGTTCGATGAGCCTACGTCGGCGATGGACCCTGAGAGCGCCCGCCGCGTCCGCGACTCCATTCTTCAGATGCGGGACAGTCAAAACCGCGTGCTCATCGTCTGCACGCATAATCTGACCGAAGCTGAGGAGCTCAGCGACCGCATTGCCATCATTCGGCGGGGTCGTATCGTGGCACTTGGAAAACCTGCAGAGCTAAAGACTCGCTTCTTAGGCCCACCGCTGATGGAGCTTCGCGTGTCAGCCGGCACGGATGGAGGGCCGACCATCGATATGCGCAACGGCGTGCGGGCGGTGGTTGAGCGATTTGGGACTGTGGAGCAGGTGGGGAATGAGTGGATTCGCTACCGGACTGCTAACCCGGCTGTTGCGAACCCGCGTCTCTTGACAGCTCTTTCCTCGGCAGGCGTTCCTGTCATGATGCTGAGCGCGGTACCCCAGAGCCTGGAGCAGGTCTATCTGCGGGCGATGGAAGGGCGTCCTGGGGATGTCTGAGCTCTCAAAGCGCGATACCCCGGGCCGTTTGGCAGCGAGGCGTTCCTTAGGGATGGCGCTTAGACCGGCGCTCACCATCACCCGCCGTGAGATCAAGGATACCCTCCGAGATTGGCGTATCGTCCTGCCGATTCTGAGTCTGGTCGCCGGCTTCCCAATGCTGGCGACCTTCGTGGCCAGTCGTGGCGTCAACTTCCTGGGACAGTATGGCGCCGATATCATCCTTGAGCGGCTCTATCCCTTTCTGATGCTTGTGGTGGGGTTCTTCCCAAGCACCTTCTCGCTCGTCATCGCGCTGGAGACCTTCGTCGGGGAGAGGGAACGACGCAGCCTCGAGCCGCTGTTGGCGACGCCGCTCACGGACCTGCAGCTCTATCTGGGGAAGCTGCTTGCGGCGACCCTCCCGCCGCTCACGGCCAGCTACCTGGGCATGGCTATCTACGTCGTGATGCTGGGCACGACCGTCGGATGGTGGCCCGAGCCCGCGCTGCTGACGCTGGCCCTCGCGTTGGCCTCGGTGGAGGCAGTGGTGATGGTCTCGGGAGCGGTGATCGTCTCAAGCCAGTCCACCAGCGTTCGCGCTGCCAATCTCGTCGCCAGTTTCATCATTATTCCGATGGCCCTGCTGCTACAGGTTCAGGCGTGGTTGCTTCTCTTCGCAAACTATGCGGCTTTGTGGCTGGTCGCCTTAGCTTTGGCCATTGTAGCGGTCCTGCTCGTACGGCTGGGCATACGAATCTTCAACCGTGAGAATCTGCTGGGTCGCGATCTGGACGAGCTGGACCTGAGAGCCGGGATCCGGGCCTTCTGGGAGGGGATGCGACCTGAGCGCGGCGTGATCTGGCTGTACCGCCGCGAGATGCCTTCTCTGCTCCGGTCTATCAGACTGGAGTTGCTGATGACCCTCTTGGTTCTTGGTGTGGGCGGCACAGCGCTAGGGATCTGGGCGCGACAGAGGTTTCCTCTGCCGCTTGCCCTCTTCGATCTGGGTGAGATTGCGGACGCCGCGGCTTTCGAGCAACTTGTTGCGGAGACCGGGCTATTGCCCTCATTCTCGGCCCTCGCCGTGCTTCTTCACAATATGCGCGCCCTGCTCGTCGCGACGATGCTGGGGCTGCTCTCCCTGGGTACGCTGGCCACGATTCTGCTTATGGCCCCCATTGTGGTGATTGTGTATATCGGGCTCCAGATCGGCCAGGTCGGCCTCAATCCTTGGCTCTTCCTGGCGGTGGCCGTGCTGCCCCACGGCATCTTCGAGCTCCCGGCGGCGATCATCGCGACAGCTCAGGCGGTGCGCGTCGGCGCCGTCATCCTGCGAGCTCCTTCAGAGGATGGGGGTGTCCTCGGCCTCCTTCGCGAGGCCGGTCACTTTCTGAAGATCTTCATTGCCTTGGTGCTGCCGCTGCTGGCCCTGGCTGCGTGGGTCGAGGTGAACGTAACGCCAAAGCTCTTGCTTTGGTTCCTGGCGCGCTAGGTCCAGCTTCCACCGGGACGATCGTCCGGTCAGTGGTGCCCGTTCAGGCGGTCAGTGCCTGGGAGGGCGTCTCTTCGAGCGCGGTTACCAGCACGGCCTCAAACTGCGCCAGTAGCAGGTCGATCTCGTCTCTCGTGATCACCAGCGGCGGCGCGAAGCGAATGATCGTGCCGTGCGTATCTTTGGTCAAGACGCCGCGATCTTTCAGCGCCTCCACAAAGCGCCGCGCGTTCCCTGCCTCTTTGGTGAACTCCACACCGACCAGCAGCCCCTTGCCCCGGATCTCCTTGATCAGCGGGCTGTTGAGCTCACGGAGGCCTTTGCGGAGATAGGCGCCGAGGTCGCGCGCTCGCCCGATCAAATCCTCCTCAACGAGCACCTTGACCGCTTCCCTTGCCACGGCACAGGCCAGCGGATTCCCACCGAATGTCGATCCGTGGCTTCCGGGCGTGAAGAGCCCCAGCACGTCACGGGAGCCGAGCACGGCGGAGGCCGGCATCATCCCGCCGGACAGCGCCTTGCCGATAACCACCAGATCTGGCTTGATGCCATCCCATTCGTAGGCAAAGAACCGGCCCGTGCGCCCCAGCCCGGTCTGAATCTCATCGGTGATCAGCAGAATGTGCCTCTCGTCACAGATGGCCCGTGCTTCCCTCAGGTATCCTTCCGGGGGCACGATCACACCCGCCTCCCCCTGGATGGGCTCGACCAGGAAAGCAGCCGTGTTGGGCGTGATTGCTGCCTCCAGCGCTTCGGCGTCGCCAAAGGGCACGATCCTGAATCCGGGTGTGAAGGGGCCAAACCCGTTCCGGTAGTGGGGTTCGGTGGAGAAAGAGATCACGCTGATCGTGCGTCCGTGGAAATTGTTATGGCAGGCGATGATCTCCGGTCCTTCGATAATGCCCTTGGTCACGTGTCCCCAGAGTCGCGCGGCTTTGATCGCCGTCTCAACCGCCTCGGCCCCCGAATTCATCGGGAGGATCATATCGTGGCCCGTCAGCTCACAAAGCTCCTTCGCCAAGAGCGGAAGCTGATCGTTGCGGAACGCACGCGACGTCAGGGTGACCTTGCCAGCCTGTTCGATCAGCGCCCGGACGACGCGGGGATGACGATGGCCCTGGTTCAGGGCCGAATAGGCGCTGAGACAGTCGAGGTACTTGTTGCCCTCGACGTCCCAGACCCAGACGCCCTCACCGCGCGCGATCACGACATCGATGGGTTCGTAGCTGTGAGCGTTGTAGGTGTCTTCCAGCCGAACGTAGTCCTCAGTCTGCATAGCTGCGTGCTCCTTCCGGGAGAGTTGCCTCATTACCTTAGCATGCCCCTTGCCGTCACTCAAGTGATGCTTGTCCTGAGATGCTGAGGAGAATGGCAGCCGCAGCACGTGTATTAGGTCATATTGTAGCCGCCGTCGACGACCAGGGACTCGCCGAGCACAAACGAGGCGTCGTCCGAGGCGAGGAAACGCACCGCCGCCGCGATTTCCTGGGGGTCGGCAAGCCGGCCCAGGGTCACCATCCCGTGGATCGCCTGCACGTATTCGGGGTTGGTCTCGCGAAGCGCTTTCGAGAGGCCCGTCTCCGTTGGCCCCGGACAGACGCAGTTGACGCGGATATTGTGCTCCGCCATCGCAGCTGCCAGCGACCGCGTCATCGAGATGATGCCGGCCTTCGCGACGCCGTAGAGGACGGAGCCAGGCCAGGGATGGATGCCGGCGATGGAGGAGATGTTGACGATGCGGCCATACTGCTGATCAACCATATGCGGGAGGACGGCGCGGCAGAAGCGCAGGGCCGTGAGCAGATTGACGTCCAACAGCTGCTGCCAGAGCGCCTCGTCCGACTCCAGGAAGGGGGTCGGGTCGTTGTATCCGATGTTGTTGACCAGGATGTCAATCCGTCGGAAGTCGATCGCGATCCTGGCTACCACATCGCGCAGTTGCTCGGGATCGGTAGCATCCACGGTGATCGCTGTTGCTCGTCCGCCGGCCTCCGCGATAGACTCGGCAGTCGCTCGGCCCTCCTGCTGCAGCTTGTCCAGGATCAGCACCTGGGCGCCGTGCCGGGCGAACTCCTGCGCGATCGCCTGACCGATGCCCCGGGCGCCACCGGTGACGAGCGTGACCCTGTCCTTGAGTCCTGTGCGATTCTGCATCTTTTCTCCTTTCGGGTGAATAGGTGTTTCCCCGATTCTAGCGGCCTGCGACGCCCTGCCAAACTGAGGAATTTCGACCCTCTGGGGTTGACAAAGAGACGGGGTATGGTATGATTCCGAGTGTCAAGGGGGCGTAGTGTAGTGGTTTAACATGCCGGCCTGTCAAGCCGGAGATCGCGGGTTCAAATCCCGTCGCTCCCGCTCATGTATACGAAAGGGTCAACTGAAAACTCGGTTGGCCCTTTTATGTTGTTACCCAAGACAAGATGGTAGCTTGAGCTTAGGGTCAGCGCTTTGACCGTGTGTCCATCGATATATACGCGCTGTACGATCAACTTGACCAAATCGCGCTGAGCTTCCGGATCGTCAGCCAACCTCTCCCAATGTGTACCGAAGTTCGCAAGCAAGCTAGCAGCCTGCTCTAGATCGTCGTCGGGTATGGGCGTAAGTTGTTCCAGTTCCTGCTGCAGAATGAGCCGTCCCTTGATGTGCTCCTCCTCAGTTAGTGAAGAAGCCGTAATCCCATCGCTGATCCATTCTCTTGATGATTCCTTGGATCTCGTGCAGCCGTTCGTCTAGGTTGCGTTCCCCCAGCATCTCGCCGACGGCAGCCGTGAAGCCTCTCTTCCAATCCTTTGGAGGCTTGAGGCTCGTGAGTATTGCGACGACTTGTTCGTCGATCTCTTCGACGGGCACCCCGGGCTGATCGCAGTCATATCCCAACTCATTGGCACGGCATCGGTAGTAGCGATTCCGACCCGCTTTCTGCGCCTGGCATCGTAGCTTCCCGTAGTTCCGGAAGGTCTTGCCCTCCGGCGGGTTGCTGAAGCAATACAGTCGCGCGCGGGCAGGTAATGCGGCCCAGAACTTTGCCGTCCTGCGGCACTTCTGCCTCAACCTGATGCGCAAGGAGAAGACCTCAGCCTCCGAGCCAAGCGCCTCAGAGCTAGTTGGGATGACCACTTCTTCTCGAACTTCTGGCTCTTTGAGATGCGTACGCCCTGAAAGCGAGAGATTGACTCCTTCCACAAATACGTGTATTATCCAATTAGCTTTTTGGTCTTTTTGGGGGAATCATCAATGAAACTCACCGGACGGCAGGAAACGTTCATCCAGCAGTTATTGGACCTGTATCGAGAATTGAATGGGC
>CAZPJP010000016.1:0-2255 GCA_964586915.1 uncultured Anaerolineales bacterium
TAGCCCGCCTCCAGATGCGCCCGTACCTCGCTCCAGTGGTTCTCCTCCTCGGCCAGCGCCTCGGGAAAGACGCTGGCGGCGACGACCTCCAGCCGGTCGAGCGCCCCGTAGGCTGTCTCCAGCTCCGCCCGGGCCCTCTCCTCGGCCTGTTGAAGCTGTTGGTACATCCGCGTAGCTTGGTCGAGGCGGTTCTGAAGGGTCTCGACATCCTCAAAGATCGCCCGCACCTCCCGAACACGGCGGGCCAGGGTATCGGGCTGGAGGAGATCGTCGACCTGGTCCGGGATCCAAAGCGCCTGGCGTTGCTTGAGGTCCTGCGCATCGGCGAGAATGGCACTGACGCGGAGTGTATCCGTCTCTGTCGGGGTTGGAGAAGTCTGCTGATACTTGAGAGCCCAGTTGGCGGCGGCGTAGGCGCTCGTGCGCTCGTGAAGGTCCTGGGCCCAGGTGAGCCAGTCGATATCAGGGCGATGCTCCTGTGTCGCGCCAGGCCCCGGTGGCTGTCGACCCAACAGCTCAATCAAGTGCCTTCGGTGCTCCCGGGCCTCGGACGCGCGCTTTACGAGAGCCTGGGCTCGCCGGTACAGGACTTGGGCCGATGCGAGGCCCGACTCCAGCTGCGTCTGCGTGTAGCCTCCAGCGTGCGCTGGATCTTGCGCGGCGGCTGGAGCTCTGAGCTGCGCGATCTTCTGCCGCACGCGATCCACGTCTGCCTGGACCGGAACCTGGTCCAGCGGATACCGGCTTGCCTCGGCCAGCTGGCGCAGTTGTCGCTCCACCTCGTCGAGGAGGTCGCTGCTCTCGGAGAGCTTGCCGTCTAGGGACGTGCGCAGTGCCTCAAGAGAGGCGAGCCGCCCCACCAGCCGGTTAGCCTCCCGTGTGACCTGTGCAGCCGCGTCGAGGCGGTCGAGATCCGCTGGAGTGGGGGACCGGTAGCGGGTCGTGAGCTCCTGGACGCGGGTCCTCAGCCCCGACAAGGTCTCAGAAACCTCGGTGATGTCCACAGACGGATGGGCCTTAGCGAGGCTGGTCGACGCCGCCTCCACAGCCTGCTCGGCGCTCTCGAGGTCGTGGCCGAGCTTGGCATAGGCCTGGCGCCATCCCTCCAGCGTGTCTGCATACTCGTAGATGGCAGAGTGGCGCGCCTCAAGGGTCCGCCAGGCCTCGATGATGACGTCAGACCGTGCTTGCCGTGCCACCTGGCTGTCGCTCTCGAAGAGATAGGCAGGGAGGCTGTCGATCTCACGTTTATGGGTGCGCAGTCGATCGGCGATCTCCGACAGCTGCTCACCGTGAACGCCGGCGGTTCTCAGGTCTGCAACCAGCCCGGACGTGACGTCGAGCGTCGCGCGGAGCGCGCGCGCCCTCTGGGCCGCCACCAGCGGCTGCTCACGGAGAGTCCTGAGGAGATCGTCCGTTTCTGACAGGCGGGATCTCAGGGCTTCAAGTCGTGCGTTCAGGGCCTTAAGCCGCGCGCGACGGCGGCGCCATCCCTGTGGCTCCTGCCAGAGCAGGTCGCGCAGACGATGCCACACTGCGGCGGCGGGATGCGAGCGCGGCTCAGCGCCTGGCGCTCCACGCTGAGGGGTCAAGGCGGCCAGCTCGGCCTGCGCATCCGCCAGACCGGCGATAAGCCTATCCAATGTCTCGTGAAGGCGCTGCGCACCGGTGTGATATGGCGCCGCCAGTCTGGTGGGATAGGCAGCCGCTTCCTCCTGCCGTTCTGCGAGCCCGTCCTCCATGGACACAAGACCTTGGCGGATTTGCTCAACCAGCTCACCGGCCTGCATCTGCCATCGTCGCGACAACCAACGGATCGTGAGCCAGATCACGGTGACTAGCGCCAAAACGCCCACGAGCACGGATCCCCATCGGAGCACGTGTCTGATGATCTCGAGGATGGCCGGCTCGTTGGTCTGCATCGTGACTCCTCTATCGCTGAGAGTTCAGAGAGCCAAAGGTTGCCTCAACGCGAGATCGCCTCACGCAGAGGTAGATTCCGGATCTAGATCAGGATTCGAGCCGCCTCCGAATCGCTCCCGCGGCGACCATGCCGGATGCAGAGGCCTGAATCAGGCCACGGGTGACGCCGGCACCGTCGCCACACGCGAAGAGGTTCTCCACCTCGGTCTCAAGTTCCGGTGTGAGCTTCAGACGATTCGAGTAGAATTTCACTTCGACGCCGTAGAGCAGCGTGTGGCGCGACGCGACACCCGGCGCGATCTCATCGAGCGCCTGCAGCATCTCGAGAATGT
>CAZPJP010000016.1:2355-29600 GCA_964586915.1 uncultured Anaerolineales bacterium
CGCGACGCGACACCCGGCGCGATCTCATCGAGCGCCTGCAGCATCTCGAGAATGTCCGCGACGTACCGGTAGGGCAGGACAAGGTTGAGGTCGCCCGGCGTTGCGCTCGGCAGGGTGGGTCTCACGATCGAGCGGGAAAGCCGTTCCGGCGTGGAGCGGCGTCCGGATTCCAGATCACCCAGCCGCTGGACCATGATCCCGCCGCTCAGCAAGTTCGCCAGCCGCGCGATGCTCTTGCCGTACGCGATGGGGTCGTCAAAGGGTTCGGTGAAGTTCTTGCTGACCAGCAGCGCGAAGTTGGTGTTGGCCGTCTTGTGATCGGCAAAGGAGTGACCGTTGACGGTCATCACGTCACCGGCATACTCCGTGCTCACCTCGCCGTACGGACACATACAAAAGGTGCGGATCTTGTCATCGAAAGCCTTCGTATAGTAGATGAACTTCGACTCGTAGACCAGGTCGGTGATGGGTTCGAGTGTGGCTGCCGGCACCTCCACCCGGACGCCGAGATCCACGGGATTGCGCGTCAGCGTCAGCCCCAGTGCCCGCGCCAGCGTCTCTAGCCAGCTGGCTCCCTCACGACCCGGCGCGACGATGACCATCTCCGCTGACAGCACGTCGCCGGCTTCGGTCTTTACAGCCGTGACCGTCCCGTTGTCGGTCAGAATCTCCGCCACCGGCGTGCGCATCTTTATGTCGACGCCTCGCTCGATCAGCGTGTCACGCATACGGCGCATAATCTCACTGCACCGC
This sequence comes from uncultured Anaerolineales bacterium, assembly GCA_964586915.1. Lineage (GTDB taxonomy): Bacteria > Chloroflexota > Anaerolineae > B4-G1 > SLSP01 > PWVB01. Next base: position 3,109 of record CAZPJP010000016.1, read on the forward strand.
TCTGTACCCATGTGACGAATTGGGACCGAGATAAAGCGCAGGCCCGCCAGCGAGGCCCGCTTGTCGAGCAACTCGATCTCATCGGTATAGGTGCCGTGGACGGTCTCGGGTGCGCCATAGGTACGATAGTGTTTGTCCACCTCCTGGATCAGCTCCGTTGCTGATCTCTCGCCCAGGATCTCGGCCAGATGGCCGCCCACCGCCGGCGAGAGCGTGAGCTTGCCGTCGGAAAAGGCTCCGGCGCCGCCCCAGCCGTTCAGGATGGCACAGGGCTTGCAGTGCTGGCACTCTGGGCTGCCCTCGCGGATCGGGCAGTTGCGCCTGTCGATGTCTCGTCCTTTGTCAAGAATCGCGATCCGCAGGCCCGGTTGGTTACTGAGCTCAAGGGCTGCGAAGATGCCGGCCGGACCCGCTCCAACGATCACGATATCATAGTCATTATGCATCATAGATGCTCCCTCAAGACGCTGCAACGTTGGAACGTTCAAACGTTGACTGTAGCTAAATCTCCAACAACATCCGGGTTAGCACGGCGATAGCGCGATGATACTCGTCCAAGTCAATATGCTCGTGTGGGGTGTGGTCCAGGGCCGAGTCGCCCGGCCCATAGGCAAGAATTGGACAATCCCACACAGGTGCCACGACGTTCATGTCCGAGGTGCCGCTCTTGACTGTGAACCGAGCTTGGCCGCCTTCGGCGTAGATCGCTTTGATGAAGGCGCGCGCTAGAGGCGTGGCCTTTGACGCGTGGTAGGCCGGCTCCCGACCGCGGAAGCGCAACGTTGCCCCTCTGGCCATCTTGGTCAACTGTGTTTGCAGCCTGTCGATATCGATATCCGGAGGAAGGCGGAGGCCGAGGGTCAGCGCCGCAGTCTCCGTGAATCCATCGTCCTCCGAGTGCATAGTGCGCAGCGAAGGGCTGAGCCGCTCGAACATCCGCCGCGCCCCTGTGTTATATAGATGGGCGCGATCCTGCACCTTCGCCCAGAAGGCGAAAGCCTCATCGCAAACGCCGCCGTCGGGGCCTGCTGTATGGCCGATCTCCCGCCGGAGCGTGTAATCGACCAATAGGCGTCCTTTGTAGCCGACGGTGAGGCAATCCCAGCCGCTAGGTTCGCCGATCACGACGGCCTCGGGCGAGAGCCGATCCAGCAAGAACCGGGCGCCCTTCGAAGTCGCTGCTTCCTCCTCCACAGCGCCCACGACGATGATCCGCTTATCCGGCTGTGCGCCGGCGCGCGCCGCAGCCGCGACGAACGCAGCGAGGGATCCTTTCGCGTCGACCGTGCCGCGTCCGAAAAGCTGCCGGCCCTCGCGTCGCACCTCGATGAACCCCGGTACGGTATCGATGTGGCCCAGCAGCAGGAGGGTGCGATCGCCCTCGCCAAGTGTGCCTACGGCGTTGCCGGCCGCGTCGATCTCGGATTCGAGCCCGAGATCGTCCATTCGCTCCACCAGATACGCGACCGCAGAGCGCTCCTGCGTTGAGGGACTGTAGCGTTCAACGAGACCGGTCAGGAGCGCGTCGGCGATTCTATCGTCGGGATGTTTCACAGAAGCCATAGTGCGGATCGGAGTTGACAAGTTGATGGCTGAGGTCAGTAGATCGATCGTTGACTTGCCAACGAACAGCCTCTACAGTGTATAGGCGTCCAGCCTTCAAGTTCATTCTATCCGTTACCCCGGGCTACGTCTAGTATATAGTCGACCACTTTTGCGGGGATATTCACGCCGGTGGTGTCGATGCTGTTGCGGAACTCCATTGTATAGTTGATCTCGTTTACCAACAAGCCGCGGTTGGGGTCTTCAAAGACATCAAGGGCGACCACTCCACCGCCCACCGCCCGCGCGCCGGCAAGACAGAGCTCGTTGAGCTCCGGCGTCACGGGGCAGTTGGACGCAGCTCCACCTTGTGCCGTGTTGGTGATCCAGTGCGGCGATGCGCGATAGATGGCGCAGATGGTCTCATCCCCGACGACGAAGGCGCGGATATCGCGTCCCGGCTTTTCGACGTACTCCTGAATATAGTAGATGGAATGATGGTAAGAGCCTAGGATCTGCTTGTGCTCCAGCACCGTCTCCGCGGCCTCTCGGTCGTTAATCTTGGAGAGCAACCGCCCCCACGAGCCCACGCCCGGCTTGAGCACGACGGGATAGCCCATCTTCTCGATCGCGCCTAACGCCGATTCCGGCGTGAACGCAACTTTGGTCACCGGGGTGGGGACCCCGGCGCGCACCAGGGCGCTGGTGGTCTGCAGCTTGTTGCCGCAGATACTGGCGACCTCGTAGCTGTTGACAGTCGGGACCCCCCAATCCCGGAGCAAGAGCAGCGCGTACAGCGCTCGCGAGTGGCTGATGCAGCGCTCGACGATTACGTCATATTGCTGCCAGCCGTTCTGTTGAATGTCAAAGACGACCCTTCTGTCGTCGATCATGTCGTAGTCCACACCGCGTCTTTCCAGCTCCTGGATCAGGAGCTTCTCCTCCACGCGGGCGCGGGAAAGAAGTATGCCAACCTTGGGATTCACAGGGCTCCTCCATAATGCGCACTCTGTGCGCGTGTATCGACTTATGTCGCTCGCCTGCATCGGTCGGACACAGGCGAGCGAACGCGCAGCACTCCTCTCGTCATGGCTCGCTAACTCAAATAGGACCTTCAGGCTGCTCCCTCGGGTTTAGCGAAGCGACCCGTTATCTCACCAGCCAGGGCTGCACTCCTACGTGCAGAGTTACTCGCCCCAGTCCTCCTCTTCCTCAGGTGCTAGATCGACGGCTGGAGGATCGAGGTCGATCACCTCGAGCTCCACGCCGCAGTCAGGGCACACCACAATCTCGTGGACAATGGTGTCCTCGGCTAACTCCACCTCGCCACCACACTCAGGGCATTCCGTAAACATCGTTCTCTCCTCTCCTCATTGGCTGGTCCACTGCGATAGCTACGCGTCGCGCGTCAGGCGCGATCTGCCACCAAAGATTCTACCATATTGTTGGTTATCCCTTTCGCTCTCCTGGAAAACGCCGGTAGCGTTGATAGTAGGCTACAATCCCTCCCGCCTCGCGAATCTCTCCCACAAATGCGGGTGGCTCGGGCAGCGCGTAGACGCGTTCCTCGGTGATTAGCTGTGCGCCCGCTAGATCGAGGCGAGCGTGCTGCCCGTCCGTCAACTCATCCGTCAGGTCGTCCTGAAAGAGCGGGATGCCGAGGTTGATCGCATTGCGGAAGAAGATCCGCGCGAAACTTGGTGCGATAATGGCCGCGATCCCACACTTCTGAAGCGCTCGGGGTGCGTACTCTCGAGACGACCCACATCCGAAGTTCTTGCCTGCCACGATGATGTCGCCCGGTCGTACGTTGGATGCGAACTCGGGCCGTCGTTCGATGAACGCGTACCGGGCTAAGTCGTCCTCCGAGGTCATATACGGGGAGTAGCGCCCGGGGATGATCTGATCTGTGTCGATGTCGTCGCCGAAGAGCCAGATGCGATTCATGATACCTCCATCAAGTCCCGTGGATCTGTGATAACGCCGGTCACGGCTGTAGCGGCTGCCACCTCGGGTGATCCCAAATAGATCCGGGCATCCGGCGCCCCCATCCGACCGGCGAAGTTGCGGTTGGCCGTCGAAAGACACACCTCGCCGGGCCCCAAGACGCCAAGATGTCGTCCGATACAGGGGCCGCATCCCGGTGGGCCGATCGTGGCCCCGGCTGCCAGCAGTGTCGCGAGCGTACCATCTTCAGTAGCGTCTTGGAGTATGCTGTGTGACGCTGGGATGACGATCATGCGCACACCGGGGGCCACGTGATGGTCTTTCAAGATTGCGGCAGCGGCGTGGAGATCCTGAAGTCGCCCGTTCGTGCACGTTCCGATAAAGACCTGGTCCACGCGGACCTCACCGAGGCCGCCGGCTGGCACGACGCTGTCCACCCGGGGCGGACAGGCGACGACGGGCTCGACTGCGGCGAGATCGACGGTCAAGCGTGATACATATTGCGCGTGCTCCTCGACCCGAAGCCAAGCTGGTACCGGCGCATAGGCGCGGGTCAGCGCATCGGGCGGGACCATTCCGGCCTTCGCACCCATCTCGGTCGTCATACTGCAAAGTGTCATGCGCGAGGCCAGAGACAGCGCCTCGGCGCCATGAAATTCGACCGCCTGGTAGGTGAAACCGTCGGCCTTGACCTCGTCAAGCAGGTGGAGGACGACATCCTTCGTTTGGACGCCGGGCCTGAGCTCGCCGACAAAATCAACGCGGACTGTCTCGGGAATCCGCAGCCACGTGCGACCTGTAGCAAAGGCCAGGGCCACGTCAGTGGTCCCCATCCCGGTGCCGAAGGCCGCCACGGCGCCATAGGTCGTACTGTGCGAGTCCGACCCGATCGCCACCATGCCCGGCGCGACCAGATGCTCTTCGACCATCAGCTGATGGCAGATGCCGCGTCCGGCATCGTAGAAGGCGTCGATGCCCTGCGCTTCCGCGAAGCGGCGCGCTCTTATCTGGCCCTCTGCGGTGGCGAGATTCGAGGCCGGCGCAACATGGTCGATGAAGATCGCACAGCGCCCTGGATAGGGCAGCGCCGTGATGTTCAGCTCCGTGGTGAGGACGTCGATCACCTCTGGCGCGATGGAATCCACTGTCATCGCGACGTCAACGTTGACGACGACCAGCTCCCCAGCGCTCACGGTATATCCGGCGGCGTGGGAGAGAATCTGTTCGCTCAGTGTCTGTGTCATTGTCTTTCTCCTAGCTATGTGAGATCCTGGGATGGGTTATACCGCAAGGCCCGTCGGTAAGTAGGAAGGTCGTCCGTGGAATGACGATATCTAGTCTCAGGCGCCATCCGGAACCTCTTTCGGCTCGGCGCTCGACTCCTGGATCCGAGCGCCGTCGCCGTTCGCCCAGCGCCGCAGCACGCCATCTACATCATCGAGCGAGATCTGCTTCTCATCGGCCAGGGCCTTGATATGCGCGGTGATGGCTTTCAGGGATGGATCGCTCAATGTGAGTCCCAGCTGCTCGGCGCGGTTCTTGATCGCGTTCCAACCGGTTAGGCGATGTGCGATGCTGACGTAACGGGTCAGCCCGAAGGCCTGCGGATTCAGGATCTCGTAGGTCTCCGGGTTATTAAGGATAGCTTTGGCGTGGATGCCGGCCTTGTGGGTGAAGGCGGTGATGCCGGTGATATAGTTGTTGAAGGGGATGTCGACGCCTACCATCTGAGCCACAGTGCTGTCGAGCCTCCGCAGGAGCGGCAAGTCGTACTTATCGACCAGCGACGGCGAGATGGCGTAGAGCCGAGCGATGAGGCCGCCAAGCGGGGTGATGCCGTTGCGCTCGCCGATACCTAGGATCGATGTGTCGACATGAGTCGCCCCTGCATCCAATGCCTCAAATGCGTTGGCAATGGCACATCCTGAGTCGTTGTGGCCGTGAAACTCAATGTCGCACCTGACGCGCTCGCGAAGGGCACGAACTAGCTCGTAGACCTGCCGTGGGGTGGCTATACCCACAGTGTCGGCGATGCCAACCCGGTTGACCCCGAGGGCGTCAACCGCTTCGTAGACCCGGAAGATATCCTCGGGATCGCTGCGAAAAGAATCCTCGGTGCTGAAGCGGACTTCGATGCCGTGGCTGAGGACGAAGTCGACCACGCGCAAGGCCATATCAATAATCTCGTCGATCTCCTTACCATGGCTGAACCGACGCAGCATTGAGGACGTTCCGATCACCACGTCTACGCCATCCACCCCGGTCTCGATCGCCCGTTTGGCGTCCTCGATACGACATCGCGTGTGAGTTAGGACCTTTGTCCGCAGGCCGAGATCCGCGATCGTGCACGCGTCCTCAAAGCTCTGCGGCGACGCCAGCGGCGAGGTCAGCTCGATGCACTCGACGCCGAAGGCGTCGAGCAATTGCGCAACCTCAGTCTTCTGCGCTGTCGTGAAGCTCGCGCCAACGAACTGCTCACCCTCACGTAGCGTCGATTCGATGATATGGTAGCTCTCTAGTGGCATGATTTTCCTCTCCTTGGTTGGGTTCACACCGAGAAACGAAAACGCCAGCTTCTTTTGGGCTGGAAGCTGGCGTTCTTGCCAAACTAATTGTGACAAGCACAGCTATCCAGACCCCCTGTCTGGCTTGCTCCGCTTGGACTTCATATTCATACCGCTGCTGCGATTGAGCATATCGTCGTCTCCCGAGTACACGGTCCCCAAAAACAAAAAACCGGCCCCCGCTGCTTGTCAGCTAGGGCCGGTGCTCGTCTCTTCCAGCAGAAAGATCCGGACCTAGCGGTCCGGCTTCTTCACACAGTGCGAGAATCCGAGTTCTATTAGCATAGTTTTCTTTCCTGGCGGTATTGTACCTGAATCTCTGCACATTGTCAATGGGTTTCTTATGCAGCGCTTATGTGATTCTAATCCCCATGTTCTATATACTTAGATAGGCGAATAGGCCGGGTTCCGACCGCTGACTATTCAGCGCCGTTTGTGAACTCGTCGATGGTGGATGCAACTGGGTCGGCTATCAGTGTTCAATCTCGTAAAGGAGGTCAGGCATGTCGATGCTGCGTTGGGATCCAATGGAGGACTTGTACTCGCTGCGTCGTGAGATGTCCCGGTTGATGGAGGAGGGATTTGCGCCCTCGCGCTTCACGCGGATGGTGCGCCCTGAGGAGCGGAGAATGCGACTTCCGCTGGATGCCTATGCTACGAGTGAGGAGATTGTCATCACGGCGGATGTCCCTGGACTTGACCCCAATGACGTGGACATCACACTGGAAGGTGAGACGCTGCACGTCCGTGGCGAGTTTCGGGCACCTCTTGAGAACGTCGACTATCTTTTCCAGGAGCGACCGTACGGGCCCTTCAGCCGTTCTGTGACGATCAATGTGCCCGTCGATGCTGAACGCGCCGAGGCCAAATTCGAGAAGGGTGTCCTGACGATCATCCTTCCCAAGACGGCTCAGGCTAAGGCCAGGGTGATCGAGGTCAAGTCAGAGTGACGTGATATAGGCGGAGGAACTTAACTTCAGTGCCGGGACCAGTCGGTCCCGGCACCGCTCCAGCCCCTCCTGTCCTGCGTCTCCGCTAAGGGCTCTCGTTTGGGTCGATCTCAATTGCCCGTTGGATGGCGTCCTGACCGAAGCGATTCCGAACCTTGTCCAAAGCTTCCTGGAGCTGACGATCTTTTTGGGGAGCGTCATCCCACAACCTGAGTTGCTCTGCCGGTTCCGATAGGTTGGTCACGCCCACGCCGATCAGCCGAACCGGTCGGCCCCCAGGCCAGGTCGCCAGCAGCAACTGCTGCGCTGCCGTATATATGTCGTCGTCGCGGTCCGTGGGTTCAGCCAGCGTGACCTGTCGCGTCAGGGTCTTGAAGTCCGACCATCGTAGTTTCAGCTTGATGGTGGCGCCCGCTACGCCTGCCTCTCGTAGGCGGCGTCCGACATCCCCGGACAGACGCGAGAGTGTCCGTTTGAGCTCGGCGCTATCGGTGACGTCTCGCGCAAACGTGGTCTCGTGGCTGATTGACTTAACCTCATGCTCGGTAATCACCGGACGGTCGTCGATACCGCGAGCGCGTCGGACGAGGTCGTGCGCGTGTCGCCCAAAGCGGCTGGCGAGTTCATCCTCCGGCCACCGGGCCAGATCGCCGATCGTCTTGATACCAAGATCGATCAGGGCTGCTGCAGTCTTCGGCCCGACGCCCCAGAGCTCCTTCACCGGTAAGGGTGCGAGAAAGGTGGCTTCTTCGCCCGGAGGGATCACCTTGATCGCTCGCGGCGACGTGCCTGGCGGAGCAGAGGCTTTGTCGCGGTTGTTGGCAATCTTGGCCACCAGCTTATTTGTGGCCACGCCGAGAGAACAGGGGAGTTTAGTCTCACGCCAAATCGTCTCCTGTAACTTGAGCGCGATCTGGTGGGCCGAAGCTCGCAGGTCACTGACGTCGAGGAAGGCCTCGTCGATGGAGATTGGTTCGACCAAGTTGGTGAAGTTGTGCATCTGTTCTAGAACGCGATGAGAGTACGCCCGATACCAATCTCGGTGACCGGAAAGCACGATTAGTTCCGGGCAAAGCCTGAGGGCTTGTGCGGTGGGCATCGCAGAATGGATGCCGTATCTTCTCGCGGGATACGAGCAGGAGGCAATCACGCCGCGATGCTCTGCTTTCCCGCCGACGGCGAAAGGTTTCCCCTCCAGCGAGGGGGTATGGAGTGCCTCGACGGCGCAGAAGAACGCGTCCAAATCGAGGTGGACGATCTTGCGTTCCATTGAATCCTGTTACTTCTCTGCCTTCGCAGGAGATAAAGACAGGTTAGCTTGTCGACGACCGGCTGCGCCGAAGTCGCAGACTTGAGACAAAGTACAGCGACTCAACACGGATCTTGCGCCCTGCCTCGCGGAAGTTCTCGCTCTCGGACTCATAGGGTGTGAGGAAGTAGTCCTGCTTGTGGCCAAAGCTCCGCGCGTCCGTAACGAAGGCCGTCGAGGTTGCTGCAATCCCAACATCCTGCGGCACCGTGATATCAACATCGCCGACGAATCCACGGAGCTTGATCGTTCTCTCTCCTACTGGGATGATTGCATTGGTGAGATCCAAGTTGATGTCGCCGATCACACACCAGATCTCCTCGTCCTGCACTGCCCATCTGCCCGTACGATAGACGTCCCCCAGGACATGAAAATCTACGGGACCGCCTCTACCGGATCCCTGAGAACGCACTACCAGGTAGACGCCGAGACCAATGAGGACCAAGGGCCAGAGATAGCCCCAGATGTCGATGTCTGCCAAGTTGCCTACCAACAGCAGCAGACCCAGCCCAAGAATGACAACGCCGATGATGATCTGAGTTCGCCCGCGCATATGTCTCCCCTTCTCCTATCGAGTGTTCAGATTGTGCAGCGCGCTTCTCTTGTGGGCACCTAGGCTGCGCCTGCAAGCCTAAGTCGCAAGCGGTGTTTTGCAGGGAGCTGCTAGCTATTCACTATCACCGAAAAGACGATGCCACAGTTCCAGATCCTCTTCTGGCAAATCAGCCTTCGTGGTATCCTCGGCAGGAGCTAACTTCGATTGGTGTTGGGTGAGCTTGGACGCCGACTTGGACGATCTGGGTTGCGATTCGGATTTGCCGGAGCGTGAAGACTCATCTTTACCGAAGACGGAGAGCCATGTATCTACTTCCTCCGACGAAAGCTCGCCCTCTTTTCTCACCACGGGTTGCTTGGGCGGGCGTGAGTCACTGCAGCGCTTCGGTAGGTTCGGGGGCGGCACGTGGCTATCGGGATCGTCGTGGAAAATCTCCAGCCACTCTTCCACCTCCGCCTTGGAGACGTCGGTGGGTTTGCCGGTGGGCTCAGGGTCGGGAGGGGCTGAGGGCAGATCGACGCCCATTTGCTCCCCGATGGAACGGGTATGTCGACGTTTTGATGGGGGGACGGATTCAGATGAGCGACGCGGCCTTGGCTTTGGTCTTTGCCGAGCCGTCTCTTTCGGCGAGGGTGGGGGCGGCGGAGGCGCAGGCGGCGCTTTATCATCGGGGTCTTGAAACACCTGTAGCCAGGCTTCCACCTCGGCCGCCGAGATGGAGTCGGGTTTCTCCTTTTCCGGCCCGGGAGGGCGTTCTAATAGCTCTGCGAAGTCCTGCGCTGTTAGCGTGCGAGCCCCGATCCCTCCGGCCTCGTCGAGGATCTCTCGATCTGAGGATACGACGGTCCAATTTGGGGCATCCGGAAGGTCCCTGAGTCGTTCGCGAATGATGCGATCCGCGTCTGTGTGCTGGCGTGCGGCAAACACCACCTTTACGTCGCTGGTGGACAGAGTTCTCGAGGGTCCACCAGGAATGCCGCCATCAAAGACAACGATTGCCTTGCGACTGATTCTAGACGCCCAGGAGCGAAGCTTCATGACAAGCTGGGCCTCGTCATAAGGGTCCGCCAGGTCGATATCGTCGAGCGCTGCAATGACGTTGTGTCCGTCGATCAAAAATGGCATATCTATATCACCCACACCAAATCTACCACAAACGGGCCGCCCAGTAAAGCTAAGATTTGCTCTCGGGGCCCACACAGCCTATAATCAGCGTCCAGCCTCGCGTCGGCGGTCTCAGCACCACGGGTCTTTGCGCAACCACGGGCGCTGGGCTTCGTAATACTATCAGGTGAGCGTTGGACCAAACCACGTAAAGCATCTGGGATTCAGTTGCTGGCTGTCAAGGTGGCGTCGAGGCCGGGTTATTCGTTCCGCGCCGCTCAAGAAGGGAAGCGCTATGAAACAGGGAGAGGTAGATCGCTCGCGTCCACATCCTGATCGCGAGAGGGAGCTGCTGAGTTGGCTGCGGGAGTTCCTCTCGCAGTTTGAGCTAGCTTGGAATCTTCTTTGGGATGGTCGTGTCCCTTTGGTCACCAAGCTTGTGCCGTTTTTTGTCTTGGTCTACTTGCTGGTGCCCCTCGACATCATCCCGGATGTTCTTCCTGGCTTGGGCCAGGTCGATGACATGGTGCTGATTCTAGTCGGTCTAAGGATGTTCATCTCGCTCTGCCCCCCCAACGTCGTAGAGGACTATCACAAACTGGACGACGCCGAAGAATCAGAGGAGTCCTGGGATCAGCCAGATGTGGAGATCATCGATCTGGAGGCCAGGGAGCCGCCTAAGTACATCGACAAGCTCGACAATAAGGATATCTGAGCCCCGGCGCTCCTGTGTAGCTCCACCGCGGAGGGATCAGCGCTCAGTGGGTTTGCTGATAGACGGGCGAGACCGTGTTCTCAACCGTCTTTCGGAAATCTGGCTCATCCAGAACGACAAAGTCGAGCGCTTGATTCTCTGGCAGTTGCTCCTCGAACTCTGAGAGCACGTTTCTCAGCAGTCTTTCCTGCGCGGTCTCGGACATACCTTCGTAGAGCACGAGCCCGATGACGTGACGATTGCCCTCTGGCACAAGGTGGAGCTGGAAGAAGTAAGCGGTGTCGATGGAGGGGTAGCTTTCCAGAATCTGACCTACGGCCTCCTGCCAGCTTTCTGGAGGCGCTTCTTTCGGGGGGGCGATGAGCACGGTCAACCCTGTCTCATCATCAGCGGAGAGGTGCGGTGGTGAAACAGGGGTCTCGCCTTGTGACAGCGCCACAATCTCGTCGCGGCGCAGACGCTGTCCGTGCGGACTACCGGGGTTAAGCATAATCTTGTCAATCTCGTTCTCCTTAGCGACGAGCACGAGGTCCAATCCGCGCAGACCGATGAAGTCCAGCCCCTCCGGCTCCCACGTCAGTGCCGCGTCCTCGTCGGTGAAGGCGATGAGGACCGAGTCCCCTTCGTCGTCTTCAAAGATGACCAGCGGAAGTTCTTCCTCTTCAATCCACGCTTCCGCAGCAGCCGCGTCCTCGGGCGCAGGCAGAATCAAGGTGCTTTGAAGAAGCGCTTCGTAAAGCCTGCTTCTCGTCTCCGCAGTGTCGGCCGCGGTGACCGCTTGGAGCGCAGCGATCAGGTCGGGATTGTCAAACTCAAGGCGATCGTTCGCAGATTCCATAGGTGGCTCCTTTGTCGTCCGGCCCTCTCTACGGGTGTCTCAGCAAGTATAGCAGAGCCTGGGCGTAAGCGGCGCTGGCTCCTTCACCGGCGAATGTCTGATACTCCTGACGGTGCGCAATCTCGCACACATATCCGCCTTGCGTGCTGGTCAAGCGCAGCGACGGCATTGACTCCGAGAGCAGTCGAGCCTCGACTTGCTCTCGGAGCTGGCTCTCCCGGGGCAGCCATACCACTTCGCTCAACCATATGTAATCTAGAGCCCATTCAAACGCGCCCTGAAACATCACCGCCGGGAACCCCTTTAGGGTCCGTACCTGGATCGCCATATTCGTGATGACAAAGATGTCATCATCCATTCCCCGATCCGGAATCACAAAAGCATCACGCTCGCTGGGCCTCCAAACAAGCCCGGCCTCCTTCAACTCTCTGGCCATCTCCAACGGTATCATCGGCTCTCCTGAACGTGCATAAACGTGTGCTCGTCGTGTCAACGACAGGGCTGGTAGTCCTGACCAAGCACCAGCCGCAGCTTTATGTCACCGCCGGTGTCGCCCACGAAGGTCACGTTATAGTCGTCAACTCCGAAAACCGCCTGGACCTCGGAGACACCTGTGCCTTTGGCGTGCTCAGAAAAGACCTCGATGCGAGTCTGCGGCACTGCCGGCTCATCTGGCACGCCGAACAGGGGCGTGAAGCCATTGCGATAGAGCCGGTCTGCTGCCAGATGCTCCCACTGGGCGCGACCCGAGCTATTCAAGATCTCGACCACGACCGAAGCGCGGGCCGTTCGGCTGGGTGACGGTGGTAGAAGGGCGTGGTCAATCACCGTGGACATCTCGGCCCATTTTGGCAGGTAGACCCCACCTCCATGAACTGTGACGTAGGGTCGAGTCTCGTTCTGCCCGATGTTGTACATCGCGACCTGCGATGCCTCGATCTGCGCAGCAAGCATGCCTAGCTTCAGAATGTTCCCTAATCCCAGGTCAGTGTCTACAAGGTCGCCATACTCATTGTAGAGCGCCGGCACCTTCTCCAGAAGGCCTCCGGCCCGGGCCTTATGCCATATTGCCTCAAGGACCTGTTGCTGACGTTCCTCTCTATCAAAGACGCTGGTGGTCTTGCGGGTGCGGGAATACCAGAGCGCCAACTTGCCGTCCATATGATGCAGGCCAGGCTGAAGCGCGATCATATGGTATTCACCATTTTCGTCGGGATAGGGCCAGTAATCCTGGATGAAGCAGTGCACCGGTACTTCGATGCCCCCCAAGATATCCACGATGCTCTTCAGTCCCTGGAAGTTGACTTTGGCGTAGTAGTCAGCGGTGATGCCCAGATTGTAGAGCAGCGTCTGGTTCAGCAGACCGAATCCGCCTCCGTCGAAGCCGTGGACCTCGCCATACATGTCGGCGGTGTTGATCCGGCTCATCCAGAGGGTTGGCAGGTATACGTACAGATCGCGAGGGATGGAGAGCACCGCGACAGACGGGATGTCAGGATATACGACAACGTACTGGATGACATCGGTGTTCCAGTGGGTCCAGTCTGGACGCTGATCGCTTCCTAGAAGCACGATGGTCAGCGCCTCCTCTGGGATTGGATATCTCGGCACCGGCGTCGGAATAGGGTAGGTCTCCGAGATGCCCGGAGTCGGGAGAATGCCGATGCTAACGGCGGTGGGGCGATTGTGAGGCAGGGGTGAAGGGGTGATAGTGGGTACTGGTGTGTCGGTGGGGGCGGGCGTTGGAGTTGGCGTCGCCGTTGGTGTGGACGTCGGCGTCGATGTGTGGGTTGGTGTGGCGGTAGGGGTAGGTGTGGCAGTTGGCACCGTCGGTTGAGGCGTGGGTGTCACAACAATAGCACTGTTGTGTGATTCGGGCGGCGTGAAAGCTTGCGCTAACTCGACGATCTGCACGAGCAGCACAGCCAGAACGGCTGTCAGGCCCAGACAGAGGACGATAAGCGCGATGGTTTCCAGTTGTGCCTTTTTCGGACCGGATGACATGGAGGATGAACTCGTCCTTTCGCTTGCCACCAACCCATTGTATGTCCCTCTGCAGGTTTGTCCAGAGCTGAATCTGACATTGACCTGGCCTCGGCGACCAGTATACTCTCGGGACGGTGAGCAATCTGTTTGCTCCAGTCGATGCCCAATCGTGAGAAACGAGATGACAAACGAAGCTTTGGCTGCCATACTGAACTACCTACCGATATCTGAGCGGCTTCTGACAGCAGGTCAGCCGAACCCTGCACAGTTTGCGCATCTTGCCGCGGCTGACGTCGAGGTGGTGATTAACCTCGCTATGCCCGACTCACGAGGGGTCGTGATCAACGAAGATCAGCTTGTCACCGAGCTTGGTATGACCTACGTTCACATCCCTGTGCCGTGGGATGCGCCAACGGTGCAGTCGGTGGCACGGTTCTTCACTCTGATGCCGGCATTTGGGCGCGAGAAGCTCTTTGTCCACTGCATTATGAATATGCGTGTCTCCGTCTTTGTCTTTCTCTACCGGATTTGTCATAAAGGGGTGCCGGCTGCTGAGGCTGAAGCTGATCTGCTGCGAATCTGGCATCCCGATAGCGTATGGCGACAGTTGATCGATGATGTGGTCGATACACCGGCGATATGTCCGCATGGGTCGCGAGGGACATGCCTATCGTAGCATCAAAGCCTCATATAGAGCAGACTTGGGATGGGCCGGTGGCCCCGGCCTTCGAGGAGAGAGTGCCCTTCTATGGATTCATATATACGGGTTCAACGGAATGCCTTTGTTACCCACGCGGTCGATCGCACACATAGCCGGCGTTGGGACGAGGAGTGGCTAGAGCAGAGACTGGTTGATCCTGCGACGCGATTCATCGTGGTTTGGCAGGAGCAGATACTCGTCGCTGATGACAGCACGGATCACCTGCTCAACCTGGATGCCGTAGCCTTGGAGAGGCTGCGGGAGGCTTGCCCTGATGCCCCGGTTGACGTGATTCTGCTCGGATCCGTCGGTGACGTCACCTACTTTGCCGTTGGGATCGGCGATGTCTGTGAGATGCCTAGCCAGAGCGTGAAGCCAACCGGGCATTTCCTCGACCTTCGCGGTGCCGCCCTTACCCTGGAAGCAGAGGAGGGAGCCTTGGCGGCTCAAGCGAAGGCGATGGTGCACTGGCATCGTCAGCATCGTTATTGCGGTCACTGTGGCAGTCCCACGCAGGGTGAGGAGGCAGGCTATCTGCGCCGTTGTACCAACAAAGCCTGCGCGCACGTGCATTTCCCACGAGTTGATCCGGCGATCATCGTTCTGATCACCTCTGGCGAGAAGTGCCTTCTGGGACGCCAGCCACAATGGCCTGAGAATCGATATTCGAATATTGCTGGCTTTGTGGAACCCGGTGAGAGCCTCGAGACTGCGGTGGCCCGCGAGATACGGGAGGAGGCCGGTATCGAGATCGATAGCGTGGCGTATCATTCCTCTCAGCCCTGGCCGTTTCCGCAGTCGCTGATGGTGGGCTTCACGGCCCACGCGGCCTCTACCCAGATTACGCTCAATGACGGAGAGCTGGAGGACGTCCGGTGGTTCAGCCGCGATGCCATTCGAGATGGCCTTCTGGCGGGCGAGCTTGGCTTGCCATCGCCCTATTCCATCTCCTTTCATCTGATAGAGGATTGGTTTGACGAAGGGGCAGCCAGAAAGCTGAAAGCCGTGCTAGAACAGGCAACGAGTACAGGGGATTGACGTATGCTGTCCACAGCCGAGGTGCGATGGTTTGAGCAGGGTGAGATACCGGATCATATTCTGGATTGGTTCGAGCGAGGTTCCGCTATGCTGCAGCCGGAGCCACCTAGGGTCGACGAGTATCTGAGGGTGCGAGATACCGACGGTTTGGGCATTAAGTTCCGTGAGGGCCGACTTGAGATTAAGCAGCGATACGGTCAGGCTGCGGTGGTGACCTTCGCGCCCAGCGCAACAGGTACGGTTGAGCTATGGCGTAAGTGGGGATTCGAGCTTGCGGAGCCCGTGGAGGGCCGCGAGGTCCTTAAGGGCGTGGATGCCTGGGTTAGCGTGCGGAAGGAACGCTGGTTAAGCCACTATGGGGTGCGCTGCGGCGGCACGTTGGAGCGTCTGCCTACCTTGGCTTCTCCTGCGACCGGGTGCTCTGTCGAGCTCACGCGCGTGAACAGCCCGCATATACGGCTCCGAGATCAAGTCTGGTGGACATTGGGTTTCGAGGCTATCGGTGGGGAAAGCGAGCTTGTGGATACGTTGGCGACGGTGGCGCGACACGTGCTCCGCTCCGCCGCGGGAATGGCGCTTTCGGCAGAGATCTCCTATGGCTATCCTCGGTGGCTGCAGCTCGTAACAGGGTAAGCTACGCCGGTAAGTGCGAGTGCGGCGCGCTTCGCACCGAAGTCGAAACCCCGGCTTCCTTGTGGAAACCGGCAGAGCACGCGGCACGTGCGGGCTCTCGCATATAGAGGGATAGTTACTTCAGGATGTAATAGGTGCCACGTTTGCGCCCGATCTTGAGCAAGACGCCACGCTCCACCAAATCGACGAGGTCCAAGCGCAGCGTCTCGGGGCTCACGTCCGGACAGAGCTCCTGGTAGTCGCGGCTTCGGATGCGCTCGTGCCTCTGGACGAAGGCAAGGGCCTTGGCCTGGCGTTCGTTCATAGTAAGGTTCGCTGCGATCTGCGGAAGTGGCATCCGTTTGCGAACGCTCTGGAATGTCACTTTGAACGAAGCATCCGTCGCGTCGAAGTTTGGTGGTGGGTGCCCGGCGTTGACCATCTCCTCGATCATCAGATCCACACCCATTCCCAGCTCTTCGATGTAGCCCCACTGGAAGAGACCGTTGACGATGCGTGGGTTCCTTGAAAAGTGCTCGTCCACGATATTCTCAAGGGTGATGAAGCCAGGAAGCCCTCCGGGGCTGGTGATCTCCAAGCGATCCGAGAAGATCTGGACATCAATCGCGCGCCCCGTCAGCCGGTAGTCACGATGCGCAACCGCGTTGACCAGAGCCTCGCGGATCGCCGTTGGGGGGTAGTCCCATTGTTCCTCACGTTTAAGGCCTCTGACGACAGCCCCCACGTGGATCTCTTCCTTCAGGATGTCCCAGGTGCGTTTGATCGTGCGGGCCAGGGGGCCGTCGATCTCGACACGGCGACCGTAGCTCGCCTCGCCGCCGGGTTTACGGACCCTCTCGCCCTCAAAGCGCACGAACGTCACCCCGCAGCGCGGGAGGAACATCTTTGGATTCTTGCCGAAGAGCAGCAGACCCGCCACCGTTGGTTGCCCTCCGGGCGTGACCCATCCCATCTCAAGCAAGAGGTCGTCGAGGGGACGTGTGAGCTGTCGCCCCTGCCGTTCCTCCCACTCGTGGACCAACTCGTCGAGCGTTTCTGGGTCGAGGTCGGTGCGCTCGGCGCCAGCAACAGGTTCAGCCTCAAAATCGCCCGTGGAACGACTGCTAAGGATCCGCTTAACTTGAGATGCCGAGAGGGCACGATTCTCAGGGCCGGTCCGGACGAGCACCCGTCCGTCATCGAGAGTGTGAAGGACAGGGCTGCGATGAACCTGACCAACGAGTACAGAGCGCCCGCCCGCATCCATCTGATCCCATTTGACTGGAACTGGCGGGCGACACCTCAGTTCGGCTTGTTCGACGACGGTATCCAGCTCCTCGGCGAAAAGATCGTCTCTGGGCTTGCCGCCCTCCTCGACTCCTATGTAGACCGTGCCGCCATCGGCGTTCGCAAAGGCAACCAGGGTTTCCGCCAGAACGTCGGCGTCCGCCTCTGGCAAAAGCGCCACAAGCTGGCTCGATGTTGTGCGCGTCCGTCCGCCTAGACGGCCACGCCCAGTCTCATGCATACCTGGTTCGTTGAACTTACCAGAACCCTTTGTCTGATACACGTATTGTGCCCCTTGGCAACCTATGTCCCGTCCTGATCGCTGCCGTCGCTAACCTGCGCGCTCTCCCCTTGTTCGTCCTCTTCCGCGGTCTGTGCCTCATCGGTTTGGCCATCAGCATCGTTGAACAGCCGTGCGACCGACGCTACGTGATCCCCCTCTTTCAGGTCCATCATTTGTACGCCGCGCGAGTAGCGCCCCATCTCCGGGATGCGGCTGACCGCGGTCCGGAGGATGATGCCGCCCTCAGACATAAGGGTGATTTCATCCTCTTCCTGAACGACGCGACCGTCGACGATCGGTCCGGTCTTCTTCGTGACCCGGTAAGCTCTTACCCCTTTTCCGCCCCTCGATTGTGCGTGAAACTCATCCAGCGGGGTACAGCGCCCGTACCCGTGAGAGGATGCCAGGAACAGCTTACCGCGGGGTTCGACGACCTCGGCGACCGCCACACGATCCCCTTCGGAGAGACGCACCCCAATCACGCCCATTGCCGTCCGGCCCATAGGTCGGACGTCCTGTTCGTTGAACCGAATGCCCTGTCCCTGCTCCGTCACCAAGATCATGTCATCGTTGCCTTGGGTGAGACGCACCCATCCCAGCTCATCGCCCTCGCTGAGTCTGATGGCGATCAGACCGCTCGGCCGCACTGAGTCGAATCCCCTGAGCCAGACTCGTTTCGTAGTTCCTTGGCGCGTGACCATCATAATGTAGCGCGCTTCCTCAAAATCCGGCACGTTCACGATCGCCGTCACGCGCTCCTCCGGCGCAATGGCCAGTATCCCGGCCAGCAACGCGCCTTTGGCCGTGCGGCCGGCCTCGGGGATCTGATACACTTTCAGCTGATAGACCTTACCCTGATCGGTGAAGAAAAGCAGCGTATCGTGACTGTTCGCCGAGACGAGCATCTTGATCTCGTCCCGATCATCGGTGGACATACCTAACACGCCGCGCCCTCCACGGCGTTGAGCTCGATAGACGGACCAGGGAACACGTTTGATGTAGCCTCGTTGGGTCACAGAGACGAGGACATTCTCCTTAGCGATGAGATCCTCTTCGTTGAATAAGCCGTCGGCGTCGGGTAGTATCCGCGTCCGTCGGGCATCGGCATAGCGCTCACGCAGTTCCATGAGATCGTTGCGGATCACATAACGTTGCTGGTGGGGCGAGGCCAGGAGTCCTTCGAGATATGAGATTGTCTTTAACAGTTCCGCATACTCATCCTCAAGCTTCTGTCGCTCAAGGCCGGTCAAGCGACGTAGCTGCATATCCAAGATCGCCTGCGCCTGCGCCTCACTGAGACCGAATCGATCCACCAAACGCTCACGAGCGGTCTCTACATCAGGTGACTCCCGAATCGTATGGATAACTGCGTCTAGATGATCGAGGGCGATCAAGAGACCTTCCACAATATGCGCCCGTTCCTGGGCTTTGTTGAGCTCATATTGCGTGCGGCGAACAAGAACTTCCAGACGATGATCGAGGAAAATAAGAAGCATGCGCTTCAGAGACAGAACCCGCGGAACGTCATTGACAAGCGCGATGAGCTGAATGCCAAACGTCGACTGCAATGGCGTGTTCTTGTAGAGGCGATTGAGCGCCTTCTGCGGCTGCGTCCCGCGCTTGAGCTCGATGACGATCCTCATACCCTGCTTATCGGATTCGTCGCGCAGATCGCTGATCTCGCTCAATCTGCCGGAGCGTACAAGCTTGGCGATTCGCTCCAGCAGGCTTGACTTGTTCAGTTGATAGGGGATCTCAGTGACCACAATGCGGAACCGACTGCCCTCCATCTCCTCGATGTCGGCAACGGCGCGCACCACAGCTTTTCCGCGACCGGTCGCATACGCTCTGATAATGGACTCAGTCCCGAGTATCTGGCCTCCAGTGGGGAAGTCTGGACCCCTAACAAAACCCATCAGTTCCTCAACGCTCAGCTCGTCTCGGCGCTCCCAGTTGTCGAGAACGTGCAGGAGTGCATCGATGGTCTCGCCCAGATTGTGCGGCGGGATACTGGTTGCCATACCGACCGCAATGCCGGAGGATCCGTTAATCAGGAGGTTAGGCACCCTCGCCGGCAAGACTGTTGGTTCCTCCAAGCTGCCATCGAAGTTCTCGGCCCAATCGACCGTGTCCTTGTCAATGTCACTGAGCAGCTCAATAGCGAGAGGGGCTAACCGGGCCTCAGTATACCGCATAGCCGCCGGCGAATCGCCGTCAATCGAACCGAAGTTGCCCTGACCGTCTACCAACATGTAGCGCATTGAGAAATCCTGCGCCATCCGCGCCATCGCTTCATAGACTGCGCTGTCGCCGTGGGGATGGTATTTGCCCAGAACCTCGCCCACGATGCGAGCTGACTTCTTGTGAGAGGTGTTGGGTCTCAGCCCCATATCGTACATCGCATACAGAATGCGTCGCTGCACTGGTTTCAGCCCATCTCTGGCATCGGGCAACGCCCGCGCCACAATGACGCTCATGGCGTAGTCGAGATACGCACTGCGCATCTCTTGTTGAATGGGGACCGGCCTAATCGTGCCGATCTGACTTTCTATCTGTGAGTGCTCTGCTTGTGAATGATCTGCTTCCAAAAGCTGCCTTCCTCCCAGATCCTCAGGGATCCAGACTCATGTTAGGTGGTCAGCCGCGGCAAATCGAACCGTCAAAGGGCTATGCCCAAAGCCTCAGACTGGCCCGATTGGCACGGATGCTTCTACGTGCGATGATTGCATAGAGTAAGGAAACGACAGGGGTTTCCGAGTCATTATTATACCTCAAAACACGCGGGTTTCGAGTTGAGTGATGTGTATCAGGGGAGGGGCTGAGATCAGTGGACGATCAATTCGTCGATCGAGATCTCACCCGCGGCGACTTCGAGTGTGTAGTGGTGGCGGCGGGAGAACAGCGTGTCCTTGAGCTGAATGGGTCTTCCTTCAAGCTCAATCTCGCGGACCTGACCGGCCTCGTCGGTGATCCGCAGGACACCGGCTGGCGGGCCCGGCGAAAGGGTAAGCCGGCGACCTTCCCAGATGAATGACACCTGCGCGTCAGTTTGAGAGGTGTGTCGATATCGACCCAGTGTTGCCTCTGGAGTCTCGGCCTCCTGCCAGGAGCCCTGATACGCGAGCTGCCAGGTGGATGCTTGATGCCGACCCGGATAGAGCGTCGGCTCAAGGGTGGCCAGGTACTGGGAGAGTGAGTGATAGACTGGCATCGGTGTGAAATCGGGTTCGACGAGCCGGAAGTAATATGAGGGATCGTCACGTGTGGCATCAGATGCTTTCTTGAAGAACCATACGGTCGTCACACCGGCCCAGGGCCATTTGCGTTGAATCCGCTCGTAGGCGAGGGGAGCCCATCGAGCCTGCTGCTCCAGCGTCACGCGACCGTACCGTTCGGGAATCCCGTCAGGTGCGGCGTTGCTGTTCATCTCGCTGATCCAGATCGGCTTGTGGGCGTCGTCATTGGCGACCATGATGCCCCGCAGCCAGATGGGTCGTGAGAAGTTGATCTCGCGGAGCGTCATCCGGTGATCGGTGGGTCCCGACCAGAGCATATAGTCGTTGACAGCCATAATATCGAAGCAGTCTTTGGCTCCTGCGGCATACATACGCTGCAGGAAGATCGTGTCCATCAGGTTGTTCCCCTGATAGTTCTCATTCCACGTGCCCAGCTCCATCGTTTGGGCCATAGCGCCACTGATCACAACCGCATCGGGGTCCGCGCTCTTGATGCGCTGGTATGTCAGGCACAGAAGCTCAGTGTAGGCCTCGGGATCCACGGGGGCGTTGCCCCACTCAGGGTAGACGTTGGGCTCGTTCCAGACTTGGTAGAAGCGTATACGACCTCGGTACCGGCTAACCACAGCTTCGGCGAAGTCCGCGAAGTCCTCCAGCCGGTCGGGCGGGCCGAAAGCACCCCGCGCAGTGCCATCCGCCCGGCTCCACTCGGGAGGCGCACCTAATCTTGCGATTATGCCTATGTCGTGACGCTCTGCCAGATCGACGATGTTGTCGTACTTCTCCCAAGCGGAGCGGTACGGTTCGTGGCGACGGTCCTCAAAGTCTCCTTTCCCGTGGATCTCTATGTCGTACCAGGGAAAAGGCTGTCGTATCCAATCAAAGCCGGCCTCGGCGATCATCTCTAGCGAGCGTGCGCGTTTCTCTCGCTCGACCTCCTGCTCCAGCTCTGTGTTGATGCCAAAGGGTGAAAGGTCTGAATATGCAATCGGCACGTCAGGCGCAGTTTGAGGCAGAGGCCGGGTCCAACCGAGGGTCCACTGGACTAGACCACGGATCTGGGCGCCAAACGTTTCTTCGCCAGTAAGCGCGAAAAGCCAATCCCGGGGTGTGGACATTGAGCCGTACGCGCAACCGGTAAGCAAAATAGCCGCGCTTATAAGCGCGGCTATGCGTGGCATCATAGGAAGCCAGCGGCGGCGAATCATGGATTGCGAGCGATTACATAGATTCGCCAGAGATAAGGACGAGCTTCTCTGCCAGTAGGAGCGATACCGAGAGCGGTTGCTTCTTCTGGATGTAGGTCTTGACCTCGTCCAACGCCTGCTCGTACACCCCTAATAGGGACGTGTCATCTTCCTTGTAGCCACTTACTGTACGACGGGCGCAGGTGCAACATCCCAGAGAGGCCCGATAGCTGTCAAGGTCGCACGTCAGGCAGCTACCGAGTCGGATCATCATAAGACCAAAGGCCAGGACCTCCTCGTGATTGTGAGGCAATCTCGTGATCCGGTAGATGAGATCCTGCCACTTTGGACCACGCAAATCACCTAGCTGCTCAATACAACGGGGCGGGAAGAGTATTTCGCTGTCTGGATACATTAGATCCTATCAAAGGTGAAAATCACAAAAACCGGCAATTGTTGCCAAGTCGAGTTTCTAACCAAATCGGGGTAATCATATCACATTCGAGGTCGATTTTCAAGGGCTTCCCCGAAAAAGGAGAGGACCCGGCTAATGCCGGGTCCTCCGCTCGATTCTATTGTCCATATACCACCTCCTATATAGGAGATACAGTACCCCAGTGTGCGCGCCCACGCGGGGAACCGTCCACAAACATTATAACATATCTGTCAAGTCTATGAAAGGTGCAAATCTCAATCGATCTCAATCGGGCGCTGAGCTCGCCTGTATGTCCATCGCCCAATCCATGTCATCAGCGAGTATCTTGCGACCGAGCTCCTCTCCATAGACGGTCAACTCCGGAATTGCCGATGGATCATCCATAGCGATAGGTCTGCGGAGATCCACTTGAAAGCGGCGGAAATCGAGATCGGGGAAAAAGGTGTCCACGAGGTGCACCTGTTGGTCGTTGGCCGATTCCAGGAAGGCCCCTAGGAGGGGAGACAGCCACTGCCAAGCGCACCAGCGATTCACCCGCTCGACGTCGTGAGCGTGCGGATCGCGACCCGTCCCCAGGCTGATAAGTGTGGTCTCGGCGGGTTCCCAACCAAGACTGAACTTGATCTCATAGGCTGCGACGTAGCAGGGGTTAGCATAGGATCCTACGCCGCCGTCCACGTAGCGCCCCTCAACCACTGGGAAGTAGGTGGGAACGGAGCTGGAGGCCAGCACGGCCTTTACCACCGACCAGGTCGCATACTCGGGTTTCCATGGCTTGATGAAGCGGGTCCGATTCTCGAGGAGGTCGAAAGCGGTGATGACGACGTCGATCCGCGGAGATGACGTCCAGAGATCGCTCATTGTGAGGGCGCCGAGATACGTTCGCAGCGCCTCTGTGAGGGGCTCGTGGGCATAGCGATAGCGGGCCAAAAGCCACAGCTGGCTCCGCAGGCTCTTGCGAAATACAGTGTCACCCAACTCAACGTAGAGTCGGTGCATGTCCTGTCCCGTAAGGCCCACGGCAATGCCAGCAGAGATGATGGAGCCCGTGGAGGTGCCAGCAGCCAGCTCGAAGATCTCGGGAGATCCTCGACCAAGGTGCTCTTCAAGCATGGCCAGGGCTCTGGTGACCATCGCACCTTTGATGCCGCCGCCGTCTACAGCCACGGCGACGTGCTTACGGAAAGGCTTCATCGAGCACCTCCTCCGGGAAGTCCTGAGAACCAGGAGCGCTTGACCGAGGACGATTCTCCGCCGATGTTAGCACGATCCAGCTCTATGCCAAGCAGCGTTGAATGCCAGAGAATGCCGAAGGTATGTCGCGAATGAGGAAATCGGTAGGCAGTGTGCCCGATATGCAAAAGAGGTGTCGGGGCGGGCGGATTTGAACCGCCGACCTCACGGACCCAAACCGTGCGCGCTAACCAAACTGCGCTACGCCCCGGACGGATCTATTTATACTCGGATTCTGCGTTTCGTCAAGGTGCCCAGGAGAGCCGTTGATTCTCCCAGCCCGGCAATGTGGCTCCGAGGGTCAATACCCGTCTGGTTTCCCGGCTTCCTAGATCGAGCACATAGATTGACCAGGGCCCGTCACGGTTACTCACGAACGCGAGGCTATTGCCATCGGGTGACCATGCGGGCAATCCTTCATCGGATGGGCCCGTGGTCAACTGCTCCACGCCGCCCTCGACGCTTAGCCGGAAGAGATCCCAATTCCCCGACACGTTCGACATATAGGCCATCAGATTGCCAGACGGTGCCCAGCTCACCGCGACATCGTTCTCACTGCCCGTGAGGCGCCCACCGGGCTGGTCGTCATCTGGATTATCCAGGATAATGCCGCACAGCCCATCGGCGTCACAGCCAGTGTAGGCTAGCAGACCGGAGTGTCCCCAGGCCGGCGCCCATCCCTCAGCGATCTGCTGAGGCTCCCCAGTCCCATTCGTATTGGCGACGTAGATCATCCAGGTACCGTCTTCCGCTGGCGCGGCATAGGCCAAGCGTTGGCTGTCCGGGGAGAGGGTAGGCCACGCTGGCTGCCCCGACGGCATGAGCTGCAGCGGGACACCTTCCTCCGGCAGTACCATTTTGAGGGAGCCGGCGGCGCGATCCCGATAGGCTAACCGCCCGGTGCCCCACTCCCAGGAGGGCTGATCGGCGCTCGCTGCGACGCGGATGATGCGTCCGTCTGCATAGAGCGCATTGAGGTCGTAGGTACCGGTGGCACTGTTGTGGATGGGGTAGGCGAGTCTGCCTGTGGAGAAACCGGCGATAGGCTGCGGGGTAATGCTGGGGACTGTGCCGCTGATGGGAACGGGGGTAGCCACGAGACAGAGTTGCGCAGCACTCGCCCGCTTATTCTCGACGCCGGTGTCCCCGTAGATTCGGAGCGCCTGACTGTATTGGATCTCAGCAGGGCACATCTCGCCACGGTCGGCGAAGTAGTCGCCATACGCGATATACGCGCGACGAAGACGTTCGGTGACATCCTTATAGCTGGGTGCAGTTGCATAGAGCGCTTCCAGTCGCTGCGTGGCCAACTCCCAATCCACGCCCCAGTAGTTGAGGGCGTCGAGATATCGGGCCGCGAGTACCCGCTGCGCGACCACGTCAGCGTCCAGTGGGCGGAGGGCGATGGCCTGGTCGAGGTAGGAGATACCTACTTCAAGCTGGTCCTGCGACAGGTAGTCCAGGCCTGCCTGATATAGGCTTTCAAAGAGCATCTCCTCCACTGACTCCTGGGCATATTCAGAGTCTAGCGCTCTCAATTGCGTCAGTGTCCGTGCCGTCGATACCCAATCTGATTGATCGTATGAAGCTTGGGCCTGTTCGAGCAGCTGCTCTTTCAGCGATTGAGCGGCCTGGAGCGTAGGGGTGGGTTTTGCCTCGAGTCGGAGGCGTGCTTCGGCCAAGCCCTGCTGCGCAAGGGTGTGGTTTGGGCTGAGCCTTAAGACGTATTGGAGCTCTGCGATGGCGCGCTCGTGCCGCCCTTCGTTCATCGCCGCGAGGCCAGCCTGATAATGTTCTTCCACCACCGCCTCTCTGCGCGTTTGGCGGTCACGCTCACCAACGTAGACGCCCAGATAAGCCGATGCAGCCTGCACGCCGACGAAAAGAGCTACTGCGAGGGCGAATAGCAGAAGCTTGCGCCAGATGCGACGTGCACCCTTGACGCGCCCGCGCCTCTTCTTGTCCTCAACCAACGTGGCACCGCAGTGCGGACAGACGATGGTAGCGCTGCCGAGGGTTTCGCCACAGACCGGACATGCCTCCATAGGACTCTAATCCCAGTGGAATTCCTCGAGCGCCAGGTCACCGACGAACTCGCGCAGTAGGGAGTTCTCCGGCACCAGGGACTTGTCGAGCGGATGAAACCATTGAAGAAACTTCAGCAGACGCTTGGCTTCCACCCACTGACGTGAGTCTGAATTAACCTGAAGCAAGAGGGGCTCAGCCAGAGGTTTGAGAACGGCTAACTCATAGACGAGCGCGGAGTTGAACATGACGTCTGCGTACTCCTGGTAGGGGAAGATATACTGCTTTTCGCCTCGACGCACGCTTTGCCACCGCTGGAGGGTTTCCATCGCTGAGTATCCGCGCGTGCGCGCGTCGCGCGTGATGCGGCGAATGAGTCGGGTGTCTGTGGTTGGGACCCGATTGTGACGGTCAAGGTTTAGCTGCGTCAGAGCGGAGACGTAGACGCGGAAGACGATGTCCTCAGCGAGTGAGTAGACCAGGCGAGGATTGAGTCCGTGGATACCTTCGATGATGATGAGCTGGTCAGGATCTAGTTGCACCACGGGGCCGGCCTCGCGTTGCCCGCTGACAAAGTTGAAATGCGGCAGGTGCACCTCGTCTCCAGCCATAAGTGCCTGCAGTTGCTCGTTGAAACAGGAGAGATCGAGTGCCTCAAGGGCCTCGAAGTTGTACTCGCCGAACTCGTCGCGGGGCGTTTGCTCTCGGTCGACAAAGTAGTTATCGAGCTCAAGCGCAAAAGGCCGGACGCCGTGTGCCAGCAACTGGACGGCTAGGCGTTTTGAGAACGTAGTCTTCCCCGACGAGGAGGGTCCCGCGATCAAAACAAGACGTAGCTGATCCCTACGGCCCACTATCTGTCGCGCGATACTGGCAATGACCTGTTCGTGCAATGCTTCAGAGACGAGGATGATCTCGCGAATCCGGTTGCGGTTGATCGCCCG
>CAZPJP010000016.1:29700-37198 GCA_964586915.1 uncultured Anaerolineales bacterium
TTAAGCCCGTACAGGCGAAGATAGGCTTTGTTTTTCCGGTCACGCCCTTCAAAGATCCCCACTTTGTCGAGCTCACCGCGCCTCTCGAACAGCTCCAGGGCTTGATCGAGGGGAACTTCCTCCTCTCGGATGATTGGCGCATCCTCCTCTATCAATCGTTGCATCTCCTCGGCTAACGACGTAAGCTCCTCTTCGTTAAGCGGCTCGCGATTGCGCGCCTCACAGAAGTAGCCCCCATATGGGAGCGAGTGATCGACATAGATCTCGACACCGGGGAAGAGTCTGTGCGCAGCTGCAACCATCAGAAAGGTCAGCGACCTCCGGTAGATGCGCACACCGTCTGAGCGAGAGAGGTCGATGGGTTCGACTACTGAGTCCCATTCAATGGCATAGGTGAGCTCGCGCAGGGTGCCGTCGACCAGGGCTGCAATCAGGGGAACTTCGGAGTCCGGGTACGCTGTCTTGAAGAAGGTCTCCAAGGGCGTGCCTACGGGTCCTTCGAATGTGCGCCCGTCTGGCAGTGAGATCTGGACCGTTGTGCGAGGCTGGCTTAGCTTGACCTGTTGATTGTTCATTGTGTTGTGACCTTGCGTCGATCGAAGTAGCGGCCGAAATGTCGGCGGAGAGCAGCGTCAGTATACCGTTTTTGATGCTGTTGTAAAGCGGTGTTCGCCGGGGGCGGCGAGAGGGCGTGTCTCCAGCGCGCCAGCATGCCGCCTATGATGACCGTGGTCGGCGACATTCTTGGAGTTGCGAATTCTGCCAAGCTCGGCTAAACTGACGGTACTTTCAGGAGCCGCAGGTCATCGTATGGCCAGGGAGAGATATGAAGCGCTTTGCTGTTTTGCAGCTTTCGGGGTGTGCTGGTTGCGAGGTGTCGCTGGTCAATGCGGATGCTTGGGTGGACGAGTACAAGCTGGTCTATATGCCGCTGGTCGTCTCCACTTATGACGTGCCTGATGTCGATGTCTTGCTCATCAGCGGCGGGGTCCGGACGGATGAGGATCTCTACAAGCTCCGCCGGGCCGTCAAGAAGGCCGAACAGGTCGTGCCGGTGGGCACTTGCGCGATCTCCGGTGGGGTGGCTAACCTTGGCGACCGTGACGAGGTGCGCGAGGTGTTCCTGGAGCAAGCGCAGCGTCACCACGTTCCGCGGCTCTTGCCAAAATGCCATCCGGTAGACGCTTACGTTGACGTCGACCTCTATCTTCCCGGTTGTCCGCCTACGTCAGAGCTCTTTATGGCTGTGTTGATGGAGGATGCGGATTTCGAGGGGAGCAAGATCGTCTGTCAGGAGTGTGGGCGCAAGAAACTGCGAGACATACGGCCCACTCGCCTTCTCGGCTTTCAGCAGGGCAATGTCGAGCCAGACATCTGTCTGATCAACCAGGGCTACCTCTGCGTGGGAAGCTCAACCCGCGGGGGGTGCCGGGCACCGTGCCCTCGCGCCGGTCACCCGTGCGTGGGCTGTCGCGGCCCGTCGGATGTGTTTATTGAGAAGGATTCGGACGTCTGGTTCAGCAGCATCAAGCGCGTCTTTGCATCGATGACGGATATTCCCGAGGAAGAGATCGATGCGGCGTTACGCTCACCCCAGTTGGCACTTTTCCTCTTTCAGTTCTCCGATTACGCCGGTGGGAACCGGGTTGTGAGATCCAAGGAAAAGGTGCTGTAAGATGGCTACTTTGACGTTTCCTCTCAGTCGTATAGAGGGCCACGCCCAGGTCGTCATTGAGGTGCATCGGGGCGAGGTGATGTCCGCACACTTCCAGGCTACGGAGTATCGTGGCTTCGAATACCTGGTGCTGGGGGGGCCGGCGGAGCAGATGCCCGTGATTGTGCCCCGGATCTGCGGCGTCTGCTCCACAGCACACCACGTCGCCGCGGTCAAGACGCTAGAGGATATCTACGAGGTCTCCCCGCCTCCCTTGGCGCTGAAGATTCGTGAGCTATTGATGCTGGGGCAGATGCTTCAGAATCAGGCAACCTCGCTCTTCATCTTCACGATGCCGGATCGCTTGAACGTCGCCAGTATCTATGATGTGGAGGAAGCGGCAGCCTCAGGTGACGCGACGGTTGGTATGACCACACGGGCGTTGCAGGTACGTCAGGCCGGCACGCACTTGATCGCCCTAGCGGGCGGTCAATTCATCCATCCGGTCAAGGCTGTGGTGGGCGGCGTGACCTCTGGCGTCGAGGCAGAGGCTGCTGCGAGGATGCGGGATGAGCTAACCTGGGTTCTGCCTATGGCCTGCGAGCTTTTTGATTACTATTGGGAGGCTTCGTTAGCGATGGGAGAGCGGTTGGGCACGTGGGGCGACGATGCACCGGCCTGTTACATCACGTCGATCAATGCTGACAGACCCAACTACTACGGCGACACGATCCGCGTTCTGGGATGCGAAGGAGAAGACGTCTGCACGATCTTCCCGGCTCGGGACTATGAGCAGCACTTGGCGGTCGAAGCCACCGATTACAGCTATGCAAAGCAGACCAGCTACCATGGCCACGTCATACGTGCGAACAGCCTTGCAAGAGTGAACTTGGTGCAGCATATGGGCACGCCCAAGGCCGATGCGTATCTCCGGCGATTCCGCGAGGCCTTCGGTCAGCCGGCGCACGCGATCATGCTCTTCGATCTGGCCCGCGGCATCGAGTTGGTCTATGCGATCGAACGGGCGATGGCGATCCTTTCAGAACCGCTCGACTATGAGGACACGGATGTCGGTTACACGCCTCGCGATGGTGAGGGGTATGGTCTCGTCGAGGCGCCCAGGGGCCCGTTGATCCATCGTTATATCGTTGAGGGGGGCAAAATCGCCAAGGCCGAGTTCATCATCCCCACGGTTCACAATCTGTTGGCGATTGAGCGTGCTCTCCGCGTTGCGGCGGAGCGGTATGTCACAGAGGAGAGCGTGGCGATGGAGCTGGAGTTAGCGGTTGGGCGCGTCGTGCGGGCTTTTGACCCTTGTATCGCCTGTGCGACACATTGATCGACGCGAGTGGAGAGTTGGGGCAGGGCCTCGTGTGTGGGCGATCTTTCCGCGGAGGCGCAGCTTATGTGCTATAGGGTAGTCAGCTTCATCTTACTCCTCTCCGTCTTATTGGCGGTGTGGCAACCAATCGAGGTGAGGGGCCAGGCACCGATCACGCATACAGTGCAGGCGGGAGAGAATCTCTTTCGCATTGCGCTCTATTATGGCACGACGGTGGACGCGATCCGGGATGCTAATGGGATGGACACCGTCTACATCTATGTCGGACAGCGATTGGTCATTCCCGGCGTCACCGATGTGATCCCACCCACAGAACCGCTGACTCCGCCGCCTGAGGATGCCGTGCCGGGCGCGCCGACGCCGGTGCCGACGCCTGCTATGGCCGATCTTGACGCCAGAACGTATGTGATCCAAGCCGGTGATGCCCTGAGTGTGATTGCCCTTCGACTCGGGGTTTCAACGTGGGCGCTGATGCAGGAGAACGGGCTTTCGAGCTGGAGTGCCATCTATGTCGGGCAGGAACTCGTCGTCCCTGCCTCTGCCTCCTCTGAGGGCGAGGATCAGGCGCAGGTGACCCCAGAGCCGGAGCCTACCGTGGGGAGCACGCCGCCTCCCGAGCCGACGGCGACGCCAATGGCGGACGAGACGCCCGTGACAGCCGACGCCGAGACGTACACCGTCCGCCGCGGTGACACGCTGACCCAGATCGCTGCACGGTTTGGAACCACGGTCGCTGCTATCTCCCGTCTCAATGGCATTGCCAACCCTTCGCAGATCTATGTTGGTCAGGTTCTGCGTCTTAAGGGATCCGCCCCGGCCCCTACCGGGGTTGGGCAGCTCATCGTCGTGGATCTCTCCGAACAGCATCTGTACGCCTATCAGGGGGATCAACTCGTCTATTCTTTTGTCGCCTCTACAGGGGCGGCGCCGTCCTACACGCGCGCCGGTGAGTTCCGCATCCAGAGCAAAATCCCGAGCGCCTACGGATCGGCCTGGGACATCTGGATGCCTTACTGGATGGGCATCTATTGGGCGGGGTCTACCGAGAACGGCATCCACGCCCTTCCGATTATGTCCAACGGCCAGGTTCTCTGGGCCGGGTATTTGGGCTCGCCTGTCTCCTATGGGTGCGTGGTATTGGGGACGCAAGAAGCCAAGCTGCTCTATGATTGGGCTCAGATCGGCACACCCGTGTCGATCCGGTATTAATCGGTCGAGCGCAAGATGCCTGACCGGTGTGCGTACTATGTCTCACGCCTGACGATCGCTCCTCACTTTCTCGTCGCATCTTGGAGGTACACATGGATCCTTCCTCACCCAGGACACGCCTTGATTACGGCAAGACGTTTCTGATTGGCTTCGGTTTCTTCGGCATAAGTGTGATGTGGAAGCTGTATAATGATTACGTTCCGATCTTTCTACAGGCGGGAAATCCGCTGTTTGAGACATCGACGCAGACAGCCGGATTTGGCTTTGGCGCAGCCGTCACGGGGTTTATTATGACCCTGGACAACCTCGCAGGTCTCTTTCTGTTGCCCCTGATTGGCGTCTGGAGCGACCGCGTGTGGACGCGGCTGGGCCGACGAAAGCCATTCATCGTAGGTCTTGCGCCAGTTGCCATCGCAGGCTTTCTCCTGATTCCCTTCGTCGTGAAGTCGATTCCGCCGGAGTTGAGCGGTCAGAGCGCAGCGCTGCGTCAGACAGTCGCTCTCTTTATGGCCGTGGTAGGGGTCTTTCTTTTCTCCATGGCTGGCTTTCGGACACCGGTCATCTCGTTGATGCCCGATCTGACGCCATCGCACCTGCGCAGCCAGGCTAACGGCATCATCAACCTGATGGGCGGATTAGGGGGCGTCATTATCACACTCGTGGGCGCCTGGCTCTATCAGATCGATATCGCGCTACCTTTCATCGTCGCCGGGATCTTGATGGCCTTGGCGGTTCTGATGCTCGTCTTCTTTGTGCGGGAGTCACGACTCCTGGCCTATGCGCCAGATCAGCGCGAGTCAGAGTCGGGGTTGCTCTCGTTCCACGCTGTGCGAAACGTGCCCGCGCAGGCCCGAAGGAGCTTGTTGTTGCTGATGGCCTCGATTTTCCTCTGGTTTGTCGGCTATAACGCGATCGAGACCTTCTTCACCTCGTATGGCGTCAATGTTCTGAACATCAGGGAGAATCAGGCGTCCCTGTTAAGTGGCATCTCCTACATTACGTTTATCCTCTTCTCAGTGCCTAGCGGTTACATTGCCGCGCGTATCGGACGACGCAGGGCTATCACCACGGGTCTTCTGATCTTCGGTGGCCTGCTGTTGGCCGGTTTCTTACTGCCGAACCTCTACGTAATAGCCGGGGCTCTCGCGTTAGGAGGCTGTGCCTGGGCACTGGTCAATATCAACTCACTTCCTATGGTGGTGGATACCGCGGAGAGCGATATCAACATCGGGACCTACACCGGCTTCTATTATATCGCGTCGCAATTGGCGGCGATCGCGGGGCCGGTGCTCAATGGCATTGTTATCGAGCGCTCGGGGAACTACGGGTTGGTTCTGTTGATGCCGGTGATTTTTTTCATCCTGGCGGCGCTGACCATGCAAGGTGTCACACGGGGTGAGGCGCGCGTCACGGTCGACAATTCTGGTTGACGCCGGGGCAGCCTTGACCGTCTTAAGGTAAGAACTACCGACCTTTCACGATCTATATGGGTGATGCGCACGGTAACATATCCGGAGACTCACCTGAATTGTCTTCATAACGTCTACAAAATCTTGACAAATAATATATGACATGCTATACTGTATCCGTTTTTGAAGTGGATCCTAGGATGACAAATGAGTTGAGAGGAGATACGGATGGATAAGCCACTGGAGATTGCGCCCAGTTACTATGATGTGTTTCGGAACGATATTCTCGATATACCGCAAGAGGAGTGCAGCGACGAGATCGAGTGTGCTGTCACGATGATTCTGGAGGCCATCGGCGAGGATCCTGAGCGTGAGGGGTTGCTCCGGACACCGGGACGCGTCTCTCGGATGTTCGCGGAGCTGACTGCGGGGTATCACGTGGATCCAGAGCGCCTCATCAACGATGCTATCTTCAATGTTCAGTATAGTGAGATGGTGATCGTGCGAGATATTGACTTCTACAGCATGTGTGAACACCATATCTTGCCGTTCATGGGTAGGGCTCACGTAGGCTACATCCCGAATGGCAAGGTCATTGGTCTAAGCAAGATCCCCCGCATTGTGGAGATGTTTGCCCGGCGCCTTCAGGTACAGGAGCGCATGACGCAGCAGATTGCGGAGTTCCTTGATGAGACACTCCACCCTGAAGGCGTTGCCGTGGTTGTTCAGGGTTTGCATATGTGTGCGGCGATGCGGGGCGTCAAGAAGGCCAACGCCCGTATGAGCACGAGCGCGATGCTGGGTAAGTTCAAGACTGATCATGCGCTGCGGGCCGAATTCTTAGAGCACATCGGGCGGGGTGCTGTCGATTTATAGGTTGACGTAACAGGTCGACGTGAGCGCTGACGAATATCCGAAGCGGAGGAACCATGGTGTGCGAAGTCCGTACAGACCGGGTCTGGAGCGACGTAATCCATATCAAGGATCTGCTGTTGCGTGCGATCGTGGGTATCAACCCCGAGGAGCGCGAGAAGCGTCAGGACGTGCTCATCAATATCACGCTCCACGCTGATACCCGCGACGCAGGATATTCCGACGATATCGAGGATGCCGTCAACTACCGCACGATCACCAAGCGCGTGATCCGTATGGTGGAGGCGTCGAGCTTCTACCTCGTGGAACGTCTGGTCGCCGAGATTGCGACTCTGTGTCTTGTGGACCCTCAGGTGGAGGGTGTCAGGGTCCGTGTTGAGAAGCCAGGTGCTTTGCGATTCGCCCGTTCCGTGGGTGTCGAGATCTACCGCACCCGAGCGGACTTGGCAGCGGGGCCTCACCGCGTCTTTGTGACGCTCGGATCGAACATCGAGCCCGAGGACAACCTAAGGGCCGCACTTCGGCTACTCAAGGAACAGCTCTCCGTCCAGGCGATCTCACACATCTATGAGACGGCGCCTATTGGAAAGACCGATCAGGAGAATTTCCTGAACGGGGCCGTCCTTATCAACACACCCCTCACCGCCGGTGAGCTCAAGGCTGGGATTCTGGAGCCGATCGAGGAAAAGCTGGGACGGGTACGTACTGCGGACAAGAATGCGCCGCGGACGATCGACCTGGATATCGCCCTTTTCGACTATGAAATCCTGGATCTGGGGCCGAGACATATCCCGGACCCCGACATCCTCAAGTATGCGCACACTGTCGTGCCACTAGCGGATTTGGCACCCTATTATATTCACCCTGAGACAGGCGCGACCCTGGCAACGATCGCGGCGGAGGTGCCGAAAGAGGGGATCGCCCATCGAGAGGATATCGAGTGGGCCTGACGATGATTATGCGTCGATAGGGGAGACCCTTCACTTTGTCCTATGCACCAGGGCCGGAACG
>CAZPJP010000016.1:37298-43567 GCA_964586915.1 uncultured Anaerolineales bacterium
ACACTCCGGGTCGAGCCGCTCAAACCGGTGCGTGCGAAGCAAGGACCCTTGCGCTAAGGTCTAGGCTTCGCCGACGACTTGATAGCCAGCTTCGGCGACTGCATTCTCAAACGCTTCCATGCCCGCCGATGCCGGATCGTATGTGACCACCGCAGTGCCTGACGCTAGATCCACTCTGACGTCTGAGACGCCGGTGACGTCCTCCAGCGCATGGGTGACGTGCTTGACACACATCTGGCACGACATTCCCTGTACGTTAAGTGTCTTGGTATCCATGTCTGTTTCTCCAGTATTCTCTGCTTTCTGATCTGTACCAGGCCCCGTACCCGCTGTCGGGATTCTCGGTTGACAGACAGGGCAAAAGTACGTGCTTCTCTGTCCCTGTACGATTCGTTCCAGAGTATATCCGCAGCGCGGACACGCATCCTCAGCTCGGTCGTAAACCTTAAGATACTCTTGGTGCTCTCCTATCCTGCCGTCAGGGAAGATATACTGCCGATCGTCCAAGCTGGTCCCGCCGTGGCGGAGGCCCTGTTTCAGCACCGCCACGATTGCCTGATGCAAGCGCTGGCATTCCGCACCGGTGAGGCTTCCCGCGATCCGCTCGGGATGGATGCGCGCGTGCCATAGAATCTCGCTTGTATAGATGTTGCCCAATCCGGCGATAAACTTCTGGTTGAGCAGCAGGCGTTTGATCTCCCCCCGGCGGCCTGAGAGCCGCTCGCGGAGTACCTCCGGTGTGAAACCGGAAGCCAGAGGCTCCGGTCCCAAATCTGCGGTTACATCGTCTATGTCCTTGACGAGGTAGAACCTGCCGAACTTACGTGGGTCAACGTAGATAAGCTCCTTGCAGTTCGTCAGATAGAGGATGACGCGGATGTGCGTGATCTCGACGTCCTCTTCCGTCGTCTCGTGCAGGCGCAGTGCAAACCGTCCACTCATCCGGAGATGGACCAGAAGTGCCCAGCCCGTGTCGAGCGCCATCACGAGGTACTTGCCCCGTCGCGCAATCTCGGTGAAGCGGGCGCCCAAAATCTGGTTCCGAAAAGCATCTGGATCAGGTCGATCGATGGTCCTGCGCCAGTAGAGGTCGACGCCGGTGACCGCTTCTCCAATCAGATCGGGCCGTAGCTTGCGGGCGATGGTCTCAACTTCGGGTAGCTCTGGCATTTGGTTTAGAGAATCCTGCCCTGAGCCGGGGCTTGGGCAGGATTCGGGTGGCGCTTGCGCTTCGAACCTATGTCGTTTACTGTTTCCAGGCCGACCAGATCTTGCCCACGAGGGCTTCACCCGGTTTCAGCGTCTGATCACCAGGGTTCCAGCAGGCAGGAAGTACTTCATCGCGCCGTGCATAGACATATTGTGCGCCCTGCATCAGTCGCAGCATCTCGTCGACGTCGCGGCCCATGGAGGCGTTGAGGACTTGAGCGACCTGAAGCACGCCGTCGGGATCGATGATGAAGAACCCACGAATGTCTACACCCTCTTCGGGATCGTAGACGAGGTACTTCTCACCAATACGACCGGCGCGATCGCTTAACATTGGATAGGGAAGCCCGTCCTCGACCATCTTGGAAAGCTCGTGCTCTTGCCACGCTTTGTGCACGTGTGGCGAATCCACGCTGATCGAAAGCACCTCCACACCCTTTGATCGGAATTCCTCGTATCGTCTTGCGACCATAACCAGCTCCGTGGGGCAGACGAAAGTAAAATCGCCCGGGTAGAAGAAGAGCACGACCCACTTCCCCTGATAGTCGGACAGCGCAACCTGTTTGATCTCATCACCCACCAACGCCTGGGCTTCAAAGCCAGGCGCTCGGCGCCCAACTTGTGCAATATCAAAGACCTCTTCCATCTGTTGCCTCCTCACGTGCCACACTATTGTATCCGATGGATCAATCCATCCTGTGTCACCAGACTTCGCTCGAGGGAAGCCCCTCTATCAAACCTGCCAAGGTGATCGACTCGGCAGGTTGGCGAGTGCCGTCACCTGGAACTTCGCCTATCTGGGATATGTATACCGGGACTCGTAGCGCTGCATCAGAATCTCAAAATGCCTCTGCTCAGCCCCCGCTAGCTGCATAAACAACTTCTTGGCTTCAGGGTCATCGGCGCGCTCAGCACTATTATGATAGAGCTTGAAGCTCTTGTCTTCAATACTGAGCCCGAAGAGCAGAGCATCCTCCTCATTAGGATCCTCCGGCATCTCATCCATAGCCTTTTCATCCGGTGGAAAAACCACCGATACTGCGTCGATCGACTCAACAAGCTCCATCTCAGGGATTGCCGACCATCCCTCTCCTGCCTGAAGCGCCTCGTACTGACGCTTGATGTAGTTGTAATGATCGACTTCATCCTCCGCAAGCTGCGCGAACATCGCCTGGGTGGCCTCATCCTCTACACGTTCTGCCGCCTTCGTGTAGAATTCCTGTCCGTCCCGCTCAAGCTTCAGCGCCTCGGCCAACACCTCACTAAGACTCATCGATTACCTCCTCGATTATTGGAATGATCCGTTTGATGATACTATTTTAGAGCGAGATATCTGCAAAATCAAGTGGTGAAACTACTCGATTGTGATCTCCCCGCGATCGTATCTCGTATGGTAGGCGTCGTAGTCATCCTCCGCGCCGATAGCGACGATGATCGGGTAGCTCTGGCCAGGTTCAAGCGTATGGTCGTAGTCATCGCCGGAGTCCAAGGGTATTTGCAGCTCAAACCGCGTCACGCCGGCTTCTTCAACGCCCGCGAAGTCGACGATGTCATTTGTCCCGCCGAGATCCTCGTCAGATGGATGGTTGGCTCCCCTCGGTGCTGTGCCCCAAGCGTCCCACAGCAGCGCCTCGTCGCTCTCAACGTAGCCGAATAGGAAATCGGCTCCTTGCATACCTTGCTGGGGATTGAGCCCGACGGCGACCCAGCCACTCGTGTCGCCCTCCATTCCCAGATAGAGATAATCGTCGTCGTTGTGCCACCAGATACGGATGTCTCCGAAGTCGGCACGGGATGTATACTCACCGTCGGAGATGGTCCCATCGGCGGTCCAGCTCGTCGCCTCCGGCTCAGCCGTTGCGACGAGCTCGCTCGGCGTTGCGACTGGGGATTCAGGAGCTGGTTCCGCCAACGGAGATACCGCCAACGGGGTCGCCAGCGGCGATGCGGTCTCGATCGCGGGTGTCTCCGCCGTGGGTGATGGAATCGGAGCTGTCTCCGTCGATCGCACCGTCGCCGGGGGCGGGGAGCTGCAGCTACTTACGACGAGCAGCAACGCTGCCAGGATTCCCATCGTCAGATGAAAGCCATATTTCCTCATCAGGCCCTCCTTATTCGAGACTGCCGGATATTGGTGATTAGCGAAAACAGTATAGCGTAAATTTCTGCTGCTGCAAGCGCATCGGGCTGTGTACGAGGAACACGAGAGAGCCGCGGGAATTTCCCGCGGCTCTCAACAGACCTCCAGGAGAGCCGGCCTATCAGCCGGCTACCCCTCTCGGTGAGAAGCAGATACGCTGTCTACTCGGCCTCTTCCACCTCGAGAGGCTTACTGCTCTCCCACAGCCCGTGGATATTGCACCACTCCATCGCGACGAGGGCCCCAGGGCTGTCCACGGTCACGGAGAACGTGGCGTTGGGG
Organism: uncultured Anaerolineales bacterium; assembly: GCA_964586915.1. GTDB lineage: Bacteria > Chloroflexota > Anaerolineae > B4-G1 > SLSP01 > PWVB01. The sequence goes on from CAZPJP010000016.1 coordinate 40,930, forward strand.
TGGGTGTAGACCGGACCGGTGTCCGCGCCCTTAACCGAAGCGCCGTGTCCCGTGAACGCGAAGTGCCCAACCTGATGGAGGAACTTGCTGCCATCGGGTTTGAAGTAGACGTCGATCCAGGCTATGTGGTGTGCCGTGGTATTCGGGTGAGGGATCTCCTTCCCGACGCTGACGGTCACCATAAACGGCTCGCCGGCCTTTACAGTGTCAGGTGCCTCGATGACGGGCACGTGCTTCTCGCTCTTCCAATCCGCAGACTGAATGGCATCACCGATCTTCATATGTATAACCTCCTTTGACATGAAAAGAAACACTAAGGATAGGCTGGAGGTTCCGCATCGCCTTGCGCAGATGGACGATCGGCTGAGGCGATTCCCACGATACCAGAACCGGCGCACTCCGCACGGCGTCTCCTCGCCTGGCGAAACGGTCCTCCTCTCGCCTCTTCAGTCTACCCCTACTTTCTCAGGAGCACAAATGAGAAAATGGCAGCCCAAGGGGATCCACGTATAATAGCAATGGGTGGGCTGACATCAATAAGGAGATTGCTATGGGCATCAAGGTTGTCGGTGAGGCACTGTCCAATATCCCGTGGGAGGCGAAGCCGGAGGACGCCCGGGGTGTGTTCTGGCGATCGGAGCGTAATCCTGTTATTCCGCGAGATCTGATTCCACAGTCAAACAGCATCTTCAATAGCGCTGTTGTGCCCTACAAAGGGGCCTTTGCTGGCGTCTTTCGAGTCGACGACCGGGGGCGACAGATGCAGCTGCATGCCGGACAGAGCGAGGACGGTGTGACCTGGACGTTGACCCCTGAGCGCATCGAGTTTGTCGCAGAGGATGAGGAGATCGGTCGCTTTGTCTACGGTTACGATCCACGCGTTGTCTGGATCGAGGACTGCTATTATGTGACCTGGTGCAACTGGTACCATGGCCCGACGATCGGCGTTGCGTATACATTGGACTTCGAGACGTTCTATCAGCTTGAGAATGCCTTTCTGCCCTACAACCGCAACGGCGTGCTCTTCCCACGGAAAATCAACGGGCACTACGCGATGTTGAGCCGCCCGAGCGACCAAGGGCATACGCCTTTCGGCGACATCTTCTACAGCGAAAGCCCGGATATGCACTTCTGGGGCAACCATCGGCACGTTTTTGGGACCGCGGGCGGCTGGCAGAGCACTAAGGTCGGGGCGGGCCCCACTCCGATAGAGACCTCAGAGGGTTGGTTGTTGATCTATCATGGTGTGCTGACCTCCTGCAACGGCTTTGTCTACAGCGCCGGCGCTGCTTTACTCGATCTCGATGAGCCCTGGAAGGTGATCGCTCGAGCGCGTCGCTATTTTATGTCACCCAAGACGCTTTACGAATGCGTCGGCGATGTGCCTAATGTCGTTTTTCCCTGCGCTGCGCTCTGCGATGCTGAGACTGGGCGGTTGGCGCTCTATTACGGCGCTGCAGACACGGTAGTGGCGATGGCCTTTGGCACTGTCGAGGACCTTATCGACTACATAACGGAAGATCCGCTCGTTTAGCGACTACGGAGCCCTATGTGTTTGAGTTAAAACCCGACTTTGAGGACGTCTTGGCGCGCTACGAGGCGTGGTGGGCGTGCGAGATCCGCGATCGTCCGCTTACCTCCATCACGTTCCGCAAGCCCAGGGAGGCGCGGCTTTCCGTGCCTGAGAAAGTGCACGCCTCGTTGCGCGAACAATGGATGGATACGACGTTCGTCGTCGAGCGGAGTGAAGCTGAGCTGCGAAACCGTGTCACCTATGCTGACGCCCTCCCGGTGGCCTATCCTAACCTCGGTCCTGAAGTCTTCTCGGCCTTCTATGGATGCCCTTTAGAGTTTGGAGAGACGACGTCCTGGAGCGAGCCGATTCTGGACGACTGGCGGCCCGAGACGCTGGCACAACTCCAGCTCGATGAGGACAATGTGTACTACCGGAAGATCCTGGAGCTGATGGACGCATTGATTGAAGCCGGGCGCGATACCTTTATCGTCGGTTACACGGATCTTCACCCAGGAGGTGATGCGATCGCGGCGTTCCGTGATCCGCAGCAGCTTTGCCTCGACATGATCGATCATCGTGCAGAGGTCAAGGCCCTTTGTGAGCGGGTCACTGATGACTTTCTGAGGGTGTATGATCTGTACCATGCCAGGCTACAGGCAGCTGAGATGCCGAGTACAACGTGGCTAAAGGCGACGTGCAGCGGTAAATACCACGTGCCGTCTAACGACTTCTCGTGCATGATCTCGGATCAGATGTTTGAGGAGGTCTTTTTGCCTGAGATCATCCGAGAGTGCCAGCATATGGATCGGTGCATCTACCATCTCGACGGTCCCGAGGCGCTGCGCTATCTCGACACACTGTTGGCGATCTCGGAGATCCATGCAATTCAGTGGGTGCCCGGTGCGGGGCGGGACGATTGGCGTGATTGGATCGATGTTTACCGGCGGATACAAGCAGCCGGCAAAGCGTTCTGCCTGTATCCGCCCGTTGAGGAGCTGGACGATCTCTTCGAGGTCTTGCGTCCCGAGGGGGCGTGGCTGATCGTGAGCGGCGTAGAGGACGAGGACATGGCCCATGCAGCCCTGCAAAAGATCACCAGGTGGGGCCTTTGACGGTGCCATC
>CAZPJP010000017.1:0-19551 GCA_964586915.1 uncultured Anaerolineales bacterium
ATGATGACCCCGCCGACACGCCCATCCCGGTCGATTAACATCTGGATGGCGTCCTGCAGCTCATACTCGCCCCGTGGAGAGAGGGGAACCTCTGGCAGGTAATCGAGGATGCGGTGTGAGAGGACGTAGAGCGGCAGGCTGGAGATGTCAGAAGGCGCATCTTCTGGTCTGGGCTTTTCGACGATTCGCGTGACCCAGGGGCCTTCCATCTCGACGATGCCCACGCTGCCCAGGCGCTCACGCTCGACGGGAAGCAGCGTGAGCACGCCGTGAGGTTCGCGGTCGCTCTTCATAAATGCGAGCAGGCGCGCGACATCGGCCCTGGAGACCAGATTGTCGCAGGCGGAGAGGACAAAGTCCTCTGTGATGAGAGGGGCCGCACAACTCAACGCGTTGGCCATCCCCTTGCGCTCGGGCTGGTAGGCAAAGCGGATATCGGCGTCCAGCGTAGACTCGCGGCGGAAGTAGCGGGTGATGTCGCGGTCCGTGGGGCTGACGACGAGGATGAAGTCATCGATGCCGTTCGCAACCAGCATCTCCATGACGCGCTCGACAATGGGCTTGCCGAGGATGGGGAGCATGGCTTTGGACCGATCCAGGGTAATGGGGTGTAGCCGGGATCCTTTGCCCGCGGCCAGGATGACGCCTTGCATGTAGACATTCTCCTTGGGATGGAACGGCGAGCCGTTGAGAGGGTTAACTGAGTCTATGCGTCCTGGCGATCAGCCTTCCTCGCTGACCTGGTGCACATAGATGATGTTACCCTTTGGGATCAACAGCTCCAGTCCGCTCTTTTGTTCAATGATGATGTCGTAGACGTCGACACCGATCAGCTGGCCTTTGAAGACCTTGCCGCTGGCCACCGCGACCAGCACCGTCTTGTTTTGCAGTTCGCTGTAAAATGCTGCAGACCGCTTGCCCCACACTTGCGGGGGCTTCGTTCGCGGCGAACTCTTTCGCGGCGAACTCTCTCGCGGCGACTTCGTGTGCTCAGACATATCCGCCCTCCTTTCCCTTCCCTTTGTGCACCTCGTCTGCAAGCCACGTTCCCAGAAGCGCCTTCCAAGGGACCGCCGGGCACTGCAGCCGAACACGAGCGTATCAGCTTCTTAGCTTCGGACCTCCAGCCATTGATAACCATATCGCGGCAGCGTGATTGTCCAAGTCTCCGCTTCTGGCACGTCCTGGACGTCGTCCGTAAACAGGTCCTGCACCCGGCCGCCAGGGATTGCATCCCGATCCAGTGACACCTCCTGGGCCTCCGTGGAGAGGTTGTTGAGCACCAGGATGGTCTCATCGTCGTGGGATCGGAGATAGGCCAAAACCGAGAGGTTGTCAGGGCTCAACAGGGTCAGCTCTGCCCGTCCGAAGGCTGGGTGCTGCTCGCGAACCCGTAGCGCAGTGCGCGTCCAGTTCAGCAGCGAATCCGGATTCTCGTCCTCCGCAGCCACGTTGATGGCTTGGTAACCATAGATCTCGTCATCGATAATTGGCTCGTAAAGGCGCTCGGGAGGTACATCCTCGCCGGTGAACCCGGCGTTGGGTTTGGCGTTCCACTGCATCGGGGTGCGGACGCCGTTACGATCCTCCAACCAAATGTTGTCGCCCATCCCGATCTCATCGCCGTAATAGAGGAAGGGGGAGCCGATGTAGGTCAGCAGGATCGAGTTCGCGCACTTGATGCGTGCCATGTCATTCTCCAGCAGAGGCGCGAGGCGCCGCCGGATCCCGAGATTCAGGCGCATGCGTGGCTCCGGGGCGTAGAAGTCCCACATAAACTCGCGTTCTTCCGCGGTCACCATCTCCAGGGTCAGCTCATCGTGGTTGCGCAGGAACGTGCCCCACTGACAGACATCCGGAAGCTCGGGAGTTCGTTCCATAATCCTCTCGATGGGGGTCCGATCGGCCTTGGCCAGCGCCATAAAGATGCGCGGCATCAGCGGGAAGTGGAAGTTCATATGCATCTCGTCGCCGTCCCCGAAGTAGGGGCGCACGTCCTCGGGCCACTGATTCGCCTCGGAGAGCAACATCGTGCCCGGCGCGTAGGCGTCGACCAGCGCTCGCAATCGCTTAAGATAAGCGTGCGTCTCAGGAAGATTCTCACAGTCGGTGCCCTCGCGTTCGTAGAGATACGGCGGCGCATCGATACGGAGGGCGTCGGCCCCCGCGTCGATCCAGTATTGCACGATGCGCATCATAGCCCGCTGTACCTCGGGGTTGTCGAAGTTGAGATCAGGTTGGTGGTGGAAGAAACGATGCCAATAATACTGCCCGCGTAGCTTATCATACGTCCAATTCGAGGGCTCGTAATCGATGAAGATGATCCGTGCCTCCTCGTATTTCTCGTCCGTGTCGCTCCACACGTACCAGTCTCGGTATGTCTCGTGCTCTGGATGGTCGGGATTTCTTGAGGCCTGAAACCAGGGATGTTGGTCTGACGTGTGGTTGGGCACGAGTTCCACGACGATCCGAAGGTCCCGCTTGTGCGCTTCCTCGATGAGATGCCGGAAGTCACCGAGGGTCCCGTAATCGGGATGGATGCTCCGGTAATCCGCGACGTCGTATCCATCATCTCGCAGCGGCGAGGGAAAGATCGGTAACATCCAGACCGCATCGATTCCCAGCTCAGCCAGGTAATCCAATCTTGAGGCCAGTCCCGCCAGATCGCCAATGCCATCGTTGTTGCTGTCGGCGAAGGCCCGCACCGACACCTCGTAGAAGACAGCGTCCTTATACCAGTCGTAGGCCATCGGAGTCTCCTTTCGCGGTGGATTCCCGCTCGTGTCTTCTTACGCCCGGCTTTCTAGGAGATGGAAGGCCCAGCCCACCAAGCGGCGCCGACCTTGCGCATCTCACAGGATTGTGTGGTCACCTCTTGCTTCAGGGTTATCTTAGCATTGATGGCACCTTTTGGAAAATGGGGAGCTTGGATTAAAATTCGGTTATGAAGGACCTGGATCGCTTGGAAGGCTTCCGCGAACGCTATGGTCGATTGCGACCAGGGTGGGCGCCTGCAACGGCTGTCTATCAGCGCTGGGTGGCCAAACGGCTCGCTCCGAATGTCAGGGTTTTGGACCTGGGATGTGGGCGCGGGGGGGTTGTCGAGCGGCTAGGGAATCGCGGGCATTGGGTGGGGGTCGATCCGGACCTCTCGTCGCTGCGAGAACATCGGGTGTCGGCGCTGCCGCGTGGCTGCGCTCATTCCCAGGACCTACCTTTTGCGGCGGCGGCGTTCGATGTCGTCGTCGCGTCCTGGGTGCTTGAGCATCTCTCGGTGCCCGAAGAGACTTTTCTGGAGATCTCGCGTATCCTTCTGCCTGGGGGCGCCTTCTTCTTCCTGACGCCGAATGCCAGGCATCCGCTTCCTCGCCTGAGCGGCGTCTTGGCGCAAAGCCGGCGTGGGCGGTCAAAGTGGCGTCTCCAGAGCGAGATCGTTACGTGGATCTATGGGCGCGCGGCTGCGGACACATTCCCTGTTGTCTATCGTGTCAACACAGTTCAGGACATCGAGCGGTTGGCTGTAGCATCCGGGCTAAGAGTTCGGGAGATCGCGCTCATCGAGGATCCCTCCTATTTCGCCAGCGGCGGGATGCCCTTTGCGCTCGCCGTCGCTCTTGAGGGGCTCCTCCCCGTGTCGTGGCGTGTCCACTTGGTCGGTGAACTATGGAAACCGGATTAATCGGGCAGTTCTCTTCGCTCAACAGGAGGCGATATGATTCCCCAGAATGGTGATCAGTTGTACGCGTGGTTGCTCCCGCTCTTGATCGTGCTTGCGGTCGGCATTGTGGTGATGGTGGCTTGGTTGGTGTGGGTTCTTACTCGCCGCAAAGAGGACCGACCGGCTTCTGCCCTCACTGTGCCTCCCGAGTCGTCGGGTGAGGATGTTGAGTATTTTCTGGGTCTGAAGCGCTCGAAGTCCGGCAAATGGGAGGTTCACGTCCAGGGACGGCGATATGCTGCGTTGGCGGCGATCCCGGATGCCAACGTGCGCGCCGAGGTCCTTGCCGCGCTTCGGTCGTTGGCGAGCTTCGCCCGCGATTACGTGCAGCAGAGACAGCGTGAGGAGGAGGCGATGTCTAGGCCTGCGTCATCCTCCGCTCGGGAAGGTGTGCGGGCGGCATCGCCGCCCGGTGTTGGCGCCGGTCCGACGCGACCGCAGGAACCTCTCACACGCCGTGTCGCATCTCCCTCGGCTATGATCCCGACTATCGATCTTGCGCACGAAATCGGTGAGATCGTTGATGAGCTGCTGATTGCGTCGCCCTCGCTCCAGGGGCGCTCGGTTAAGCTAACGAATCTGCCCGGTGGAGGAATCAGCATCGCCGTGGATGGCGCTGTCTACCGCGAGGTCGATGAGATCCCCGATCCCGAGATCCGAGCGCTGATCCGGCAAGCTACCAAGGAGTGGGAGAGACGCTGATCCCACCTGCTCAGCCTCGAAGGCGGACGACTCAGATCTGCCACCAGCGCAACATCTATTCCGTCAGGCGCTGAATGCCTCGATCTGCCCCGCAGGCTTGACCGCGACTCCTTGTGCGGTAGAATGCGTTGAATATAAAAAATAAGGCCATTAACGAAATGCAATATCACATTTGGACGATTGGTTGTCAGATGAACGTGGCGGACTCCCAGCGTGTCGCGGCCGGGCTGGAGCGCTTGGGATATGAACCGGCCGAGCGTGCGAGGGACGCCGATGTGGTGATCCTCAACACGTGCGTGGTGCGGCAGCAACCCGAGGACAAGGTCGTCGGTCGTCTCAACCAGCTGAGGCGCTTCAAAGAGCGCCATCCTGATCGCATCTTGGCTCTGATGGGGTGCATGGTCGGCGTGAAGGATGCTGGGCCGCTTCAAGAGCGGTTCCCATGGGTGGATCTCTTTTTGCCTCCCTCGGATCCGACTGAACTGTGGGCTCACCTGGCGCAAGAGGGGAGTTTGAGCGAGGCGCAGACGCTCATCGCGGACGCAGAATCCCGTCGTTTGGCGTTAAGCCGCACCGATACCATCCTCCCGCCCTCGGAGAAAGATCAAGCCGTCACTGCGTATCTTCCGGTGGTGTTGGGCTGTTCGCACGCGTGCACTTATTGTGTGATTCCTTATCGTCGGGGCGCGGAGCGCAGCCGGCCGATGGCGGCGGTGGTCGCCGAGGCGCGTCAGTTGGCCGCCCAAGGCGTGCAGGAGATCACGCTGCTGGGACAGATCGTTGACCGTTATGGGTACGATCTACCCGAGTTCGAGGGCGCCACGACGACACCCCTGGTCACGCTATTGCGCGCGGTTCACGAGATCGAGGGGCTTCAACGCCTCCGCTTCCTCACGAGCCACCCGAACTGGATGCGACAGGATCTGCTTGAGGCCGTCGCAGATCTGCCGAAGGTCTGCCCTCACATCGAGGTGCCGGTGCAGGCCGGGGATGACGAGGTCTTGGCGCGCATGCGACGCGGCTATACGGTGGACGAGTACCGGAACTTGGTGGCGCGCATCCGGGAAACCATCCCGGGCGTCTCCATCGCGACCGATATCATCGTGGGGTTTCCCGGGGAGACAGAGGCGCAGTTCGGGAACACCTATGAGCTCCTTCAAGAGCTCCGGCTGGACAAAGCACACATTGCTCGCTATTCGGCCCGACCGCTGACGGTTGCGACGCGGCAGTTCGACGATGCGCTCTCCCGTGATGAGAAAGAACGGCGCCGCAAAGCCCTGGATGATCTGCAATCGGAGATCCTTTCAGAACTGAACGCGGACTACCTTGGTGAGACCGTCGAGGTGCTCGTCGAGGGCTGGGACGCGCGGAAGCATCGCTGGTTCGGTCGTACCAGCACCGATCGCCTGGTCTTCTTCGATGGAGAGGTAGGCGAGTCGTGGTTGGGACAGCTGGCTCAGGTCGAGATCACGTGGGCCGGCCCATGGTCGCTCGTCGGCGAGCCAGCGCCGGTCAAAGAGGGCGTCGTGCCATAGGGATCAAGCACCTTTTCATTATTGAGGGCTGATCGGGGACGGTCTCCCCTTTCGTCTGCTGCTCGCACAGCCGATCCTCCCGGCCCTAGTCTTCTGGCCCCAAGCATTTCGGGCCCCCAAGGGTTTCGGGCCCCCAGCGTTTCGGGCCCAATCTACTCAGAAGGAACCTCCACATGACCAACATCGGGATCGTCGGCGCAGGGGTGACCGGCCTGACCGCCGCGTACGATCTGCTCAAGGCCGGTCATCAAGTCACGATTTATGAGGCAAGACCTTATGTCGGTGGTCTCGCTGCAGGGTTCAAGGACGATGCTTGGGACTGGTCTCTGGAGCGTTTTTATCATCATATCTTCGCCAGCGATCGTGACATTATCGATTTCGCCGGTGAGATCGGCCTCGACGATCTGCTTATCTTCCGGCGACCTGTAACCTCGATCTATTACCAGGGCGGGATCTATCCGCTCGATAGCCCCTTGCGGGTGCTGAAGTTCAAGCCGTTGCCCTTCATAGACCGCGTGCGCTTTGGCGCTGTTGCGGCGTTCCTGCGCTACAATCCTTTTTGGCGTCCCTTTGAGCGGACAACGGCGCATCGCTGGCTCTCCAAAGCGCTCGGCGAGCGAGGGTACAAGATCCTCTGGCAGCCGCTGCTGGAGGGGAAGTTCGGCAAGTATTATCAGGACGTCAATCTGGCCTGGTTCTGGGCCCGGTTGGCCAAACGCACACCGAAGCTGGGGTACTTCAAGGGGGGATTTCAGTGCTTCCTCGATGGCCTGGCGGACGAGGTGCGGAAATGGGGTGGCACTATTCGCCTGGAGCATCACGTTCGTGGGATTCATCCCGAGAACGATGGGCGCATTCGGCTCGAACTCCGGGCCGGGGATCAGATGCACGATCGGGTCTTGGCAACGTGCTCCCCTAATATGCTCAAGGATCGCACGCCCAAACTTCCGGCAACGTACACCGCCGGGTTGGACGAGCTCGAGTCAATGGGGGCCGTCGTGATGGTGTTGGCCCTCAAACATCAGGTCACTCGGGAGCATTACTGGATCAACATCCCGAAGCGTGAGGGCTTTCCTTTCCTGGCTTTCGTCGAGCACACGAACTATATGGACCGCACGCACTATGGTGGTGACACGATTGTCTACTGCGGCGACTATCTCCCGCCCGATCACGCGTACTTCGAGCTCAGTGAGGAGGAGATGCTGGCGCGCTTCATCCCCGGCATCCAGCGGATCAACCCGAGCTTCACCCGCGATTGGATACGCAAGTCTTGGAAGTTCACGGAGATCTATGCGCAGCCGGTGCCCTTCGTGAACCACTCGGCGCGCATTCCGCCGCTGGAGACGCCGATCCCCAATCTCTATATGGCGAACATGAGCCAGGTCTATCCGTGGGACCGGGGTACGAACTACGCCGTGGAGATGGGACGCCGGGCCGCGCAGATGGTGGGGGCACGCTAGAGGGACAGAGCGTCATCGTATGGACCTTGTCACCGTTTGGGCAATCGCGATCAAGGATCTGCGCCAGTTCTTTCGTGACCGCGTGCTGATGCTCTTTATGATTCTGATGCCTGTGCTCCAGCTCGTGCTGCTCGCACAGGCGACCTCCAGTCGCATCCGCGATGTCCCAATCGCCGTGATCGATCGCGATCACAGCGCCGAAAGCCGATCCCTTACTATCTTACTTTTGTGCGTGCGGTGATGCTCAAGGGCGCCGGGCTCATAGATATGTGGCACCAGCTCGCCGCGCTGGGCGGCCTGGGCGTGGCGATCGGAGGGGTTGCTGTCTTTGCTCTCTCCCGACGCCTGGAGTGAGCGGGATCGTTTCAGATGACACAGAGGTGAAGCGTATGGATCAGAATGGGATGGTCGCGGCGGTCGCAGCGGACCTGTCACTTGGGTTGTCCCGAGTTCGCGCCGCGGTTCAGTTGCTTGATGCGGGGAACACCATTCCCTTCATCGCTCGCTATCGAAAAGAGATGACCGGCTCGCTAGACGAGGTGGAGCTGCGCGCAATTTCCGAACGGCTCCAGTACCGTCGCAACCTTGAAGAACGTCGGCAGACGATTCTCCATAGCCTTGCCGATCAGGACGTACTGACGCCCCAACTGAAAGCGGAGGTCGAGCGGGCAGAGACGCTGCAGCGCCTGGAGGATCTCTATCGCCCGTACCGGCCCAAGCGGCAGACGCGCGCGACGCGGGCTCGGAAAAGGGGTCTGCAGCCGCTTGCCGATCTGATCCTCTCACAACCCTTGGAGGGCAAGAGGCCGGAACTGGCGGCCCCTTTTGTTCGCGAGGCGACCTCCGCCGAGGACGCCCTCGGCACCGCGTCGATAGAGGAGGCCTATCAAGGGGCTCGGGATATTGTCGCCGAGGCGATTGCCGACGATCCAGAGGTCCGTGCGCAGATGCGCGATCTCGTCAGACGTCACGGCATCCTGAGTGTGGAGGTCGCCGACGGGAGCCTGGACCCCAACGGCACTTACGAGCTCTACTACAGCTTTTTCGGTGACGTGAGGGGACTGCGCCCCCATCAGGTCCTGGCCCTCAACCGCGGGGAGCGTGAGGGGGTTCTGCGCATCAGTTTGGAGTTCCCGGAGGCGGAGGCGCTGGGCGTCCTGGCTGTGCACTATCCTTCGGATCCTGCGAGCTCGCTCTCCGACGATCTCATCGAGGCGCGTAGAGACGGCTATGACCGGCTTCTCTTCCCGGCGCTCGAGCGCGAGGTGCGCCGCGAGCTGACCGCGGCTGCAGATGCGCACGCGATCGAGGTCTTTACGACCAACGTGCGCTCGCTGTTGCTGCAGCCGCCGATGCGTGATCAGACGGTCTTGGGCATCGATCCGGGCTATCGGACCGGATGCAAGGTGGCGGTCGTCGATCCCACCGGCAAGGTGCTTGCGACGCGCACGATCTATCCCGGCCGGCGTCGCCAGCAGGCGAAAGACACCCTGCGGCATCTCGTGGGCGAGCACGACGTCACCGTGATCGCCATTGGCAATGGGACAGCCAGCCGAGAGACTGAGGCGTTGGTGGGCGAGATGATCGGCGAGGGGTTGTCGGTCAGCTATACGATTGTGAGCGAGGCTGGGGCTTCGGTCTACTCGGCCTCCCCCCTCGCCCGAAAGGAGCTGCCGGATCTCGACGTTTCCCTTCGGGGCGCGGTTTCCATTGCGCGGCGACTGCAGGATCCGCTCGCCGAGTTGGTGAAGATCGATCCTGAGGCCATCGGCGTCGGGCTCTATCAACACGACGTCGATCAGAAGTCCCTGGCTGAGGCCCTGGACGTCGTGGTGACGTCGACGGTGAATGCCATTGGGGCGGATCTCAACACCGCCTCACCGGCGCTGTTAGGGTACATCTCCGGTATCGGACCGAAGACGGCGGAGAAGATCGTCGCGTTCCGTGATGCACGGGGTCCCTTCAAGTCCCGCGAAGCGCTGACGGACGTCCCTGGGATCGGCCCGAAGACCTTTGAGCAGGCGGCCGGTTTTCTGCGACTGCCCGGAGGCGTCGAGCCCCTGGACAATACGCCCATCCACCCTGAAAGCTACGATGCAGCGCGGGCGGTGCTCGATCTCGTGGGCTTGCCCATCGGGCATCCCGATCTGTCCTCCGGCCTCCGTGATCTCCGGCGGGAGCTGGATCTGAGTGAGCTGGCCCAGGCACTGGGGACGGGACGACCGACCCTCGAGGACATCCTTGAGGCGCTGGCGCGGCCCGGTCGCGATCCCCGCGATGAGCTGGAGGGGCCCGTCCTGCGTAGCGACGTACTCACGATGGAGGACCTGCGCCCGGGAATGCGACTTAAGGGGACGGTGCGAAACGTTGTGGACTTCGGTGCGTTCGTCGATATTGGCGTCAAGCGCAATGGCCTGATCCACGTCAGCCAGATGGGCCAAGAGTACGTCCGCGATCCGTACGAGAAAGTCTCGGTTGGCGATGTCGTCGATGTCGAGATCCTCAATGTCGACATCGACCGGGGACGGATCGGCTTGTCGCTCGTCGCTTGAGGTCCGTCACCAGCCCAATCCCTCCGACCCGAATATGGCTGAGCATACGCGGAATCGCTCGAAAGGACATTCCGTGCTAAACTCCTTGCCATGAGCGTGTTCAGGCTTCCCGGTCGATTGCGAGACGTCCAGACGCTGTTGCGGTCGCTGGACTGGCACGTGTTGGAGCAGGAGGTCGCTCAGGAAGCTGCGTCGCGGCTGGTGATTGTGGGTCCGGTCAACAGCGGGAAGTCGACCCTCTTCAACCGGCTTCATGGTCATCGGCTCTCGGCCACCAGTGCGGTGCCCGGCACCACGACAGGGATCGTTGAGCATCCCTTGGGCCCTTTTCTCCTCGTCGATACCCCGGGGTTCGGGGAGGTCTGGGGCGTCGATCGGGCCGCGACTGCGCAAGAGGCAGCCTCGGATGCGGACCTCATCCTGCTGCTGCTCGACGCCGTGGCTGGCCTTCGCCAATCGGATCGCGATCTGTACGAGATGCTCCGGAACCTGGACGCGCCGGTCATTGTGGCGTTGAACAAGACGGACCTGATTCGCAGGGAGCTACCGCACGTGCTTGAGAATATGGAGGCGCTCCTCGGCGAGCGCCCGATACCGATCTCGGCCCAGACGGGCGACGGGGTTGTCGACCGCCTGTTGCCGGAGATACTGGCTGCGGAACCTGGGGTCGCCGTAGCGATGGCCAAAGCACTCCCCGATGTACGCCGGCACATTGTCAATCGGATGGTTCGGCGCACCGCTTGGGTCACCGCCCTCGTCTCCCTCGAGCCGATCCCGGGCCTTGATATACCTTTGCTTCTGGCCGCGCAGACCCGCTTAGTGTTGCGTATTGCGGTGGTGTACGGTCAGTCGATGACAGTTTCGCACGCGCGCGAATTGCTGACGACGATGGCCGGGAGCCTGCTGTCGCGCTATCTTGGAATGCAGTTGGCAAAGCTGGTGCCGGGGCTGGGATGGTTGGTCTCGGCAGCACTCTCGGCTGCTACGACCTGGGGGATGGGCCAAGCGGCGCGGCATTACTTCGAGGCAGGCGGCAACATTGGGACGCCCAAGCTTCGAGACTTCTATCGTCAAACGCGCGGCCTGGCGCACCGTCGTCTGTTGGGACGTAAGGATCACGAGACCTCCTGACAGGAGATAGGGCTCGCCGCCCGCGACGGAAACGAACTGCGGTGCTTCTTCCAACCACGGGGATCAAGGGGCATGGATGCGGAACGTAAGGACGATATCAGGGGTGTTGTTCCCGAGGAGGCTGTCGAGCGCTACATACGCACTGAGGAGCTGAGGCGGTGGCGCGCTCGGGTCCGGGAGCAGATGCGCGCGGAAGCGTGGGCAAAGCTGCGGGCCTGGCGAAGGGTTGCCATAGGGGGTGTCGTCGGGATCGCCTTGCTCGTCGGGGTGCTTATCGGCGCCTACGGGCTTCGAACCAGAGCGGCGGCGGCCTTGCCCGGGCTCGTGCCGCCGGATGGGTGGGCGGAGCGGCTGCAACCGGTCTCCGGATGGGTTGGTGATGTCGCGCCGACGCTCAGTGTCACGCCCTGGCCCATCCGCGTCTATGTCAGCGGGGCGGTTCGGACGCCTCAGATCGTTGAGTTGCCGCCAGGGAGCCTGGTGGGCGATGCTGTCGATGCGGCAGGCGGCGCTACGGCTGGCGCTGACCTGGACGCACTGAACTTTGCTGCGGCGATATCCGACAACCAGCACGTGCTCGTTCCTCGGCTCGCAACCGCCGGCGAAGCCGGTCGGGTACCGCAGGCGACGGTGGGTGCCGTCACGGCGACAGATCCGCTCGACATCAACACAGCATCGTTGGAGGCGCTTCAGGGTCTTCCCAACATCGGTGTTGTGCGTGCAGAGGCGATCGTTGCGTTTCGAGAGGCTAATGGACCCTTCCGGCGCACCGAGGATCTGATGAGGGTGCCCGGAATTGGCTCGGTGATCTATGAACGTATCGCGCCGTTGATAGCGGTGGACCCCCAGTGAAGAGGCGGGGGGCGCTTCTCGACCCAAGGTGGGCACGTAGCTAGGTAAGCTTTTTACAGTAGAATGACGGAATAGATGCTGACATCGATCATCGCATGGTATCTGACACTCCAATTTATGTCGCTGGTTGGCTGGCCCCTGGCTTTCGCCGCATTGCGCCGCCTCCCCTCGCGCGGCTATGCCGTGGCGAAAGCGCTGGGTTTGCTGCTGACCGGCGTTGTCTTTTGGTGGGGCGGCATCCTGCATCTCTGGGAGAACAGCGCTGGGGCGGCCTTAATGGCGTCGGGTCTGGTGTTGGCCGCCGGCCTGTGGCTGATGCAGGGGCAGTGGGGCGAGGTGGGTCCGTGGTGGCGAGATCATCGCCACCATGTTTTCGTCGCTGAAGGTCTTTTCCTGATCGCATTGGTGGTATGGGCGCTCGTCCGGGCGACGCAGCCTCAGATTCAGACCGCGGGCGGTGAGAAGTGGATGGAGATCGCGTTCCTCAACGCCACGCTGCGCGCGCCCAATCTACCCCCCCATGACCCGTGGCTCTCCGGCTTCACGATCTCCTATTACTATCTGGGCTATCTATTGCTGGGCATACTTACGCGCCTCTCCCTGCTTCCGTCGACCGTAGCCTTTAACCTTGGGAATGCGGGCTGGTTCGCGCTGGTTGCCGTGCAGGCCTATGGCCTTCTGTACGACATGTTGGATGGCGGCAGCGTTCTACGGCCACTCCTGGCCCCTCTCTTGACCCTGATCGCCGGCAATGGAGAGGGGCTGCTAGAGGTGTTGTATGCACGTGGCCTCTTGCCGCCCAGTTTTTGGAGCTGGATGGACATCCGTTCGCTGAACACCCCTCCCGAGCCGCCCTACACCTGGATTCCGCAGCGCTTCCACTGGTGGTGGCAGGCCTCTCGCACGCTGCACGACCGCACGCCTTGGGGTGATTCCCAAGAGGTGATCGATGAATTCCCGGCCTTCAGCTTCATCCTTGGTGATATGCACCCCCATGTATTGGCGCTGCCCTTTGTCTTCCTTGCGATAGCGTTAGCTCTCAACGCCTATCTCCGCGCGCGAGAGGAGCCCAAACCCGCGGTCTCAGGAGAAACCGCGTGGTTGAGGCGGCTCTGGCACGCCTTAGGGCCCCGTCTTGGACCCCTAGTGGGGGATGCTGTCCTTCTCGGCTCGCTCGGTTTTCTCAATACGTGGGATTTGCCCATCTATTGGGCGCTCCTCGTGGGCGCCTGGATTCTGGGTCGCTACACGCACAAGGAGAGATCCCTGACCGCTTTTTTCGAGACGGTCTGGCGCGTGCTCCCCGAAGCGGTGGCGCTCGGGCTACTCAGCATCGGCCTCTATCTGCCTTTCTGGATTGCTTTGCGGTCGCAGGCGGGTGGTATCTTGCCCAATCTCTTTAACGCGACCAAGACTCAGCAGTTTGTGGTGATGTTCTTGCCCCTCTTGGTGCCCGTCGCGGGATTGGTTATCCAGGCGGCAGTTCGCCGAGAGATTCGGTGGTATCGAGCACTGGGGCTAGGTCTGGGCTTAGTGATGATCGTCGCACTGCTCGGCCTCTTGGTGGGCTCGATCTCGGCTTACCCTTACCTCATGATCATCTTGCGTGGTGAATCGGTTCAGGGCTACACGCTTCCCCCTGAGACGGCGATCGCGGCAGTTGCGCGCCGGTTGGCGCATCCGTGGGTCGGCATCATTCTGGCCGTGGGCGTTGGCGCTGTGCTGCTAACCCTCATCGAGGCCCGACTTCCCCGTGAACGGGGGCCAGGCGCCGAGGCAACAAGCACAAGGGTTGATACACTCGATCCTGGGTTGGGCGATCGTTTCCCTCTCCTGTTGGCGCTTCTCGGTCTGCTGCTCACGTTGGCGCCGGAGTTTGTCTATCTGCAGGATGTGTTCATGACCCGTATGAACACGATCTTCAAGTTCTACTTTCAGGCCTGGATCTTCTGGGGGCTTGCGGGCGCATGGCAGCTCGCGCGCTGGCTGGAGCGACGACCGCGTGATCGGCGACAGCCGTGGCGGGGTCTTGCCGTTGTGGTCTCCGGAGCACTCGTTGTAGCCGGCTTGGTCTATACAGTGCTGGCGGTTCCGGCGCGTGCCAGACAGCACGGCGTCCCCTGGACCCTTGATGGGGCCGCCTGGCTGGCCGAGGCCCATTCGCCGGACTACATGGCGGTTCAGTGGCTGAACAGGAACGTTGAGGGTGCACCAGTAATTGTGGAGGCGCCGGGAGACCAACACCGGGCCTATATCTACGAGGGACGGGTTTCAGCTTTCACGGGGCTCCCTACGGTCCTGGGCTGGGGCGGCCACCAGCGTCAGTGGCGGGGTAACTACGATGAGCCTGCCCGCCGGGAAAATGACCTGGAGCTGCTCTTTACCACCTCGGATGAGATGTTGGTGCGCACGATACTGGAGAACTATCAGATCACTTATGTGTATATTGGCCCGACGGAGCAGCAGCGCTATCCAATTGCTGGGCTGCAGAAGTTCGACGAGATGTATCCTGCGGTCTATGACCAGAACGGTGTCGTCATCTATCAGGTCGATGCCGAGCCCGGTGGCTGAGCCAAGGGTCGCCGGGAGTATCGGTCGCGGCTCCTTTGCTCTTGCGTCCGGTTTTGGTACTATTAACGTTTGAGGGAAGGAGTGAGAATCCATGGAAGATTTGGGCGAGAAGTTCCACGATAGGGTCACACTGAGCGAGGAGGAGCTCGACGAGCTGGCGACGGATTTCATCCGTACCGCCGTTGTCGAGGACATCAAGTCCGGCCGGTTCGATCGACGGGTCCATACGCGGTTTCCGCCGGAGCCCAACGGCTTTCTCCACATCGGACATGCCAAGGCGCTGAACATCGACGCCGGCGTGGCGCGCGATTTCGGTGGCAAGTTCAATCTGCGCTTCGACGATACCAACCCGGTGAAGGAGGAGGAGCAATACGTCGACAGTATTGTGGACGACGTCCGGTGGCTCGGTTGGGATTTCGGGGATGAGGTCCTCTTCGCCTCGGATTACTTCGAGCAGATGTACGCCTGGGCGGAACAGCTGATCAAGCAAGGACAGGCCTACGTGGACGACTTGAGCCCCGCGGAGATCCGCGAGTACCGGGGCACCCTGACGGAGCCCGGGAAAAACAGCCCCTATCGCGACCGCTCGGTCGAGGAGAACCTCGATCTCTTCCGGCGCATGCGGGCCGGTGAGTTCCCTGAGGAGTCTCGGGTCCTGCGCGCCAAGATTGATATGAGCTCGCCCAACCTCAACATGCGTGATCCTGTTATGTACCGTATCCTTCACGAACCTCATCACCGCCAGGGCGATGAGTGGTGCATCTACCCCATGTACGATTGGGCCCACGGCCTGGAGGACTCCATTGAGGGTATCACGCACTCACTCTGCGATCTAGGGTACCGCGATCACCGCCCTCTCTACGATTGGTTTCTGGATCAACTCGACATCTACCATCCCCGTCAAATTGAGTTTGCGCGCCTCTTTATGACCTACACGGTGTTGAGCAAGCGCAAGCTGCTTCAGGTGGTAGAAGAGGGCTATGTCAAGGGCTGGGACGATCCCAGGATGCCAACTATCGCCGGGATGCGCCGCCGTGGCTACACGCCCGAGGCGATCAACACCTTCTGCGACCGTATTGGTGTGTCGACGGCCAACAGCGTGGTCGACTTTGCGCTCTTGGAGCACGCGGTGCGCGAGGATCTGAACGAGCGAACGCCGCGCGTGCTGGGGGTGCTGGACCCCATCAAGGTGGTTATCGGTAACTACCCCGAGGATCAGGTCGAGTGGATGGAGATTGAGAATCATCCCTACCGTCCTGAGATGGGAACTCGCGAGGTGCCTTTCTCTCGTGAGGTCTACATCGAGCGGGATGACTTTATGGAGGATCCGCCGCGTAAGTATTATCGCCTGGCGCCGGGCCGCGAGGTGCGTCTGAAGAGCGCTTACCTCATCACCTATAAGGATGTTGTCAAGGACGAAGACGGCAATGTCGTCGAGGTTCACTGCGTCTATGACCCCGAGTCCCGCGGGGGCGAGGCCCCAGACGGGAGAAAGGTACGCGGTACGCTCCACTGGGTCTCGGCGGCACACGCCTTGGATGCTGAGATACGGTTGTATGAGCGGCTCTTTATGGAGGAGGACCCGGAGGATGTTGAGGGGGGGGCGAGTTTCCTGGACAATCTCAATCCTAACTCGCTTGAGGTCGTGACGGGCAAGGTAGAGCCCGGACTCGCGGAGAAGGACCCCGGCTATCGGTGTCAGTTCATGCGTATCGGATATTTCTCCGTAGATCCGGACACGACGGAGGGGCACCTCGTCCTGAATCGAACCATTGAGCTGCGCGATACCTGGGCCAAGATCCAGCAGAAGCTAAGGGCCCAGCGCGAGAGCGCGTAGGCGCCTCGAAAGCTCCGACGCCGACGGGTGACTGGCTACGATGACCGGTCAGGCAGTCGCCCGCTGTCGTGTACGGGCGCAGCCAAGTATCTACAAAGCGCCCCCCCTTGAGCGATGGGGGATTCTTCAGCTTTTTCGTCCTGAGGAGACTCCGTGTGGATGAGATTGTGAGCGTTGCCGCGAGATTCAAGCCCGCCGCCGCGGGTGTGGAGAGCGTCAGACCGTACGGTTCGGGAAACATCAATGACACGTATCTTGTGCGCGTCGGTGGACATGACCGGACTCGGTTTATCCTGCAGCGGATTAACCAGAACGTCTTCCCCTATCCGAAGTTGATCATGGCCAATTTGCGAGCTGTGACCGAACACGTGATGACGCGAAAGCAGACGACGGCGCCCTCCAGGCGGTGGGAGCTTCCCACCATTATCGTCACAGCTGAGGGAGAGGACTACGTCGTGGATGCCCAGGAGGAGTTCTGGCGCGCGCTCTCGTTCATCGAGGGCGCTAGGACCTACCCGAAGGTGAACAGTCCTCAACACGCCGGCGAGGCAGGCTATGCGTTGGGGCGGTTCCAGCGCTCGATCAGCGATCTCGACATCCAGAAGCTTCACGACACGCTGCCGGGCTTTCACATTATGCCGCATTATCTTCGACTCTACGATCAGGCGCTCGAGGCGGAGCGCGATGCGTCGTCTGAGAGGCCTGTTCAGCACGCTGCGGAAGTCCGCTATTGCAAGGATTTCATCGATACACGCCGGGACTGGGCGACGGTGCTGCAGGACGCGCAAGCTGTGGGTCGATTGCGCGAGCGGCCCACCCACGGTGATCCCAAGATCGATAACATAATGATCGATGATGAGACCGGGCGAGCCGTCAGCATTATCGATCTGGACACGGTGAAGCCGGGCCTCGTCCAATACGACATTGGCGACTGTCTGCGCTCCAGCTGCAACCCGTTGGGTGAGGAGACCCAAGAGATCGATCGGGTCGCCTTCGAGCTCGATCTGTGCGAGGTGATCCTCAAGGGGTACTTGCCCGAGGTCCGTGACTTCTATACGCCTGCTGATTATGCTTACCTATTCGATTCGGTGCGTGTCCTGGCGTTTGAGATGGGGCTCCGATTTTTCACCGACTATCTTGCGGGCGATGTCTACTTCAAGACCCGTTACCCGGAGCATAACCTGATGCGCGCGTTGGTTCAATTTCATCTGATGGAGAGCATCGAGGCGCAGGAGCCTGCGATCCGTCGTGTGATCCGCTCTCTGACCGGGACCGGGCAGGTATCCGAGGTCCATGCCTGAGACGTCCGCTGACTCCGGGTTGTCCGCAGCCTCCCTCATGCGATTTCGCTGGGTGTGGATCGGTCTGCTGGCGCTTGCCCTCGCCTCCCGTCTGCTTGCGCTGTCTATGACGCCGCTCGCTCCCGCCGAGGCCGTGCGTGCGATGGCATCGCTGGATGCCGCGCAAGGCCGAGGTTGGCCCAGCTCGGCTGCACATCCTCAGGGCAGTGAGAGCCCCTTGCTCCTCGTCGGCAACGCGGTGCTCTTCGCTGTCTTCGGAGCGGGGGATGGTATTGCTCGTCTTCTGCCGGCCCTTGCCGGCATTGGGATCGTCGCTTTTCCGCTCCTCTGGCGCCGTCAGGTGGGGTGGGTTGGCGCGCTGGCTGCCGGGGGGTTGCTTCTGAGTTCCCCACTGGCGCTTTTTGCTGCCCGCCGCGTTGATGCGGCGGCCCTAGGCATCCTGGGCGCAGCTCTTGTCGTCACCGCGCTGATGCAGGCTACGTCCGGTCTTCGCGATTCTTCGGGTCGCGAGCATCCGGTTATCAACGGGCGTGAGGGCTATCTTGCGCTGGGCGTTGCTTTAGGTCTGTTGGGTGGTCCGGCGTTCTATGATCTGCTCGTGCCGGGTCTGATCGTGTGGGTCCTTTTGCGGCGGTCTCGACTAGGGCCAGGATCTGCCCTGCGCTGGCGGCGGAGTGTCGTGGTCGGGTTGGCTGTAGCGTGGCTGATCTCGATCGGTTTCGGGTTGCGGTGGTCGGGGTGGTCTGGCATTGCCGATGGCGCCGCAGCGTGGCTGGCGGGTTGGCAGCGTCAGACAGGCTCAGGCAGCAGCGATCTGCTCCTGCTGGCGCTTTATGAGCCCTTCTTGCTGATCCTGACCGGTGCCGGACTTGTGTTCTTGCTTCTATCTGCCAAGAGAAATCCTTCGTCCTTGCTTCGGTCAGCGCCTGTCATGTGGGCGCTGTGGGGTGTAGGTGCGCTCACGTTGAGCCTGGCACGTCCGGGAAGCACGGCGGGCTCCCTGAGTGGCGTCGTTATGCCCGTTGCGCTGCTGGCTGGCTTTGGACTGGCGCAGGTCGTGTCGGGTATCCCATCCTCGTCCCAACGATGGGTTGGGTTGCACGCGCTGATCGCTTTGGTCTTCTGGCTTCCAGCTTTCCTCGTTATGGCTCAGCACGCTGTAGGATTAGCCTATGCCGATCAGGCCGGGCTTGTCTTTCTGGGTATCGCGGTGCTTCTTGCGTTACAGGCGCTGATCCTCTTTCTCTTCATGTTCCCGCTGCCGACTGACCACGTTTGGCGGGGGGCGTTCCTGGGCTTTGCGGCAGCGTTTTTACTCGTACAGACTAGCTTCGCACTAGGACTGGCATTCATCCGCTCAGATTCGACCATTGAGCCAGCGGTTGTCAAAGCGACGTCGCGTGATCTGCGACATCTCCGCGACAAGCTGCACGAGCTCGCCGTCTTGCGCGACACACGCTGGGATGCGCTTGACGTCGTTGCGGTGGTTCAAGAGCAGGAGTTGGCCGCGCTGCTGGGCTGGTATCTGCGGGATTTCTCCCAGTTCGCGATTACGGCGTCGTGGCCGGCGCGCGAGGCTTCTCTGGTCATCACCCCGGAGTTGCTGAACGTTCCGGCCTTTGAAGGGGAGGAGCGGTGGCGGGGAATGCCCTTTGTCGCCTCGACCACCTATACCGCGCCCATTCCCTCCTGCCAACAGCTGATGCCGCCGGTCTGTCGGGATGCCGTGAAGTGGTACCTGTACCGTGAATCACCTTATCCATCTTCCCGCCAACACGTCATTCTTTGGCAGACTACGGACTACCCTGCGTGGTGAGATCTTACCCTATGACCGGCCTCAAGCTTGCCCTTCACTCGCCATCACTTATAATGCCCGGGCACTGTTGGAAAGC